>NZ_JAKFCB010000254.1:0-10360 GCF_036676885.1 Aeromicrobium sp.
CAGCCCGAGGGCTTCACGGTGGACATCGCCAACAACGGTGTCGACGGGCTGTGGCGGGCGACCGAGGGATCGTACGACGTCGTGGTGCTCGACTTGATGCTCCCGGGACTCAACGGCTACCGGGTGTGCAGCGACCTCCGCGCCGCGGGAAACTGGACACCGATCCTGATGCTGACCGCGATGGACGGCGAGCTCGACGAGGCTGAGGGACTGGATGTCGGGGCCGACGACTACGTGGTCAAGCCGTTCTCGTTCCCTGTGCTGGTCTCCCGCCTGCACGCGTTGATCCGTCGCGGCAGCACCTCGGTGCCCGCGCCATTGGCAGCAGGGGATCTCGAGTTCGATCCGCTCGGCCATCGCGTGCGGGTCGGCGACGAGGAGCTGTCGGTCACCTCCAGGGAGTTCGATGTCCTGTTCCACCTCGTACGTCACTGCGGTCAGGTGGTGTCCAAGCGTCAGATCCTCGACGAGGTGTGGAGCGACGACTTCGACGGCGACCCCAACATCGTCGAGGTGTACGTCGGCAGGCTCCGGCGCAAGCTCGAGCATCGGTCGAGCCGGGCGACGATCGAGACCGTACGGGGTGCGGGCTACCGGCTGAGCGCGGGCTGACATGGTCTGGGGTGTGCGGGCCAGGACGACCCTGCTGGCTGCGGCGCTCGTGCTGATCTCGTTGGTGATGACGGGCGCCGCGCTGGTGGCCGTCCAGCGGCACACGCTGGTCGAGAGCGTCGACGAGACCCTCGAGCGCCAGGGCAACACGATCGCGAGCCAGCTGGACGACCGATCACTGCCCGAGGTCCTCACGGGCCAGGGCGATGACGATGCCTTTGCACAGGTCATCGACGTGTCGGGCCGCATCGTCGCGGAGACGGCGACATCGCCGGGCGGTCTTGACCTGCCCCTGCCCGCGGGAGACAAGCCCGAGTTCCAGTCCGTGCACGTACCGCGCGGCGAGGGCGAGTACCGAGCGATGTCCGTGCGCCACGCAGGTGTGGTGATCCGCACGGCAACGCCGCTCGACGACGTCAACGAGAGCGTCTCGACACTGATCCGCGGACTCAGCGTGGCGATGCCTGCCGCAACGCTGCTGCTCGCCGGACTCGTCTGGATCCTGGTCGGCCGGGTCCTCCGCCCGGTCGAGCAGATCCGCCGCCAGGTCGCCGAGATCAGCGGAAGCAGCCTCGACCGGCGCGTGCCCGAGCCCACCACCCACGACGAAGTGGCCCGGCTCGCACAGACCATGAACCTCATGCTCGGACGCCTCGAGGCCTCCGCGGCGCGGCAGCAGCGCTTCGTCGCGGATGCGTCCCATGAGCTTCGCAGCCCGCTGGCCAGGATGCGCGCGGAGCTCGAGGTCGACATGGCCCAGCCGGACAGCGCGGATCACTCGGCAACGCAGCAGAGCCTGCTCGATGAGACAGAGTCCCTGCAGCGTCTCGTCGACGACCTCCTGCTGCTGGCGAAGAGCGACGGTGACGGGACCCTCGGCAGACGCGAGGCCGTGGACCTCGACGACGTCGTGATGCGCGAGGTCAGTCGCATGCGCGAGGCCGGGGGCCTGGCGATCGACAGCTCGTCCGTGTCGGCGGCACAGGTCGTGGGCGATCCGACCCACCTCGCCCGGGTCGTACGCAACGTGCTCGAGAACGCCCGACAACACGGCGGATCGTCCGTCACGGTGTCGCTGGTCGAGCGCGATGGCGAGGCTGTCCTGACGGTTGCGGACGACGGCGCCGGCATTCCGGAGGACCTTCGTGAGCGGGTCTTCGAGCGGTTCGCGCGTGCGGACGATGCGCGCGTCCGTACCGGGCACAGTTCCGGGCTCGGCCTGGCCATCTCACGCGAGATCGTCACGTCGATGGGCGGCAGCATCACGCTCGATCCCGATCACCATCCGGGTGCGAGCTTCGTGGTGCGGCTGCCGTTGTGGCGTGAGATGGCTACGTGAGCAGCTGAGCGGCCAGCAGGCCGTCGCCGAGCGGCAGCAGCACGCTGCGGAGCCGCTCGTCGTTCCTGACCCGCTGCACGACGTCGCGGATCGCCGAGGTCTCGGGGTCGCGCTGCGCCGGATCGGCGACCCGGTCGTGCCACAGGGCGTTGTCGAACACGATGATGCCGCCGGGACGTACGAGGCGCATCGCCTGGTCGAGGTACTCGCCGTACTCGACCTTGTCGCCGTCGAGGAACACGACGTCGTAGCCGGCGTCCGTCAGCCGCGGCATGACATCGAGCCCGGCACCGGCGATCAACCGGAACCGCTGCGGCGCGTATCCGGCATCGGTGAACGTCTCGCGGGCCAGCCGCTGGTGCTCGGCCTCGAGGTCGACCGATGTCAGGACGCCGTCGGGCTGCATGCCGCGCAGGAGCCACAACCCGGACACGCCGGTGCCGGTGCCGATCTCGGCGACCGCCTTGGCCTGCACGACTGAAGCGAGGAAGGACAGGGCCGCGCCGCCGCCGGGGCCGACCGGGACGACTCCGACCTCGTCGGACCGACGCCTCGCAGCGGCAAGGTGATCGTCCTCGCTCAGGAAGTCCTCGGCGTACGCCAGGCTGGCTGCGGTGGTGATGGTCGGCTCCTCGGTCGCGGTTTGTCAAGGCAAGACTATCCGCGCACACGCCGTTGACAGCGGAGGCTCAACCGTGTGACGCGTCCGGAATCTGGGGAACAGTCAGGTGATTCCGTGCGTTCTCTCAGGTACGGGGTGAACGATCAACACATGAAGGCAGACGACGTGACCACGGCAACGCTCAACTGGGACGACATCGTGGCGGAGAATTCCGCCCGGGTCTACCGGCTTGCCTATCGCCTGACCGGCAACCGCCAGGACGCCGAGGACCTGACGCAGGACGTGTTCATCCGCGTCTTCCGCTCGCTCGACAATTACGAGCCGGGCAACTTCCCGGGCTGGTTGCACCGCATCACGACGAACCTCTTCCTCGACCGCGTACGCCGCAAGTCACGCCTGCGCATGGACGGCTTCCACGAGGGCGCCGAGGACCGGCTGCTGAGCTCGGAGATCCTGCCGGAGTCCGCGGTCCACGACGCCAACTTCGACCCCGACATCGAGATGGCCCTGTCCTCGCTGTCCGACGAGTTCCGTGTGGCCGTCGTCCTGTGCGACATCGAAGGCCTGTCCTACGAGGAGATCTCCGACGTCCTCGGGGTCAAGCTCGGCACCGTCCGTTCCCGCATCCACCGCGGCCGCACGCAGCTGCGCGAGACGCTCGCTCACCGTGCACCCCGCAAGGGTCGGACCCGTTTTGTGGGGCCGGTTGGGATCTGATGGCTCATCTGGGTGCCGACGTTGCGGCGTTCGTGGACGGACAGCTGTCCGATCCGGCGACGCGCGAAGCGCTGACGCATCTCCAGACGTGCGACGCCTGCGCCAAGGCCGTACGACAGCAACGCCTGCTCAAGTCCCGCATGTCCACCGTCAAGGCGCCCGAGCCGCCGCCCGAGCTCCTGGCCTCGCTGGCCGGCCTGGCTGCCGCGCCACCGGCTCGCGACGGCTGGTGGGTCCGCGTACGCCGCTCCGTGCCCTTCCGCGCCGGTGTCGTGCTGGTCAGCGCCTCGGTCGCCGTCGTCATGACCGCCTACGCCGTGGGTGGCGCGGAGAAGGGCGTGGGTGACGAGGTCGCCCCGCCGTTCAACAGCTATGCCGCGGACTTCTTCGGTGCCACGGCGGTGCCGGCCGGCCACGTCATCGAGGACGCGACGTTGGACGAGCTCGACGGATCCGGCTGGCCCTGCCTCGCGACGCTCGGCGGTGACCTGCACCGGGTCTCCGGAGCGTTCGCTGATCACGGGGAGGTCGTCGCGCTCAGCTATTCCAACGGCAGCGCCAAGCTCAACCTGTTCGAGCAGAACGGGTCACTGGACCGCGACAGCGTCGAGGGGTTCGAGCACACCGAGATGGGTGGCTCGCACGTCTGGGTGCGTGAGGGCGAGCCGATGGTCGTCACGTGGGACGACGACGGCGTGGTCTACACGATCGTGACCGATGCCGATCGCGGCCGCGTCGAGCAGGCGGTGTCCCAGCTGCCCCGAGGCTCGCACGAGGAGACGCCGACCGAGCGCGTACGCGACGGCCTCGACCGCATGGCGACCTGGCTCGACGCGGCCTAGGTCGACTCGGGGTCGTACGGCGGGGTCTCGCCGGGCCGCAGGATGCGCTGCTCCCTCGTGGGTGACGGCGTCGTGTCGTCGTCGAGGAAGTTCTTGCGCACGATCTCACGCGGGTCGAGGTCGCGGAGGTTGAGGTCGGAGAAATCCTGGCCCATCTCGCGCCCCAGGTCGTTCTTGGCGTTCTCGGCCATCTGGCGGAGCGTACGTACGAAGCCGCCGGCCTGCTTGGCGATCTCAGGGAGCTTCTCGGGCCCGAACACGAGCAATGCCACGACCAGGATCACCCCGATCTCGGGCAGGCCCATGCCGAACATGTGTCGCGCCTAGAGCCGTCCGGCCGGAGCAAGCCCGAGCTGCATGCCGGCGAGGCCCCGGGAGCGGCCGCTCAGCTGGTCGGCGACACCTTGCAGGATCTTGGCGGCCTCGGAGTCGGGATCGGTCTCGACGATCGGATCGCCGGCGTCTCCGCCTTCGCGGAGCGTCTGGTCGAGCGGGATCTGGCCCAGCATCGGCACGTCGTAGCCGAAGCGCGCGCTGAGCGTCTCGGCGACCTTGGCGGCGCCACCGGAGCCGAAGATCTCCATGCGCTCACCGCCGGGGATCTGGAGGTATGACATGTTCTCGATCACGCCGACGACGCGCTGGTGCATCATCGAGGCCATCGTGCCGGCGCGTTCGGCCACGTCGGCGGCGGCCGGCTGCGGTGTCGTCACGACGACGACCTCGGCGTTGGGCAGGTGCTGGCCCAGGCTGATCGCCACGTCACCCGTGCCGGGCGGCAGGTCGAGGAGCAGGGCGTCGAGGTCACCCCAGTAGACGTCGCTGAGCATCTGCACGAGCGCCCGGTCGAGCATCGGCCCGCGCCACGCGACGACCTGGTCCTTGCGGGGCTTGAGCATGCCGATGCTGATGACCTTCATGCCCTTGACCGGGACCGGCATGATCATGTCCTCGACCTGGGTCGGGCGGAGGTCGCCGACGCCCAGCATGTCGGGGATCGAGTGTCCGTAGATGTCGGCGTCGATGATGCCGACCTTGAGGCCGCGCTTGGCCATCGCGAGCGCCAGGTTGACCGTGACGGTCGACTTGCCGACGCCGCCCTTGCCCGACGCGACCGCGAAGACCTTGGTCAGGGATCCGGCCTGCGCGAACGGGATCTCCTTCTCGGTGCGGCCGCCGCGGAGCAGCTCCTGCATGCTCTTGCGCTGCTCGTCGGTCATGACGCCCATGTCGACGACGACGGCGTGCGCCGGGGCGACCGTGGCGACCGCGGCGGTGATGTCGCGGTTGAGGGTGTCCTTGAGCGGGCAGCCGGACACCGTCAGCAGCAGGCGTACGGTGATCTGCGCTTCCTCGATCGTGATGCCGTCGACCATCCCGAGCTCGGTGATGGGTCGCTTGATCTCAGGGTCGTTGACCTTGCTGAGGGCTTCACGGACTTGCTCTTCGGTGACCACTGCCATGTCTCCATCGTACGGGGGCATACCTGCGGTGATACCTGGGTGTGACCTAAGGGCCGGGTCAGCCCAGGGCGACCGGGAGCAGGCCGCGGGGAGTATGACCGGCGATCTGGTCGAGCGCGGCTCGCAACGACGGGTGGGCGAACTCGAACCCCGACTCCCGCAGCACCCGGGAGTCGACCCAGCGGCTCTTGAGGACGAGCTCCGTCTCGGTGCGGATGATGCGGGCTCCGGCCTCGAGCGCCCACGCCGGGAGCGGCAGGCCCCACGGCCGGCCGAGCGTGGCACGGACCTGGCGCATCAGCTCGGCGTTGGTCACGACCTCGGGCGCGGCGACGTTGACCGGGCCGGAGACCTCCGGGTGCTCGAACGCGTACGTGATGGCCGAGACGACGTCGTCGACATGGACCCAGCTGAAGCGCTGGTCCCCGTCGCCCATCGGCCCGCCGAATCCCGTGCGGGCGAGGTTGATGAAGGGGTTGAGGGCGCCACCGCCGGCTCCGAGGACGATCGACATGCGGAGGGCGATCTTGCGGACGGGCGTCGGCGCGGAGAAGAGCTCGTGCTCCCAGGCACGCGCCACACCGACCGAGAATCCTGTGCCGAGCTCGCCGGTGACTTCGTCCATCGGTCGGTCACGTGAGTCGCGGTAGATCGTGGCGGTGCTCGAGTTGATCCACAGCTGCGGGGGCCGCGGCGTGGCGGCGAGTGCCCGTCCGAGCGCGGCTGTCGTCTCGGTGCGCGACGAGATGATCGCGTCGGCGTTGCGCTTGGTGTAGCGGCAGCTCACGGATCGCCCCGCGAAGTTGACCAGCAGGTCGGCGCCGTCGAGCATGTCGACGAGTCCCTGTGGGGCGTCCCATGACGCGTCGCTGGACGCGCCGCGGCCGATCGTACGTACGTCGATCCCGCGAGCGGTGAGCGTACGGACGAGGTGCTGGCCGAGGTAGCCGGACGCGCCGGCGATGGCGACGGTCCTCAGCGGGGAGGGGCTCATGGCCTCATCCTAGGCCAATAATTGAACGTGTTCAATTCTGGCCCAGGATGAGGATAGGGTCAGTCCTGGGTGCCGACCGCGAACTGCACCGAGCCGTCGGCCTCGACCTTGGCGTCGAGGACCTTGTCGTCGAGCACGGCGGCGGCGCCCTCGTCCAGGAACACCCGGGCGCCGTTCTCCTCCACGACCTGGTCGCCGGGCTCGGACGCCGCGGCAGGCGTCAGGGCGAGTGACTCGTCCGCCTCCTGGCTGATCCGCAGGCCGGCCTGTTCTTCTGCCACGGTCTGTTCGACGATCTTCTGGACCACATCTGCTGCGTTGTCGGTCATCGTGAGCACGTGTTTCTCCCGTTCAATGGATGTCTGGGTGAATCTCCCACTGTTCCTCACGTTGCGGAGTCCTTCAACTTGAAGGCTGCGAGGATGTCGGGATGGGACACCTCGACCTGAACTCGATCAGCTTCACGCTGTCCGACGGCCGACCCCTCCTCGACGAGGTCAGCCTGCGGGTGGGCGAGGGCAGGAAGGTCGCGTTGATCGGGCCCAACGGCAGCGGCAAGACGACGTTGACGCGCATCGCGACGGGTGACCTGGAGCCGCACGAAGGCGCCGTCACGATCTCCGGGGGGCTCGGCGTGATGCGGCAGTTCATCGGCTCGGTGCGCGACGAGTCGACCGTGCGGGACCTGCTGGTCTCCGTCGCGCCGCCTGCCGTCCGCAAGGCGGCGGCCGAGGTCGATCGCACGGAGCTGCTCATGATGGAGCGCGACGACGAGCGCGACCAGATGGCGTACGCGCAGGCGCTCGTCGACTGGGGCGACGCGGGCGGCTACGAGCACGAGGCCATGTGGGACATGTGCACCGTCTCGGCGCTCGGGGTGCCGTTCCAGAAGGCGCAGTGGCGGCAGGTCACGACGTTGTCCGGCGGCGAGCAGAAGCGGCTCGTGCTCGAAGCGCTGCTGCGCGGACCGGAGCAGGTGCTGCTGCTCGACGAGCCCGACAACTACCTCGACGTGCCGGCCAAGCGATGGCTCGAGGAGCAGCTCGTCGAGTCGCCCAAGACCGTGCTGTTCGTGAGCCACGACCGCGAGCTGATCGAGCGCGTCGCGCAACGCATCGCGACGCTCGAGCCCGGTGCGGCCGGCAGCTCGCTGTGGGTTCACCCGGGGCACTTCTCGACGTACCTGCAGGCGCGGATCGAGCGCAACGCCAAGCTCGAGGAGCGACGGCTGCGCTGGGACGAGGAGCGCGCCAAGCTCAAGGCACTCGTGCTGATGTACAGGCAGAAGGCGGCCTACAACTCCGACATGGCGGCGCGCTACCAGGCGGCGCAGACCCGGCTCGACCGCTTCGAGCGCGAGGGGCCGCCGGAGGCCGTGCCGATCGCGCAGAACCTGCGGATGAGGCTCGACGGCGGGCGTACGGCCAAGCGTGCGGTCGTCGCCGAGCAGGTCGAGCTCACGGGGCTCATGAAGCCGTTCGACCTCGAGATCTGGTTCGGCGAGCGTGTCGCGGTGCTCGGGAGCAACGGCTCGGGCAAGTCGCACTTCCTGCGGCTGCTCGCCGCGGGCGGCTCTCGGCCCGACATCGAGCACGAGCCGGTCGGCGACGTCATCCCGCCGCCGGTCGACCACACCGGCATGGCCAAGCTCGGCTCGCGCGTACGCCCTGGCTGGTTCGCCCAGACGCACGAGCACCCCTCGCTGCTCGGCCGCACGCTGCTGGAGATCCTGCATCACGGCGACGGCCACCGGCGGGGGATGGGGCACGAGGGGTCGGCCAAGGCGCTCGACCGCTACGGGCTGGCCAAGGCCGGCGACCAGGTCTTCGAGCAGCTGTCGGGCGGCCAGCAGGCGCGGTTCCAGATCCTGCTGCTCGAGCTGTCGAATGCCACGCTGCTGCTGCTCGACGAGCCGACGGACAACCTCGACCTGCACTCGGCCGAGGCACTCGAGCAGGCGCTGTCGACGTTCGAGGGCACCGTGATCGCGGTGACCCACGATCGCTGGTTCGCGCGCGGCTTCGACCGGTTCCTGGTGTTCGGCGCCGATGGCCGGGTCTACGAGTCCGACGAGCCGGTGTGGGACGAGTCAAGGGTGCAGCGGAACCGCTGAGTCGCAGCGGTACGGGTCTGGCCGGGAATCTTCGCGCGCTGAGCGGTCAGTTCCTCGATTCGTCCTCGGCGTCGCGCTCGTCGAGGTCGGCCATCAGGGTGCGCAGCTCGCCGCGGATGAAGTCGCGGGTGGCGACCTCGCCGAGTCCGATTCGCAGGCTGGCGACCTCGCGGGCGAGGAACTCCATGTCGGCGTTGGCCTGCGCGTTGGCGTCGCGTTCCTGCTCCTGCGTCACCCGGTCACGTGCCTCCTGGCGGTTCTGCGCCAGCAGGATCAGCGGTGCGGCGTACGACGCCTGCAGCGACAGGATCAAGGTGAGGAAGATGAACGGGTAGTCATCCCAGCGGTGCCGGTCGGGGCCGTACGGCATGTTCCAGACGACCCAGATCGCGACGAAGACCGTCATCCACGCGATGAACGTGGCGGTGCCGAGGAAGCGGGCCGTCGACTCCGCGAAACGCCCGAAGCGCTCGGGGTCGGGCTCGCGGCGCGGCCGGAACGAGCGGCGGACCGAGCGGGGCTGGTCGAGGCGGGCGCGGTCAGCCATGTGCGATCACCTCAGGGCCTCCCGTGGGAGCCGACTCAGTGTCGTCCTGCTCGCGCCAGCCTTCAGGGAGCAGGTGGTCGAGCACGTCGTCGATGGTCACCGCCCCGAGCAGGTGGGCGTTCTCGTCGACGACCGGCAGCGCGACCATGTTGTAGGCGGCGAGCAGGTTGGCGACGTGCTCGAGCGAGGCGTCGGGGCGGGGCCAGTCGATGTCGTTGTCGACGATCGCGCTGACCAGCGTCGAGGGTGGTTCACGCAGCAGGGCCTGGAAGTGCACGATGCCGAGGAACTTGCCGGTCGGCGTCTCCAGCGGCGGGCGGCACACGTAGACCATCGACGCGAGCGCCGGGATCAGGTCGGGATTGCGTATGCGCGCCAGGGCGTCGGCGATCGTCGCGTCAGGAGGCAGGACGACCGGTTCGGTCGTCATCATGCCGCCGGCGGTGCGCTCCTCGTACGTCAGCAGCCGGCGTACGTCCTCGGCGTCGTCGGGCTCCATCAACGCGAGCAGCGCCTCGGCGACCGCCGTGGGGAGCTCGCCGAGCAGGTCGGCCGCGTCGTCGGGGTCCATCTCGGTGAGGACGTCGGACGCGCGCTCGGGATCGAGCACACCGAGGATCTCGACCTGATCCTTCTCGGGCAGCTCCTCCAGCACATCGGCGAGGCGCTCGTCGTCGAGCTCGGTGACGACCTCCATGCGGCGCTTGGGGGCGAGGTCGCGAAGTGCATTGGCGAGGTCGGCCGCGCGCATCTCGTCCATCGTCGCGAGCAGGTGGGTCGCGCCCTGGCCGGCCTCCTCGGTCGTCAGGCCCTTGACCTCGTCCCACTCGAGCACCTGGTGGGGGCCGCGGCGGCCGAAGCGCTTGCCGCCCCCCTGCACGGCGACCGTGCTGACGTGCCAGTCGCGGCGGGTGTCCTGCTCCATCGCGAGGTCGTAGACCGTGCCGGTGGTGCCGTCGGGCAACGTCACGGTGCGGTCGAACAGCTCGTGGATCGCGAGCGTCTCGGTGCGGCGCTGCACGAACTTGCGGACGTTGAGGACACCGGTCGTGATGATCTGGCCGGAGTCGAGCGAGGTCACGCGGGTGATCGGCAGGAAGACCCGGCGGCG
>NZ_JAKFCB010000255.1:0-5341 GCF_036676885.1 Aeromicrobium sp.
ACCTGTCGGTCGTGCAGGTCGCGTTCCCGCGGTTCGCCAAGCAGGACATGATGCTGTTCGGCCAGCAGCTCAGGGCCGGCGACGTCGTCCTGGCCTCGCTGAGTGGCGCCAACCGCGATCCGGGCTCGGCGGGGGAGCGGCCCGACGAGTTCGACCCCCACCGCATCCCCGCGAGCGGGCACCTGGCCTTCGGCCACGGCATCCACCGCTGCATCGGCGCGGAGCTCGCCCGCATGGAGCTGCGCATCGCGCTGCCGCGACTGTTCCAGCGGTTCCCCGATCTCGCGCTGGCGAAGCCCCAGGAGGAGCTGAGCTTCCGGCAGCTGTCCTTCGTCTACGGCGTCGACGAGCTACCCGTCACCTTCTGACGTGCCCACCTCCCACGCGCGTACGGCCTCGGAGATCGAGGACTGGTTCGACGACCACGGTCTGCCGTACTTTTCCGGCGATCACGCCGACCGGGTCGAGCGGTGGCTGTCGAGGAAGCGCATCACCGCCGTCATCGTGCTGATCGCCGCGGTCGCCATTGCCGGGGGCATCAGCGTGGGCATCTTCGTCGACGAAGGCCGCGCATGGGGCATCTTCACCGGCGTCGCCACCCTCCTGGGGCTGCTCGGCCTCTTCGCGGGACGCCTGCTGCGCATGGGCACGATGCTGCGCTGGGCCGTGCGTCGTACGTTCGGGTCGCTGGGCCTGATGTTCCCCTTGCTGACGCGTGCCCTGCCGCTGCTGCTGCTCGCCGTGACGTTCCTGTTCATCAACGCCGAGGTGTGGCAGGTCGCGGCGCTGATGTCGCGCAACGTGCTCTGGTCGGCGGTCGCCTTCTTCGCGGTGATCGCGACGGCGTTCCTGCTCGTACGCCTGCCCGAAGAGGTGCGCAGGGTCGAGCGCGAGGTCGCCGGCGAACGGCTGGCCGACTGCTGCGTCGGGACACCGGCGGCAGAGGCGGCCCGGCAGATCACGGCAGCGCCGGCCGACCTGCCCCGGTTCGCCCGGGCCAACCTGGTGCTCGTCCTGCTGTTCAACCAGGCGATCCAGGTGCTGCTGCTGAGCTTCGGCCTGTTCGCGTTCTTCGTGGTGTTCGGTCGCCTCACGATCCCTGACGACACGATCATCTCGTGGACCCAGCAGGCGACGGTCCACGACCTGCCCTCATCGCTCGGCAAGCACCTGCCGCTGACCAACGAGCTGTTCCAGGTCGCCGTGTTCCTCGCCTCGTTCGCCGGTCTCTACTTCACCGTCTACGCGGTCACCGACGAGACGTACCGCTCGCAGTTCTTCGCGGGGCTCTCGACCGAGCTCGAGCAGGCCGTCGCGGTCAACGCGGTGTACGTGTCACTGCCCCGCGACGAATAGCTCGTACCTGTTGCACGGGTCTCCCGCCGAGCGCACGATGAAGGTATGGCGCGCAGGCGCAGGACTGTGACACTCCATGAGCACCACCGGCGGTGGGCCATGTGGACTGCTCTCCTTGTGTTCGTCGCAGCCGGTTCCGCGACGATCGTGGCGTTCGCTCGAGCCGACGAGGTCGACCGCGAGCCCTGGGGCTACGTCGCACTCGCGATCGCGATCCTGTCTGCGGTGACCGGCCTGTTGCTCGCGTTCGCCCAGGCAGCGTTCGAGAGCTACGGCCACCACGACGACCTGTGATCGGGAGCTTGCGCCGTGTGCTCCTCGCACGATCGCGGCGTTGGTGACCGCCACCCGTGTCAGTTGATGTCGGTCTACTCGCCGGTCTCGCCGTCGATCGCCTCGCGGATCAGATCCGCATGACCGTTGTGGCGGGAGTACTCCTCGATCATGTGGACAAGGACCCAGCGCAGGGTGAACGGCTCGCCGCTCCGCGGATGCTTCCCCACCTCATCGAGCGACCGCGCTGCCGTGATGTCGCGTGAGAGGCCGATGTGCTCGTCGAGCACGGTGCGGGCCTGATCGCCGGTCGACTCCTCGAGCTTGGTGAACCCGTCGGTGTCGTACGGCGCAGGGGCGTCTTCTCCGGCGATGACCACCTGGAACCACCAGCGCTCGACCCCGGCGAGGTGTCGCAGGAGCCCGAGCAGCGTCACGTCGGAGGACGGCACCGCGTGATGGCGCAGCTGCTCGTCGGAGAGCCCGGAGCACTTCAGGTGGAGCGTCGCCCGGTGCCAGTCCAGCATCGTGGTGAGGATGGTCCGCTCGTCGCCGGTGGTGGGTGGTTCGATGCGGGTATCGGGACTGGTCACCATCCGCGTGCCCGCCACTCGGCGAGATGCGGACGCTCGGCACCGAGGGTCGTGTCGTTGCCGTGGCCCGGGTAGACCCGCGTGTCGTCGTCGAACCGGGCGAAGATCTTGGCCTCCACGTCGTCGATCAGCGTGGCGAAGTCCTCCGGCGACCAGGTCTTGCCGACGCCGCCGGGGAAGAGCGAGTCGCCGGTGAACAGGTGCACGATGCCGTCGGGGTCGTCGTACGCCAGCACGATCGAGCCCGGCGTGTGGCCGACGACCTCGATGACCTCGAGCTCGCAGGAGCCGACGCGCACCCGGGCCCCCGTACGTACGCGGGTCGTGACCGGCACCGGGAGCTCGTCGGCGTCGTCCTCGCCGGCGACGGTCTCGGCACCCGTTCGCTCGACGACCGTGGCGAGGGCCTGCCAGTGGTCACCGTGCCGGTGGGTCGTGATGACCCGGGCCAGGCCGCCGGTGCCGATCAGGCCGAGCAGCGTCTCGTGGTCGTTGGCCGCGTCGATCAGGACCTGCTCGCCGGTGAGGACGCAGCGCAGCAGGTAGGCGTTGTTGTTCATCTCGCCGACCGCGACCTTGGTGATCATCAGGTCGCCGGCCACCTGCACGTCCGCCGGACCGCCGACCTCGACCTCTCCCGTGTACGTCATGCGCCCAGCCTGCCAGAGGCCCGCCGAGCGGTGACCCAGCGTCCAGGCCGCACGACGAAGTGGACGCCAAGTCACCGCCTGTCGGTCAGCGGTGACCTAGCGTCCATAGCCCTGGACGCCAAGTCACCGCCCCACACCGGCGTCGGGCAGCGGAGGCTGTGAGGGAGCGTACGGTCGCTCAGCAGGTTTCTGTCGGACCCGCTCCATACAATGGGGTGGGCCACGATTCAGCCCGCAACCACCAATCATCTCAGGGGAGCCAGTGACCGACCGCCTCGTCATCCGCGGCGCACGAGAGCACAATCTCAAGGACGTCTCACTCGACCTCCCACGAGACTCGCTGATCGTGTTCACGGGCCTCTCGGGATCGGGCAAGTCGTCCTTGGCGTTCGACACGATCTTCGCCGAGGGCCAGCGCCGCTACGTCGAGTCCCTGTCGGCGTACGCCCGGCAGTTCCTCGGTCAGATGGACAAGCCCGACGTCGACTTCATCGAGGGTCTGTCGCCGGCCGTCTCGATCGACCAGAAGTCGACCTCGCGCAACCCCCGCTCGACCGTCGGCACGATCACCGAGGTCTACGACTACCTCCGCCTGCTCTATGCCCGCGCCGGACGGCCGCACTGCCCCGTGTGCGGCGAGGCGATCGCCCGCCAGACACCGCAGCAGATCGTCGACCGCATCATGGCCGGCGACGAGGGCACCCGTTTCCAGGTGCTCGCACCGATCATCCGCGGGCGCAAGGGCGAGTACGGCGAGCTGTTCCGCCAGCTGCAGTCCCAGGGTTTCAGCCGCACGATCGTCGACGGCGAGACCCACATGCTCGCCGACGAGCCGCCCAAGCTGGAGAAGCAGAAGAAGCACACGATCGACGTCGTCGTCGACCGGTTGCAGGTCAAGGGCAACCAGAAGCAGCGCCTGACCGAGTCGGTCGAGACCGCGCTCGGGCTCGCCGACGGCCTCGTCATCATCGACTTCGTCGACCTGCCCGAGGACGACGCGCACCGCACCCGCCGGTTCTCCGAGAAGCTCGCCTGCCCCAACGACCACCCGCTCGAGGTCGACGAGCTCGAGCCGCGCTCGTTCTCGTTCAACGCACCGTTCGGCGCCTGCCCCGAGTGCCACGGCATCGGCACCCGCATGGAGGTCGACCCCGAGCTCGTGGTGCCCGACGATGCCAAGTCGCTCAACGAGGGTGCCGTCGCGCCGTGGTCGTCCGCGCACGTCGCCGACTACTTCTCCCGGCTGATCGGCGCACTGGCCGACGAGATGGGCTTCAGCGCCGACACACCATGGGGTGACCTGCCCGAACAGGTACGCGAGGCGATCCTGCGTGGCCACCCCACCAAGGTCCACGTGCGCTACAAGAACCGTTACGGCCGCGAGCGGTCCTACTACACCGAGTTCGAAGGCGCGATCACCTACCTCGAGCGCCGCCACGAGGAGACCGACTCCGAGACCAACCGTGAACGCCTCGAGGGCTTCATGCGCGAGGTCCCGTGCCGGGTCTGCAACGGCACCCGCCTCAAGCCCGTGATCCTGGCCGTGACGCTCGAGTCCGAGAAGTTCGGCCCCAAGAACATCGCCGAGGTCTGCGCGCTGTCGATCAGCGAGGCCTCCGAATACCTCCAGACGCTCGAGATGAGCGACCGCGAGCGCCAGATCGGCGAACGCGTGCTCAAGGAGATCAACGAGCGGCTGCGCTTCCTGCTCGACGTCGGCCTCGACTACCTCGCGCTCGACCGGGCGGCCGGCTCGCTGTCCGGCGGCGAAGCCCAGCGCATCCGTCTGGCGACCCAGATCGGCGCCGGACTCGTCGGCGTGCTCTACGTCCTCGACGAGCCGTCGATCGGCCTGCACCAGCGTGACAACCACCGGCTCATCGAGACTCTCCTGCGCCTGCGCGACCTTGGCAACACGCTGATCGTCGTCGAGCACGACGAAGACACGATCCGCGCCGCCGACTGGGCCGTCGACATCGGTCCCGGTGCCGGCGAGCACGGGGGACAGGTCATCGTCTCCGGCCCCGTCGACGAGCTCTATGCCAGCAAGGACTCGCTGACCGGCCAATACCTCTCCGGCCGCAAGTCGATCCCGCTGCCGGAGTCCCGTCGCCCGCGCATCCCCGGGCGCGAGCTCACGGTGCACGGCGCCAAGGAGCACAACCTCCGCGACATCGACGTGACGTTCCCGCTCGGCATGTTCGTCGCGGTCACCGGCGTGTCCGGCTCCGGCAAGTCGACGCTGGTCAACGACATCCTCTACACGCAGCTCGCCCGTACGGTCTACGGCGCCCGCACGATCCCCGGCCGGCACCGCACGATCACCGGGACCGAGGAGGTCGACAAGGTCATCCACGTCGACCAGTCGCCGATCGGCCGCACGCCGCGGTCCAACCCGGCGACCTACACCGGAGTCTTCGACCACGTCCGCAAGCTGTTCTCGCAGACGCCCGAGGCCAAGATGCGCGG
>NZ_JAKFCB010000256.1:0-8106 GCF_036676885.1 Aeromicrobium sp.
CATCGTCGTGGGCGATGACCTGCGCACGACGCAGGACCCGCGCATCTCCGCGATCGGCGACTGCGCCGAGACCCCCAGCGGTGTCAGCGGCCTGGTCGCTCCGGGCTGGGCGCAGGCGCGGGCCCTGGCCCGCAGCATCGCCCAGGACACCGAGCTCGAGCTCCCGCCGATCTCGGGCTCGGCGATGCGGCTCAAGGCCGTCGGCATGAGCGTCGTGACGATGGGCATCCGTGCCTCGACCGCCGCCGAGCACGACCGCGTCGTGACCCTCTCGGACCCGCGCGAACGCCGGTACGTCGAGCTCGTCGCCCGCGGTGACACCCTCGTCGGCGTCACCTGCGTCGGCGCTCCCGACCTGGCGGCGCACCTCTCGACGCAGTTCGACCGCCCCGGCATGCTGCCGCTGGACCCCATGCACCTCCTGATGGGCACCGGGTCGATGGGCGTCGTCGAGAGCGCGTCACCGACCACGATGCCGGCCGCGACCACGGTGTGCCGCTGCAACGGCGTGACCAAGGGCGACCTGGTGCATGCCTGGGACGGCGGCGCCACGACCGTGGAGGCGCTGGCCGGCGCGACGCTCGCGACGACGGGTTGCGGCGGCTGCAAGAAGCTCGTCTGCGGCATCGTCGACTGGCTCCAGGAGACCGATCCGCCGGACATCTCACAGGGCACCGATGCCACGCGTGAGACAACCGTTCCGTCCAGGTAACACGGAGACCCCTGTTGTGAAATCTGGAATTCCTACCGTGGAAGGCATGATGAACCAGAAGAAGAAGCTCGCCGTTGTCGGCGCCGGCATGGTCGCCCACCGTCTCGTCGAGGCGATGGTCGAGCGTGGTGCGGACGAAGCCTGGGACATCGAGGTGTTCGGTGACGAGACCCGGCCACCCTACGACCGCGTGGCGCTCACGTCGTTCTTCTCCGACCGCGATCCCGAGGACCTGCTCCTCGGCGACGGCGAGCTCTGGAAGCGCCCCGGCGTACGCCTCTACCGCGGGTCGATCGTCAGCCACATCGACCGCGAGGCGAAGCAGATCCACGCCCGCAACACGACGTTCGACTATGACCGGCTCGTCCTGGCCACCGGCTCGTACGCCACGGTGCCCCCGGTCGAGGGCTCGGACCTGCCCGGTTGCTTCGTCTACCGCACGGTCGACGACGTCGCCGAGCTCCGCGCCTGGGTCCTGGAGCGCGAGGCGGTGCTGGGTCGCAAGGTCAAGGGTGCCGTCGTCGGCGGCGGCCTGCTCGGGCTCGAAGCCGCAGGTGCGCTGACCGCGCTGGGCGCTGACACGACGGTCATCGAGTTCGCCGACTGGCTCATGCCGCTGCAGGTCGACCAGGCCGGTGGTGGCGCGCTGCGCCGGATCATCGAACAGCTGGGCGTCACCGTACGCACGTCCACCGCGACGTCCAAGCTGCGCGCCGGCCGTGACGGCAAGGTCACCCGGATGCAGTTCGCCGACGGCGACAAGATCCCGGCCGACGTCGTGGTCTTCGCGACCGGTGTACGCCCGCGCGACGAGCTCGCGCGTGAGGCCGGCCTCGAGCTCGGCGAGCGCGGCGGAGTCATCGCCGACGAGGGCTGCATGACGAGCGATGACTCGATCTTCGCGATCGGCGAGGTTGCGCACATCGCCGGCCGCGTCTGGGGCCTCGTCGGCCCCGGCTACTCGATGGCCGAGGTCGTCGCCGACCGCCTGCTGGGTGGCGATGCGACGTTCGAGGGCGCCGACCTGTCCACCAAGCTCAAGCTGCTCGGCGTCGACGTCGCGAGCTTCGGCGACGCGTTCGCCGCGACCAACGGCTCGCTGGAGGTCGTCTACGCCGACCCGACCGCCGGGGTCTACAAGAAGCTCGTCATGAGCGACGACGCCCAGACGCTGCTGGGCGGCATGCTCGTCGGCGACGCGAGCGCGTACACCAACCTGCGGCCCATGGTCGGCCGCGCGCTCGGCAGCGACCCGACCGCCTGGCTGCTGCCGGAGGGGATGGAGCCGCCGAGCGGCAGCTCCCTGCCCGACGACGCCAACGTCTGCTCGTGCAACAACGTCACCGCCGGCACGATCCGTGGCGCGGTGACCGATCACCAGTGCACCGACATCGGGGCGGTCAAGGCGTGCACCAAGGCCGGTACGAGCTGCGGCTCGTGCGTCTCCCTGGTCAAGAAGCTCATGGAGACCCAGATGGCCGAGGAGGGCCTCGAGGTCAGCACGGCGCTGTGCGAGCACTTCTCCGTGACCCGTGCCCAGCTGTTCGACATCGTGCGGGTCAGCGAGATCTCGACGTTCAGCGAGCTGATCGACAAGCACGGCACCGGCCGCGGCTGCGACATCTGCCGTCCGGTCGTCGCCTCGATCCTGGCGTCGCTCGGCAAGGGCCATGTGCTTGACGGCGAGAACGCGACGCTGCAGGACACCAACGACCACGTCATGGCCAACCTGCAGAAGGACGGCACCTACTCCGTCGTGCCCCGCATCCCCGGGGGAGAGGTGACGCCCGCGGGCCTCATCGCGATCGGCCAGGTCGCCGCCGACTTCGGGCTCTACACCAAGATCACCGGCGGCCAGCGCATCGACCTGTTCGGCGCCCGCATCGAGCAGCTCCCCGAGATCTGGAAGCGGCTCGTCGACGCGGGCTTTGAGTCCGGGCACGCCTACGGCAAGTCGTTGCGCACCGTGAAGTCGTGCGTCGGCCAGTCCTGGTGTCGCTACGGCGTGCAGGACTCGACGACCCTCGCGATCGACCTCGAGCTGCGCTACCGCGGTCTGCGGTCGCCGCACAAGCTCAAGCTCGCGGTGTCCGGCTGCGCCCGGGAGTGCGCGGAGGCGCGCGGCAAGGACGTCGGCATCATCGCGACGGACAAGGGCTGGAACCTGTACGTCGGAGGCAACGGCGGGTTCACGCCCCGTCACGCGCAGCTGTTCGCGGAGGACCTCACCACTGAGGAGCTGGTGCAGGCGATCGACCGCTTCCTGATGTACTACATCCGCACCGCCGACCGGCTGCAGCGCACCGCGCCGTGGCTCGAGTCGATCGAGGGCGGCATCGAGGCCGTCCGCGCCGTGGTGTTCGAGGACAGCCTCGGCATCGTCGCCGACCTGGACGCCGCGATGGCCGCACACGTCGACACGTACGAGGACGAATGGGCCGCAACGCTCGCGGATGAGAAGAAACTTCTTCGGTTCGCATCATTCGTTAACGCGCCTGAAACACCCGACCCGGATCTTGTATATGTCGAGGAACGCGGTCAGCGTCGACCCGCCGACGACGAGGAGCGCGCCGTGCTGATCGCCGGCGCCAGCATTCCGGTACGTGACAAGGACGAGGTGGTGACCGTATGACCCAGGTGTGGGAGCGAGTCTGCGAGCTTGACGCCCTGGTGCCCGACCGTGGCGCTGCCGCGCTGGTCGGCGGCCACCAGGTCGCGCTGTTCCGGCTCAGCGACTCCGGTGAGGTCCACGCCGTCGACCACCTCGACCCGTTCAGCCACGCCAACGTCATCGCGCGCGGTCTGGTCGGTAGCCGCAAGGGCGTGCCGACCGTCGCGTCGCCGATGCACAAGCAGTCGTTCGACCTGCGTACGGGTCAGTGCCTCGACGATCCCGAGGTCTCACTCCAGGTCTGGCCCACCCGGGTCACGGATGGCTGGCTCGAGATCCTGATCGAGGCCCGGAGCGGCGCAGCGTGACCGCCCTCGGGCCGGTGTTGGCCGGTACCCAGATCCTGGTGACCGCTCAACGCCGGGCCGCTGACCTCTCCCTTGCGCTTGGTCGTCGTGGCGCCGACGTCACGATCGCCGCCTCGCTGGGAGTCGAGTCGCACATCGACGAGGACACGCTCCTCGCACAGACCCGTCAGATGATCGCGACCGGCACCGACATCGTCGTCGTGACCACCGGCATCGGCTTCCGTGGCTGGCTCGACACCGCCGAGGCGGCCGGCATGGGCCACGAGCTCATCGAGGCACTCGAGTCCGTACGCCTCATCGCCCGCGGGCCCAAGGCGCGTGGCGCGCTCCAGGCCGCGGGGCTGGTGCCCGACTGGGTCGCCGAGTCCGAGACGTCCGCCGAGATCGCCGAGTTCCTCGCCACCGAGGGTGTCAAGGGACTGTCGATCGCGGTGCAGCACCATGGCGCCGGCGACGACGGCCTCGAGCAGCGCCTCCGGGCCGCCGGGGGCCGGCCGTTCGGCCTCGTTGTCTACCGCTGGGGGACACCGCCAGACCCGGCCGCCGTCCAGCGTTCCGTCCGTGACGCCGCCGGTGGCTCGTACGATTCCGTGGTCTTCACCTCGGCTCCCGGGGCGGCCGCGTGGCTCGCGGCGGTCAACGACGCGGGCGTGGACGACGACCTTCGCCGGCTCGAGAAGGATCGCCGCCTGGTCCTCGCCGCCGTCGGACCCGTCACCGCTGACCCCTTGCGCGCGGCCGGCTTCGACCCGCTGCTGCCGGACCGGGCCAGGCTGGGCGCCCTCGTGCGTTCCCTCGTGATGTACCTCGGCGACGCGTCGGACAGCGTCCTGACGCCGGCCGGGCACCTGCGTGTCCGCGCCACGGCCGCGACGCTCAATCACGAGATCCTGCCGGTGTCGCCCAGCGGCCTCGCGATCCTGCGGACGCTCGCCAGCGAGCCCGGATCGGTGCGTTCCCGTGAGGAGCTGCTCGAGGTGTTGCCCGGCGACTCCGGCGACCCGCACTCCGCCGAGGTCGCCGTCGCCCGTCTCCGGGAGGCCATCGGCCAGCCCATCGTGCAGACGGTCGTCAAGCGCGGCTACCGGCTGGCCGTCGGGGAGCCCGGCGCATGACGATCGCTCTCGTCGCGACGAGCCACGGCACCGACGTCCCCGCCGCCCGATCCTCGATCACGGCCCTTGTCGATGCGGTACGCGAGGCAGCGCCCCACCTCGACGTACGCGAGGCGTTCGTCGACGTCCAGGACCCGCCGGTCGCCCGCGTGGTCGACAACATCGACGGGCTCGCGGTCGTCGTCCCCTTGCTGCTGGCGCCCGGATTCCACGTCCACGTCGATGTCCAGGAGGCAGTCGACCGACCCTCGGCCGTGGCATCGGGCACGCTCGGGCCCGACTCCCGGCTCACGGGAGTCCTGCTCCGCCGCCTCGCCGCGGTCGGTGCGACGAACGACGACGTGATCGTGCTCGGTGCCGCCGGGTCGACTGACGTCAGGGCACGCCAGAGCGTCGACGCTGCCGCTCGCATGCTTGGCGCGGCATGGGGCTCCCCGGTTCCCGTGGGCTATGTCGGCGGCACCGGAACCCCGATCGGCGAGATCGTGCGCGATGTCGCCCGCGCGGGCCGCAGGGTCGTCGTCGCGAGCTACCTCATGGCTCCCGGCTTCTTCTACGACCGGCTGCTCGGGTGCGGCGCCGATGTCGTGACCCGGCCGCTGCTCGACGGTCCCGACGTGGAACCCGGCATGGTCTCGCTCGTGCTCGACCGATTCGCCGAGGCCGCAGAAGCGCTCGACTGGGCCTCCGCGTCCTCGTCGAGCCGCGTGTGAGACCAGATGTAACCAAACCTCGCCCCTGAGTTAACCGTTGCGAAACAGGTACGCCGGAGGGTGGAGGTGCTGGTGGGGAAACCCTCCTCGACGACGAGAGGCGAGGCATGAATCACGCTGACACCTCGAGATCGCCCGGAGGCAGTCCCCGCGCCGCAGATTCGGGAGCCTCCGCCGTTCACGCAACGGCGGAGGCGCACCGACTCTCGTGGCTTCCAACCGCGGACATCTCGGGGTTCTCGGTCGGTCGGACTCGGAGCTGCCGATGAACCGCACGCTGATCCTGTGCGCTCACGGTGCCGAGAGCCCGCGTGGCCGCGCTGCCCTCGGAGGCCTGGTCAACGCGGTGCGGCGCGAGGCGCAGGATCTGGACGTCGTCGACGCGTTCGTCGACGTGCAGCAGCCCACGATCGCGGAGACCGTCGCGGAAACCTCCGGGCCCCGGGCGATCGTGCCGCTCATGCTGTCGTACGACAAGCCGGTCAGCGTCGACATCGTCCAGGCCTCGCACCTCGATGCCGCTGTCACGGTGACGCCGCCGCTGGGACCCGACTGGGTGCTCGCGGAGGTCGGCGTGCGCCGACTGTTCGAGGCCGGAGCGCGCTCGCACGACACGATCGTGCTCGCGGCCGACACCGCGACCGACGATCGCGCCGTCGGCGACATCGGCAAGGCGGCCCGTCTGCTCAGCGCCGTGTGGGGCGGGCGGGTGCATGTCGGGACGCTCGGGGGTCCCGACACGCCCCTCGCCGATGCCGTCGACGTTGCCCGGGCGTACGGCCAGCGGGTCGTCGTGTCGACCTACCTGCTCACCCCGGGGAACGTGCACGACCACATCGTCGCTGCGGGCGCCGATGTCACCACCGAGCCGCTGCTCGACGGCGGGCCACCGGATGCGCGCATCGTCAGCCTCGTGCTCGCCCGGGCCCGTTCCCGCGGCGCCTGGACCCCGGTCGGCGGCGATCCGGGACCGCGCCTCGCGCACTCGTAGCCCACGAGCCACCTGGATTCACGCGAGCCTGACGCAAAACCTTCGACCTGTGCTTTAACCTTTGTCCATGGCGACCCGAACGTCTTCCCCGCCGCGCAAGCGGCCGTCCGGTAGCCAGGCCCGCAAGAAGCCCGCAACACGGAACTCCTCGAAGAGGGGCAAGCCGCAGGCACGCAAGCCTGCAGCCCGCCGTCCAGCGGCTCGCACGGGACCTGGTCCGATTGGTGCTGTCTTCAACGCGCTCCTGCGCGCGTCGACGGCCATGTGGCTCGGCCTCGCCGGGCTGGTGGGCGCGATCGCCCGCAGCATCGGTCACAGTGCGAAGGACCTCGATCCGGAGCAACGCCGTGACGGCGTCGGCTTCGGCATCCTCGGCCTGTCGGTCATCGTCGCCGCCTCCGTCTGGGGCGACATCCCGGGCGTGATCGGCGGCGCGGTCCGGGCAGCGACGACCGGAGCCGTCGGCATCCTGGCCGGCGCGGTCCCGCTGCTGCTCGTCGTCGTGGCCTGGCGGACCCTGCGCCACCCCGATCTCAACGGCCCGGCGGGTCGTCAGGTCATCGGCTGGGTGTCGATCTGCGGCGGTGTCCTGGGCCTCGTGCACCTCTCGCACGACGTCCCGCGCTACAGCGACAAGGATCCGGAGGCCATGCGTGCGGCCGGTGGAGCCATCGGCTTCCTGTTCTCCGCGATTCCCGTCGACCTGCTCAAGAGCGCGTACGTCGTGGCGCCCCTGCTTGCGCTCGTGGTCGTGTTCGGCCTCCTGATCGTGACCAACACCCCTGTCTACGCCGTGCCCGCGCGCCTTCGTGAGCTGCGCGACAAGGCTCTTGGCCGCAACAAGGAGGAGGCGCCGGAGACCGAGCCCAAGAAGCGCAAGCACCCGCGCACCGCCCTGCTCACCGAGGACGAGCCGTACGAGAACCCCCTGGTCGACGGCCCCGACGAGGACCGCCAGATTCCCGCCCGGGTGTTCGACGAGGACGACGAGGAGCCGGGCGCCGTCGAGCGCCCGCCGATGGAGCCCATTCCCGCGCGCGCCGAGCAGCTCGCGCTGTCCGGCGACATCGTCTACTCACTGCCCGACAGCGCAGCCCTGCGCGAGGGGTCGCCCCACAAGGCGCGCTCCAAGGCGTCCGACGAGGTCGTCGAGCGGCTCACCGAGGTCCTCGAGCAGTTCCAGATCGACGCGACGGTGACGGGCTACACCCGAGGGCCGACCGTGACGCGCTACGAGGTCGAGCTCGGCCCCGCGGTCAAGGTCGAGAAGGTCACCGCGCTGTCCAAGAACATCTCGTACGCCGTGGCGTCCAACGAGGTCCGCATCCTGTCGCCGATCCCCGGCAAGTCCGCGATCGGCGTGGAGATCCCCAACATCGACAAGGAGATGGTGTCGCTCGGCGACGTCCTCCGGTCGGCCAAGGCGCGCAGCGACCACCACCCGATGGTCATCGGCCTGGGCAAGGACGTCGAGGGCGGCTACGTCGTCGCCAACCTCGCCAAGATGCCGCACCTGCTGGTCGCGGGCGCGACGGGTTCCGGCAAGTCGTCGTTCGTCAACTCGATGATCGCCTCGATCCTCATGCGCGCGACGCC
>NZ_JAKFCB010000257.1:0-5332 GCF_036676885.1 Aeromicrobium sp.
GACCGGGTCGATCACGGCGACGGCCTCCTGGGCCTTGCGGTGGTCGGCGATAAGCATGACGTAGACCTCGTCGAGCGCGCCGAGGTGCTCGTTGGTAGTGGCACGGCCGAGGGAGTAGTCGTCCCACGTACGCCCGTCGACGACCGCACCGGGCGTGCCCTTGGGGGAGGCGCCGAGGGTCGCGATGCGCTCGGCGGTCTCGTCGACCATCGCGATGACCTCGTCGACGTGGGGGTCGATCATCTCGTGCACCGCGATGAAGTGCGGCCCGACGACGTTCCAGTGCACGTGCTTGAGCGTCAGGTGCAGGTCGATCAGCGCGTTGAGGCGCTCCTGCAGGATGTCGGCGAGTTTCTCGCCCTCGGCAGTGGTGAGTCCGGGGATCGTGTACTTGGGGGCTGAAGTAGGCATGCTCTTCGCCTACCCAGCGTCAGCGATCTCACACGGACCTGCGGGGCATACGTTTGTCCCATGGCTTTGATCGTGTGTCCTCTGTGTGTCCGCGAGGACGACGTCGTCGTGCTGCGCACCCTGCCCGACGGGCGCAAGGAGGCCGAGTGCACCGACTGCAAGTTCACCTTCCCGTACGGCTCGCCGACCCCCGAGGCCAAGCCGGTGGCCCGCAGGAGCACGCCGAGGAAGACAGCCACCACGGTCGTCGCGCCGCGGCCCATCGCGTACGTCGTCCCGCAGTTCTCGAAGGCCGCGGACGTCGAGCCGGCCGCCCTGGAGCGTGCCGAGGCGCTCAAGCAGGAGTTCCTGGCGACCGCGTACGAGCCTGATCCGCTGGTGGCCCGGCACTGGGCGAAGTTCAGGTGGGTCTTCTCCGCCGACGGCCTCGACAAGGCGACGATCTACGACCTCAAGCTGTTCGCCGACGACCCGACCGGCGCGAGCACGGGCGACCCGACCGAGTTCGACAAGGCGTGGGTCCTGCTCGGCGAGCTCGAGGGCGCCCGCCGCGTACGCGCGGTGAGCAAACACCTGCTCCGCGGGCCGGGTGAGCTCGAGGACCGGCTCAGCAACCTGGTCGACCAGGGCTTCGGGTTCTCGATGCCCGGCTGGGGCGAGGGGCTGCTCACCAAGACCCTCGCGGTGGCCGATCCCGACCGGTTCCTGCCGATCGTCACGTACGCCGACAAGCGCGCGATCGTGGGCTCGCTGTACGGCCTGGAGCTGCCCGGCGTCGACCTGACCTCGTGGACGATCGGCCGCCTCGGGGTGTGGAGCAACGACCTGCTCGTGGAGCTGCTGGGCGACGGATTCGTCGACCCGCACCACGCCGCGGCGTTCCTCAGGTGGGCCCAGAAACACTAGTTCTCGTAGGGGCTCCAGGGCATACCTGGGAGCCCGAGAACGTTGTAACAGGTGTGACGTGAGTGCTTTCGACACGCCGCAATGTCGGCGCCCAAATGGCCTCTGACCTGCGATGACACGGGCGACGCGAAAAAGTGTCTGCTCTTCCTGCAATCGTGTTGCACGGGCCTGACCACCGGCGTACAGTGGCACTAGATCTAGTAGTTACACAGATGTAGTTCTCCACATGTTGTGGGGAGTTACACACCGAAATTCATCGGAATCCACACGGCTTCCACATGACTTGTCCCCATCGGGGGACAACGTGTGGCCCAGGACCTTCGGTATGAGAGGAGTTGACCGACATGCATTGTCCGTTCTGCAAGAACACCGACACCCGGGTTCTCGACAGCCGTGTCGCCGACGAGGGTGGAGCCATCCGCCGTCGCCGGGTCTGCTCCTCCTGCGAGAAGCGGTTCACCACGATCGAGCAGATGCAGCTCACGGTCGTCAAGCGCTCCGGCGCGACCGAACCCTTCGTCCGTGACAAGGCCATCGCCGGTGTCCGCAAGGCCTGCAAGGGCCGACCGGTCTCCGACGACGACCTGGCGCGACTCGGCCAGCAGGTCGAGGACACGCTTCGCGACTCCGGATGCGCGGAGGTCCCGGCCCATGAGGTCGGCCTTGCCATCCTCGAGCCCCTCAAGAGCCTCGACGAGGTCGCCTACCTGCGATTCGCCAGCGTCTACAAGCAGTTCGAGTCCGCTGACGACTTCGCCGACGAGATCGCCAGCCTCATGGCGGCCGGCGCCGACGGCGAGCTCGCCGAACACACCGCCAAGAAGGACCACCACCAGACCTGAGCCCCGCCGGGTTCGAGCCTCTGGCCAAGCCGGTCGAGTAGCCGCGAGCAACGAGCGGCGTATCGAGACCACCCAAACGCATACAAAAAACATCACCACACACCGCGAAATAGGAGCACGATCATGACGGAAACGGTCAGCGGACCCTCGGGGTCCTCTCGCAAGACTGCTGGCAAGAAGGGCAACGCCGCCCTCAAGATCCAGCGCGTCTACACGACCGAGGGGGTGCACCCGTACGACGCCGTCACCTGGGAACGTCGCGACGTCGTGCAGACCAACTGGAAGACGGGCGAGAACGTCTTCGAGCAGCGCGGTGTGGAGTTCCCCGACTTCTGGAGCGTCAACGCCTCCACGATCGTCACGACCAAGTACTTCCGCGGCGCCGTCGGCTCGGCCGAGCGTGAGCAGAGCCTCAAGCAGCTGCTCGACCGCGTCGTGCTGACCTACACGCAGGCCGGCCGCGACAACGGCTACTTCGCCACCGAGGACGACGCGACGATCTTCGAGCACGAGCTGACGCACATGCTCCTGCACCAGGTCTTCAGCTTCAACAGCCCGGTGTGGTTCAACGTCGGCACGTCGAGCCCCCAGCAGGTCAGCGCCTGCTTCATCCTCGCGGTGGATGACTCGATGGACTCGATCCTCAACTGGTACAAGGAAGAGGGCCTGATCTTCAAGGGCGGCTCCGGTGCCGGCCTCAACCTCAGCCGCATCCGCTCGTCCAAGGAGCTGCTCCGCTCCTCGGGCGGCACGGCTTCGGGCCCGGTCTCGTTCATGCGCGGCGCCGACGCGTCCGCCGGCACGATCAAGTCCGGCGGCGCCACGCGTCGCGCGGCCAAGATGGTCGTGCTCGACGTCGACCACCCCGACATCCAGGAGTTCGTCGAGACCAAGGCCAAGGAGGAGGACAAGATCCGCGTCCTCCGCGACGCCGGCTACGACATGGACCTCGGCGGCGCCGACATCACGAGCGTCCAGTACCAGAACGCCAACAACTCGATCCGCGTCAACGACGAGTTCATGCGCGCCGTCGAGCAGGGCACCGAGTTCGGGCTGCGCGCCCGTACGACCGGCGAGATCATCGAGACCGTCGACGCCCGCAAGCTGTGGGAGGACATCGCGCAGGCCGCCTGGGCGTGCGCCGACCCCGGCATCCAGTACGACGGCACGATCAACGACTGGCACACCTCGCCCGAGGCCGGCCGCATCACGGCGTCCAACCCGTGCTCGGAATACATGCACCTCGACAACTCGTCGTGCAACCTCGCCAGCCTCAACCTGCTGAAGTTCCTCAAGGACGACGGCTCGTTCGACACCGAGACGTTCGTCAAGGCGACCGAGTTCATCATCACCGCGATGGACATCTCGATCTGCTTCGCGGACTTCCCGACCGAGGCGATCGGCGAGACCACGCGGGCCTACCGCCAGCTCGGCATCGGCTTCGCCAACCTCGGCGCGCTGCTCATGGCGTCGGGCCTGGCCTACGACTCCGACGGCGGCCGCGCCCTCGCCGGTGCGATCACCTCGCTGATGACCGGTACGTCCTACCGTCGCTCGGCCGAGCTCGCCGGCGTCGTCGGCCCCTACGACGGCTTCGCCCAGAACGCCTCGGCGCACGAGCGCGTCATGCGCAAGCACCAGGCCGCCAACGACGAGATCCGCACGCTGCACTCGATCGACATCGCGGTGCACCGTGAGGCTGCCAAGCAGTGGAAGCTCAACCTCGAGATCGGCCAGAAGAACGGCTGGCGCAACAGCCAGGCCTCCGTCCTCGCGCCGACCGGCACGATCGGCTTCATGATGGACTGCGACACGACCGGCATCGAGCCGGACTTCTCGCTGGTCAAGTTCAAGAAGCTCGTCGGTGGCGGCTCGATGCAGATCGTCAACCAGACGATCCCGGCGGCGCTCAAGAAGCTCGGCTACACCGGCGAGACGATCGAGGCGATCGTCGAGTTCATCGCCGAGCACGGCCACGTCGTCGACGCACCCGGGCTCAAGACCGAGCACTACTCGATCTTCGACACCGCGATGGGTCAGCGCTCCATCGCCCCGATGGGCCACGTGCTGATGATGGCTGCCTGCCAGCCGTTCCTGTCCGGCGCGATCTCCAAGACGGTCAACCTGCCGGAGTCGGCCACGGTCGAGGAGATCGAGGACGTCTACTTCCAGGGCTGGAAGCTCGGCCTCAAGGCGCTCGCGGTCTACCGCGACAACTGCAAGGTCGGCCAGCCGCTCAGCGACGGCAAGGGCGCCAAGGAGTCGGGCTCGACCAAGGTCGAGGTCAAGGAAGTCATCGTCGAGAAGCCGATCCGTCGCCGCCTGCCGAAGTCGCGCCAGTCGATCACGACGTCGTTCTCCGTCGGTGGTGCCGAGGGCTACATGACCTCGGGCGCCCACCCCGACGGCTCGCTCGGCGAGATCTTCATGAAGCTCGGCAAGCAGGGCTCGACCCTGGCCGGCATGATGGACGCCTTCTCGATCGCCATCAGCATCTCGCTCCAATACGGCGTGCCGCTGGAGACGTTCGTCCAGAAGTTCACCAACATGAAGTTCGAGCCGGCCGGTCTGACCGACGACCCGGACGTCCGCATGAGCCAGTCGATCATGGACTACACGTTCCGTCGCCTGGCCCTGGACTACCTGGACTTCGAGACCCGTTCGGCCCTCGGCATCCACTCGGCCGAGGAGCGCCAGCGCTACCTCGACACCGGTTCGTACGAGCCCCCGGTCGGCAACGGCAGCACCGCCGCCGAACTCGTTGGCGGGGAGATCGGCTCGAGTGACAACTCGGTCGTTGAGCCTGTCGAAACGACGTCGAGCCAGCCCAAGGGTCACTTCGAAGCCGAGGACAAGTCCGACACGGACCCGGTCGAGCACATCGCGATCACGTCCAAGCCCGCCCCGGCAACCGCTCACACGAGCGCCGAGCTCCTGGAGACCCTCACCGGCTCCGCGGTCGACTCGCCGCTCTGCATGACCTGCGGCACCAAGATGCGCCCCGCCGGCTCCTGCCACGTCTGCGAAGGCTGCGGCAGCACCAGCGGCTGCAGCTGATCAAGCCGTGAACGTGGGTGAGCCCCGACCGACCCGGTCGGGGCTCACCCACATTCAAATGTTGTTGACTGTCTCGAGTCGCGAGGCGATCTGATCCGCACATGTTCTAAAGAGAC
>NZ_JAKFCB010000258.1:0-13734 GCF_036676885.1 Aeromicrobium sp.
GCGACGCTCGTCATGGTGCCGTCGTCCTGCGGGGCGTAGGTGACGAACGGGATCGGGTTGTCGTCGGAGCGGAACGGCGTGCCGGTCAGCGCGAGGCGCCGGACCGCGGGCTCGCACGCCTCCTGGACGGCGTCGCCCCACGACAGCGCATCGGCGGCGTGGTGCACCTCGTCGAGGATCACGATCGTCGCGCGGTGCTCGATGCGGGCTCGGTAGGCATTGGGGTTCGCGGCGAGCCCCGCGTAGGTCACGGCGAAGCCCTGGAAGTCCGAGCCGAGCACGCCCTGCCCCGCCAACGACGGATCGAGGGTGATGCCGATGCCCGAGGCTGCGAGAGCCCATTGGGTCTTGAGGTGCTCCGTGGGCGTGACGATGACGACCCGCTCGACGATGCCGCGCGCAAGCAGGTCTGCGGCGATCGTCAGGGCAAAGGTCGTCTTGCCGGCGCCCGGCGTGGCAACAGTGAGGAAGTCGCGCGGTTGAGCGCGCTGATAGAGCTCGAATGCCTCACGCTGCCAGACCCGGAGGTGCTGGCTACGCGTCACCCGAGGGGTCCCCCTGGTCGCCGTCTTCCATGCTCTCCCAGATGTCCTTGCACTCGGGGCACACCGGGAAACGCTCCGGATCACGGCTGGGAACCCACACCTTGCCGCACAGCGCGACGACGGGGTGACCCATGATCATGGCCTCGGTCAGCTCGTCCTTGGGGACGTAGTGCGAGAACTTCTCGTGGTCACCCTCTTCGGTGCGCATGTCGGTGCGCTCGTCGACAACCGTCTCTGTACCTCGCCCGAAGAAAGCCACGTCGTCAGTCTAACGAGTCGTGGGGACACGTGTCAGTTGGCGGAGGGATCGTCGGGGAATGTCGTCCAGAACCTCACGTCGTTGTCCTGGCGTCGCAGGACTTCACGCCACAGCGTCTCGGGCTGCGGCGAGATGAGATCGGAGTCGTACGCCTCGACGACGAGCCAGGCACCCTCCTCGAGCTCGGCCTCGAGCTGGTCGGCGCCCCATCCGGCATAGCCCGCGAACACGCGAATGCCGGCGAACTCGCCGCTGCCGGGCAATGGGCCCTCGAGGTCCACGAGGCCGACCCGGCCGGCCATCTGGCGCCAGCCGATCGGCGGGGCGACGTCGGCGATGACGCCCAGCGCGAGGGCCGAGTCCATCGCGACCGGTCCACCGTCGAACAGGCACACCGGTGCGTTGACGAGGCCGGCCCAGTCGGGCAGGACGTCGTCGACCTCGGAGTCGAGCGGCCGGTTGAGGATCACGCCGAGCGCGCCATCAGCGTCGTGGTCGAGGACGAACACGACGCTGCGCATGAATGGGCCGGACTCGATGGCCGGCGTCGCCACCAAGAGTCTCCCTCGCAACGTGTCCATACCTCCATGATGCCCCGTGCGACCTCACCGCGCCTGCAATGCGCAGGCCTATGATTCGTGCATGCCAGAGGACGCCGCGGACGGCGAGGAGTACACGGTCGACGAGCTCGCCGCGCGAGCCCAGATGACAGTGCGCAACGTACGTGCGTACGCCGGGCGCGGCCTGATCGAGGCGCCACGACTCGAGGGGCGTACGGGCTACTACAACCGCGAGCACCTCCAGCGGCTGCAGCTGATCCGTCAGCTGATCGAGCGAGGCTTCACGCTCGCGGCGATCGAGAAGGCCATCCTCAACGCACCGCATGCCGCCGGGCACACCCTCGATCTCATCACGATCCTCGACCAGCCGAACACCGCCGAGCCCGAGGTCATGTCGCGCGACGACCTCGCGGCGCTCGCCGGCGTGCACCGTGACGACACCCTGATCGAGTCGCTCGTCGGGCTTGGCCTCGTCGAGAAGCTCGACACCGACCAGGTCCGTCTGATCGAGCCGGCCGTCGTACGTTCGGGCGCCGCTGCGGTGAAGCTCGGGCTCGCGCCGGAGACCGTGATCGCCCTGTTCCCCCTGCTGCAGTCGCACCTGCGGACCATCGCCGACGCGTTCGTGCAGGAGGTCGTCAAGGAGCTCGTGCAGCCGTTCATCGACGCGGGCATGCCGGAGGAGGACTGGCCGCAGGTCCTCAGCGTCGTGGAGAGCCTGCTGCCGATCGCGAGCCAGGTGACGCTCGGGATCTTCCGCTCGGAGTTCCGCGAGGCGATCGACGTCGAGGTCGGCGAGCAGATCACCGGTATCGGGTCCGAACGGACCGACACGAAATAACCCCGCCCGGCACCAGAGGGAGGGAGGTGCCAGGCGGGGTGGTCTGCGACCGGAATTTCCTAGGCAGCCCTGACGGCGCCGACCACGGACTCACGAGCGGAGTTCATGATGCGGCGACCGTAGACCGTCAGATCCGGGTGGCTCATCGGCACGCCGGCGGATGCAGCCAGGAACGCCTGTTCCTTGGCGAACGCCTTGGCGAGCGCGGTCTCGTGGATGTGGGCGTCGAGCAGGGCGCGGGCACCGGGCATCTCTGCGGCGGTGTTGACCCATGCCGTGACGGCCATCAGCTCGGGTGACTCGACGCTCTCGGTGACGAGGCGGTCCAGCTGCCCACTCAGGCGCTGGAACCAGGTCATCTGGAGGTCGAACAGCAGCTCGGTCTCGTTCGCGAAGGCTTCGCGGCCCTCGTCGACCGTGTCGAGCAGTTCGGTGAGTGTCAGGTCGCGGCGCCGATCGGCGATCGCGAGCAGGTCACGGAGTGTTTCCTTGCGACGGTTGTAAGCATCCCAGGTCATGGTGTGCTCCTTTCTGTTCCCGTCGGATCGAGAGTTCCATACTCTCGGTACGTACTCTCAGTATGTTCCATACCGGCATCCTTGGCAAACCCGCGGTATGTGATTCGCCCCACCTGCGCGTTCGGGCCTTAGACTTGTCCGTATGCCACACCACGCACGCGTGACGAAGAACGTCCTGCGTACCGCGCGCAAGACCACGCGGCGCCAGGATTACTCCTCGAGCACCAAGCGCGCCCTTCTGGACAGCGCCACGACCCTGTTCACCGATCACGGCTATGCCGGCACCTCGCTCGACGAGGTCGTGGCGGCGGCCCGGGTCACCAAGGGTGCGCTCTACCACCACTTCCCCAGCAAGCTCGCCCTGTTCGAGAGCGTCTTCTTCCGCGTGCAGGAAGCCACGACCAACGACGTCGAGAAGGCCATCAACGCCTCCAAGGACCCCTGGGAACGCGCCCAGATCGGCCTCGCGAAGTTCCTCGAGGTGTGCCGTGAGCCGCAGTTCCGCCGCATCTGCATGCAAGAGGGCCCCGTCGCCCTGGGCCATGAGCGCTGGGCCGAGGCCGAGCGTGCCTCGTCGTTCGGCATCGTGCAACGCACCGTCGACGACCTGCTGGCCGACCTCGGTGGCGGCGGCGAGCTCAACGAGGCGTTCGGCGCGGTGTTCTACGGAGCGATCCGCTCGGCGTCGGAGTTCGTCGCCGACGCCGAGGACCCGGAGGCCGCCAGCGAGGACGTGCAGGCGGCGATCGGTACGATCCTCGCCGGCCTGCGCCTGCTGCCCGCGATCGACTGACGTCCCGGGATCGATCACGCGAGCACTCGCGTCACGAGGTCTCGATACGCCGACTCGCAGAGCTCGCTGGCTACTCGACCGGCGAGGTGGTGGTCAGCCGAGGGTGACCTTGCCGTCGCCCTGCGGCACGAGCTCGAAGAAGACCCGGCCCGGATCGATCGTGTAGGGCTCGCCGGCCTTGGTCGAGAACGTGATCGACTCCTCGAGGCTCGGCTTGAGCCACTCGACCTCGGTCACGGTGTCACCGCGGAAGACCAGCGCCCGGCCCTTGCCCTCGAGCTTGGTCTCCGGCACCGGGTTGCCCGCCGGGTCGGTGTAGCCGGCATCGCCGACCTTGCAGAACATCACGATCATGGTGTTGGCCTTGAAGTCCTTGCCGGGCGCCGCGTGGCCGTTGGTCCGCTGCCACGTGTCGCCGGCGAGCTTCCACGACGTCGAAGTCGAGTTGGAGAAGCGTACGGTCGCCTTGCGGGTCTTCTTCTGCCGCGGCGGTGCCGGTGTCGTTCCGCTCGCCGCCGGGGTCTTGGTCGCCGACTCCGTGGGCGTCCAGGGCAGGTAGGGCCCCGGGATCTTGTTGACCTTGGCCTTCTTGGCCAACGTCTTGAGGTTGATCATCCGGTTGTAGGGCCGGGACTTCGCGGGGTCGCTGCTGAAGCCGGGTGCTCCGCCGTCCTCGGAGAACACCTTGATGCCGGCGCGCTCGACCCGCCGGTAGGTTCCACCGGCGCCACCCGAGGCCACGACCTGGCCGCCCACCGGGGCGGCGATGCCGATGTCGGTGTCGCGCAAGGAGCGGACGTGGCCGACCTTGGACGGCAGGTTCGAGTAGTAGAGCGCCGCGAGCCTCGTCAACCCGCCCTCGACGAGCTCCTCGACGACCATGTCGGCCTTGTTGAGGCCGTACTGTGGCGCGCCGTTCGCGGTGTTCTCGATCTTGACGACGAACACCGGATTGTCCGGCCGGCCGTTGGGCAGGGGCCGACCCGTCAGCGGTGAGATCTCGACGAGCTTCTTGGCCGTGCCCTTCGAGGCGTCAGGCGTCGTCGGCTCCTTGTCCCCGTCCGACGAGGAGCAGGCGGTCAGGGTGAGGGCGGCCGCGGTGACGGCGACGAACAGGCGCAACTTCATGCCGCCCAGCATGCCTCATGCGCGAGTCGCCCCGGCGTACCCCCTCGCGCCTGTCGTCACGTGTTGTCGGGCTCCGAGGGCGGCGTGGCCTTCTTGGCCGGTGCCTTCTTCGCCGGGGTCTTCTTGGCCGCCGCCTTCTTAGTCTTGGCCTTGTTGGCCGGGGTCTTCCTCGCGGGCGCCTTCTTGGCGGCGGCCTTCTTGGCGGCGGCCTTCTTGGCGGGTGCCTTCTTCGCCGGAGTCGGCTCGGCCGGCGCGGCAGGCTCGGGTTCGGGCTGCGCCGGAGGCTCAACCGTCGGGGCGGCGGTCGTGCGCTGCCTCGTACGCAGGACCAGCTCCCGGGCGATCCATCCGAGGGCGAAGCCGAGTACGGCCGCCAACACCAGCCAGACGACGATCTCACCGAGTGTGTAGCCCGACATGGCTCAGCTCTCCGTCACGACGAAGTCGACGCGGTGGAACCGCTTGGCCGAAGCCTCGGCGGTCCGGCTGTCGGACGCGAAGGTCCTGGTGCTGACGCGCGCCGCGTCGACTCCCGACCGGACCAGGTACGCCTTGACCGTCGCGACCCGCGCCAGGCTGAGCACCTCACCCGCGGGCGGGTCGACCGGCCCGGCATGCCCGCCCGCCTCGATCGCGACGGACGGGTTGCGGCGCAGGACGTCCGCGACGGCGTCGAGCACCCGCTCGTACTCGGCGCCCAGGTCCGAGCTTCCCGGCGGGAAGTACAGCGTGGAGCCGTTGAGCACCGCCGCGTCCGACTCCGAGAGGCTGCCCGGCTCGATGTCGATGCGACTCACGACGTCGAGGTCAGGGGCCGCCACCGCGACCTTTCGGCGTACGTCCTCCGCACCGGCCCGGCTCTCGATCGATCCGGCCAGCTCCAGCACACCCGTGCCGTCGATCGTCAGCTCGAGCCGTTTGACACCGACGAGGTCGCCGAACACGTCGGGCAGCCGGTCGATCCAGCCGGCGGAGCCCACCGCCGGATCGATCACGAGGTCACCGGTGACCGGGACGGCGAAGTCCTCCGCCACACGCACCTTGATGCCGGCCGCGGCGTCGGAGTCGGGCACGGTGCCGCTGATCGTGAGGCCCGCGCCCGCGTGACGGAGGTCGAGGGTCGGCGTCGTGTCGGGCGGACGCTGCGTGGGGGTCACGGCCGTCGAGATCGCGACGTCGGCCAGACGGACGCCTTCGATGCCCTCGACGATCAGCTCGGCCTTGCCGAGGTCGTCAGGGCTGCCGCCGGTCAGCACCGCCTCGCGACCACGGAACGTGACGTGAACGTCGGGGAGGTCGGCAGACGCGAGCGACCGCTCGGCCTTGGCCTCCAGGTCAGCGGCGGCTGACCGCGAGCCGAGCACAGCGCCGGTGGCGATCACCACGAGGAGGGTGGCACCGACGAGGGCGGCGAGGCCCTTGAGCCGCTTCTCCGACACTCCCGCTCCTCTTGCCTGGACGTCTCGACGAATGCTCAGACTAACCGGCCGGGAGTCCAGGACGAGGTGCCCGGGCGCATGTCGGTGGCGACTGCCACGATGGGAGAATGACCGGCACGCTGAGGAGTTTCGCCCCTGCCACACGGCAGTGGTTCGACGAGTCCTTCGAGGCGCCGACCCCCGCGCAGCTCGGCGCGTGGGACGCCGTGGCGGGCGACGAGCACGTCCTGGTCGTGGCGCCGACCGGCTCCGGCAAGACCCTCGCGGCGTTCCTGTCGTCGATCGACCGGCTCATGCATGCCGATGAGTCCGAGGGCACGCGCGTCCTCTACATCTCGCCACTCAAGGCCCTCGCGGTCGACGTCGAGCGCAACCTCCGTTCGCCGCTCGTGGGCATCACACAGGCAGCGGCGAGGCGCGGCGACCGGTTCCGCGAGGTCACCGTCGGCGTCCGTTCCGGCGACACCCCCCAGCGCGACCGCCGAGCACTCGTGACGCATCCCCCCGACATCCTGATCACGACGCCCGAGTCCTTGTTCCTGATGCTGACCTCGGCGGCCCGCGAGACGTTGCGCACGGTCGAGACCGTCATCGTCGACGAGATCCATGCCGTCGCCGGCACCAAGCGGGGCGCTCACCTGGCGCTGTCGCTCGAGCGGCTCGACGCCCTCCTGCCGGAGCCGGCCCGCCGCATCGGCCTGAGCGCGACCGTACGCCCTCACGACGAGGTCGCCCGCTTCCTCGGCGGCTCCGCACGGGTCACGGTCGTCGCTCCGGAGGCCGCGACCCGGCTGGCGCTCGAGGTCGAGGTGCCGGTCGACGACATGACCAGCATCCCGGCGCCTCCACGCGATGAGGGCAGCGGTGGACGGGCCCTCGACGAGGACGAGCAACCCCGGGGCAGCATCTGGCCGCATGTCGAGGACGCCGTGATGCGCCGCGTCCTCGAGCACCGGTCGACCATCATCTTCGTCAACTCCCGCGGGGTCGCGGAGCGACTCACAGCGCGGCTCAACGAGGCCTACGCCTCCTACACCGGCGCTGAGAGCGCCGCGCCCGGTTCCGGACGTCCCCCGGCGCAGCTCATGGGCGGGAGCGCGCAGAGCTCTGGTGCCGAGGCGATCCTCGCGCGGGCACATCACGGATCGGTCAGCAAGGAGCAGCGCGCCCTGATCGAGGACGAGCTCAAGACCGGCCGCCTGCGCTGCGTCGTCGCGACGTCGAGCCTCGAGCTGGGCATCGACATGGGCGCGGTCGACCTGGTCATCCAGGTCTCGTCGCCGCCGTCGGTCGCCAGCGGGCTCCAGCGGGTCGGCCGGGCGGGACACCAGGTCGGCGAGATCTCGCAAGGGGTGACGTTCCCGACCTCGCGCCAGGACCTGCTCGGCGCCGCAGTCACGACCTCGCGGATGCAGCAGGGACTGATCGAACGCCTCGACATACCGGCCAACCCGCTCGACATCCTGGCCCAGCAGACCGTCGCGGTGACGGCGCTGGAGCCGATCGACGTCGAGGAGTGGTTCGACACCGTACGCCGCAGCGCGCCGTTCGCGACGCTGCCCCGGTCGGCCTATGACGCGACACTCGATCTGCTCGCCGGCCGCTATCCCTCCGACGAGTTCGCCGAGCTCCGCCCGCGGCTCGTGTGGGACCGCGACGCCGGCACGCTCACCGGCCGGCCCGGTGCGCAACGCCTCGCCGTGACGAGCGGCGGCACGATCCCCGATCGCGGGATGTTCTCGGTCAATCTCGCCGCCGGCGCCGACGACTCGGGGGCGAGCCGCAAGGTCGGTGAGCTCGACGAGGAGATGGTCTACGAGTCGCGCATCAACGACGTGTTCGCCCTGGGGGCCACGAGCTGGCGGATCCAGGAGATCACGCACGACCGGGTCATCGTGACGCCGGCATTCGGCCAGCCGGCCCGCCTGCCGTTCTGGAAGGGCGATGCCGTCGGTCGCCCCTATGAGCTCGGTGAGGCGATCGGCAGCTTCGTACGCGAGGCGGCCAACCTCTCACCCGCCGCGCTCGCGGAGCGCACGTCCGCCCTCGGGCTCGGCCGCCAGGCCTCGGACAACCTTGCGGCCTATCTCCGCGACCAGAAGGACGCGACGGGCCAGGTGCCGTCCGACCGCACCCTGGTGGTCGAGCGGTTCCGCGACGAGCTGGGCGACTGGCGCGTCGTCCTGCACTCGCCGTTCGGTCGCCGGGTCCATGCACCGTGGGCCCTCGCGGTCGCCGCACGCATCGAGGAGCGGTTCGGCATGGACGGCTCCGTGGTGGCGAGTGACGACGGCATCGTCGCTCGCATACCCGACACCGAGCTCGAGCCACCCGGCTCCGACCTGTTCGTCTTCGACACCGACGACCTCGACAAGATCGTGACCGAGGAGGTCGGCAGCTCCGCGCTGTTCGCCTCCCGGTTCCGCGAGTGTGCGGCACGGGCCCTGCTGCTGCCGCGCCGCAACCCGGGATCGCGCGCCCCGTTGTGGCAGCAGCGCCAACGCTCGGCGCAGCTGCTCGACGTGGCACGCAACCACCCGACGTTCCCGATCCTGCTCGAGACGGCTCGCGAATGCCTCCAGGACGTCTATGACCTCCCCGCCCTCATGACGCTGACCAGACGGCTGGCATCGCGGGAGGTCCAGATCGCCGAGGTCACGACCGAGCGCGCCTCACCGTTCGCCCAGAATCTCCTGTTCGGATACGTCGCCGCTTTCCTCTACGAGGGCGACACCCCCCTGGCCGAGCGTCGCGCGTCGGCGCTGACCCTCGACCCCACGCTCCTCGCCGAGCTGCTCGGCCGGGCCGAGCTCCGTGAGCTGCTCGACCCGGCGGTGATCGAGCACACCGAGCTCGAGCTGCAGCGCCTCACCGACGATCGGCGGGTCAAGGACGTCGAGGGAGTCGCCGACCTGCTCCGCATGCTGGGGCCGCTCACGACCGCCGAGGTCACGGCAAGGCTTCGGCCCGAGGTCGCTTCGCACGCCGTGGCGTGGCTCGACGAGCTCCAGCAGTCCCGGCGCGCCATCGAGGTCGCCATGGCCGGCGAGCTCCGCTGGGCCGTGGTCGAGGACGCCGGGCGCCTGCGCGACGCCCTCGGGGTGGTCGTGCCGATGGGCATACCGGAGGCGTTTCTCGAGGTCACCGCAGATCCACTGACCGACCTCATCTCCCGCTACACGCGCACCCACGGCCCGTTCACCACCGAGGAGGTCGCAACCCGCTTCGGCCTCGGCAGCGCCGTCGCGCTCCAGGTGCTGCGCCGGCTGTCGCGCGACGGCCGGCTGACCGAGGGTGAGTTCCGTCCCCAGGCGACCGGCACCGAGTGGGTCGAGCCCGGCGTCCTGCGACGGCTGCGGTCACGCTCCCTGGCCGCGGCTCGGCACCAGGTCGAGCCGGTCGACCCGCTGACCTACGCCCGGTTCCTGCCGTCCTGGCAGGGCGTGGGCGGCAATCTGCGCGGTCCGGACGGCGTGCTGACCGCGATCGACCAGCTGGCCGGGCTGGCGCTGCCGGCATCCGCCTGGGAATCGCTGGTCCTGCCGGCACGCGTGCGTGACTACTCCCCCGCGATGCTCGACGAGCTCACGACGGCGGGTGAGGTCATGTGGTCGGGCGCCGGCACGCTCCCCGGCAACGACGGATGGGTCCAGCTCCATCCGGCGGACCTCGTGCTGCGCGCCGCCGGGACCCAGCCACCCGAGGACGGCTCTCTGCAGGCCACGATCATCGATGCGCTCGACGGTCGCGGAGCGTTCCTGTTCCGCCAGCTCGCCGATGCGGTCGGCACCGATGACCACGGAGCGCTGGCCGAGGCGCTCTGGGACCTGGTCTGGTCGGGCCGGGTCAGCAACGACACATTCGCTCCCCTGCGTACGCTCGTGGGCCGTGGCGGGGCCCACCGGACCACACGGCCGGCGCCGCGGGCCCGCATCCACGGTCGGCGCACCAGATCACCTCGCGTCGCGCTGCAGGGTCCGCCGACCGTCAGCGGCCGCTGGTTTGCGCTGGCCGAGACCTCGAGCGACCCGACCAGCCTGCAACTGGCCCGCACCGAGTCATTGGTGGGGCGCTACGGCGTCGTGACCCGCGGGTCCGTCATGGCGGAGCAGACTCCGGGCGGGTTCGCCGGCGTCTATCGGGTGCTGCGCGAGCTCGAGCAGACCGGTGCAGTGCTTCGCGGCTACTACATCGAGACGCTCGGCGCAGCCCAGTTCGCGGCGCCGGCGACGGTCGATCGCATGCGCGGTCATGCCGGCGACGACGACCGGCCGACCGACGCCGCGGCGCTGACGCTGGCCGCGACAGACCCCGCCAATCCCTACGGCGCCGCTCTGCCGTGGCCCGAGCGTCGCACGGATGACGAGTCCTCCGGCCACCGGCCCGCCCGCAAGGCCGGCTCCCTCGTGGTGATGCACGACGGGCGCCTGGTCGTCTACCTCGAGCGCGGCGGCCGCAAGGTGCTGGTGTTCGACGACGACCCCGTCCGGCTGGCCGCTGCGGCCGACTCGCTCGTCGCCACGGTGCGCGCCAAGCGGATCAGCCGGTTGACGATCGAGACCGCCGACGGGCATCCCATTGCCTCCACACAGCTGGGCGAGGCGCTGCTCGAGGCCGGGTTCGAGCGCACGATCAAGGGCCTGCGAATCGATGCCTGAGGGCGACACCGTCTGGCGCACGGCCCGTCATCTGCACGAGGCGCTCGCCGGCCGTGAGCTGACCCGCACCGACTTCCGCGTCCCGGCCTACGCGACGGTCGACCTGCGCGGCTCGCGCGTCGAGGAGGTGGTCAGCCGCGGCAAGCACCTGCTGATCCGGACGCCCGAGCATTCGATCCACTCGCACCTCAAGATGGAGGGCGCGTGGCACGTCCACCGGCTCGGCTCGGCGTGGCGGCGGCCCGGTCACAGCGCCCGTGCGGTTCTCGACAACGACGAGTGGCAGGCGGTGGGCTACGCCCTCGGCATTCTCGAGGTGTTGGCGCGAGGCGACGAGACCACCGCCGTCGGCCATCTCGGCCCCGACCTGCTGGGACCCGACTGGGATCTCGACGAGGCCGTGCGGCGGGTCTCCGCCCACGCCGACCGCCCGGTCTACCTCGCGCTCCTCGACCAGCGCAACGTCGCCGGATTCGGCAACGAGTACGTCAACGAGCTGCTGTTCCTCATGGGTCTGGCGCCGACCCGCCCGGTCGGCGAGGTCGCCGACCTGGCGCGGGTCATCTCACGCGGGCGCCAGATGCTCGACCTCAACAAGTCACGGATCGACCGCTCGTTCACCGGCAGCACCCGCGCGGGCGAGGAGCGCTGGGTCTACAACCGAGAGCGGGCACGCTGCCGGCGCTGCGGCACTCCGCTGCGCAGTGGCAAGCTGGGCGACCGACCGACCGCCGAGCGCAACACCTTCTGGTGCCCGCACTGCCAGACCTAGGCGGGGACTGACACCTGCGACCTCGAGGTGAACACCATCTCCTGGTCGAGGTCGGTGCGCTTCATGTCGTACGAATCGAGCAGCCAGTTCTGCCGGATCGTCCACGGCGACGCCGCGCCCTGCCGGGGCAGCAGGTCCGCCACGCGAGTGACGTAACCCGAGGTCAGGTCGAGGATCGGTCGGGCCTGACCCGCCGCACCCTTCGGATCGGGCATGCCGAAGGCGTGGCCGTTGGCGTCGAGGTGGTTGATGAACCGGCACACGTACTGCGACGAGAGGTCGGCTCGCAGGGTCCACGAGGCGTTGGTGTAGCCGACGCACCACGCGAAGTTGGGGATGCCGCTGAACATCAGGCCCTTGTAGACGTGGACGTCGCGCGGGACGACCCGCTCACCATCGACCTCGATCTTGAGCTGGCCGAAGGCGACGATCTGGAGACCGGTCGCCGTCACCACGATGTCGGCGTCGAGGTGCTGACCGGAGTCGAGGGCGATGCCGCTCGGGGTGAGCTCCTTGATCGTGTCGGTGACGATCGACGCCTTGCCGTCGCGGATGACCCGGAACAGGTCGCCGTCCGGGACGATGCACAGGCGCTGGTCCCATGGCTTGTAGCGCGGCGTGAAGTGCACCATGTCGGCGCCTTCGGGCAGCTGGCGCCGGGCGCGCCCCAGCAGCAGCTTGGCCGCGGCCCGGGGGAACCGACGGCAGAACTGGTAGAAGCCGATCGTGACGATCGCGTTCTTGCGCCGGATCGCGCGGTGCGCGACGTTGGCCGGCAGGACCCTGCGCATGAGGTCCGCGACCTTGTCCTCCGCCGGCAGGCTCGTGATGTACGTCGGCGAACGCTGCAGCATCGTGATGTGCTCGACATCGTCGGCCATCGACGGGATCAGCGTGACGGCGGTGGCGCCGCTGCCGATCACGACGACCTTCTTGCCCGCGTAGTCGAGGTCCTCGGGCCAGAACTGCGGGTGCACGACCTGCCCGTCGAACGAGTCGACGCCGGGGAACTCCGGCTGATAGCCGGTGTCGTAGCTGTAGTAGCCGCTGCAGAGATAGACGAACGACGCGGTCTGGACGATCGTCTCGTCGCCGACGCGTGACGTCACGGTCCAGAGCGCGGCCTCGGACGACCAGGACGCCGACAGGACACGGTGACCGAACCGGATGTGCCGGGCGATCCCGAACTCGTCAGCCGCCTCCTGGATGTACGTCCTGATGTGCTCGCCGTCGGCGATGGACCTGGGGTTGGTCCACGGGCGGAACGGGAAGCTCAGCGTGTACATGTCGGAGTCCGAGCGGATGCCCGGGTAGCGGAACAGGTCCCACGTGCCGCCGACCGCGGAGCGCGCCTCGAGGATCGCGTACGTCTTGCCGGGGCACTGCTCCTGCAGGCGATACGCCGCGCCGATGCCGGAGAGTCCCGCACCGACGATGATGACGTCGACGTGTTCCGGGTTGATGATGTCCGCGCTCATGGTGACCTTTCGCATACCGTGGGTATGTGAACCCTAGCCCATGTGACGGATCAGGCCACGTGCCGGCGGAACCGGACTTGCTCACTCACCTTAAGATCACGGTTATGACCGAACTGATCGACGATGCCGACACCACCGGTGCGGACACCCAGGCGAGCCGAGGCCTTGGCCTGCTGCTGACGATCGGCGGCGCGATCGGCCTGCTCTCGGCGGCGATCCTGCTGATCGAGAAGGTCAACTTCCTCCAGGACAAGGCCGACGGCAAGCCGACCGATCTCAGCTGCGACATCAACGCATTCGTGAGCTGCGGCGGCGTCATCAACACCGATCAGGCATCCGCGTTCGGCTTCCCCAACCCCATCATCGGCGTCGCCGGCTTTGCGGTGGTCGTGACGTTGGGCGTCCTGCTGCTTGCTCGCGTGCACCTGCCCACCTTCATCTGGGGCGGGCTGCAGGCCGGCGTCCTGTTCGGCATCGGCTTCGTGACGTGGCTCCAGAGCCAGAGCATCTACGACATCGGCAAGCTGTGCCCGTGGTGCATGGTCGTCTGGGCCGTGACGATCCCGATCTTCATCTGGGTCACGGCGCGCAACCTGCGGGCGTACGCACCCAGCAACCCGGTGTCCCGCTTCGTCGGCGACTGGACGATGTTGATCTGCACCCTCTGGTACGTCGTCCTGATCGCCGCGATCTGGTTCAAGTTCGGCGAGAACCTCTGGGCCTAGGCGACCGCGTCGGCGACC
>NZ_JAKFCB010000259.1:0-11472 GCF_036676885.1 Aeromicrobium sp.
GGGTCAGTGGTCGTCATGGTCATCATCATCTCGGTTGCCTCCAGTCAGCAATGCACGGCTGACGTGGGGCCCAGGCGAACGGTCCCGATGTCCGGTGTTTGCAGTCGCTCCCCGGTGGTACCCACCTCAACGCCAGTCGCGACCGACTGCGACGAGTCTACCGTGTGGGAATCACAGCCCAGTCAATGAGGACATTCCATGGACTACGAGAAGGATCCGCGGGTCGACGACTACATCGACGCCCTGCCGGAGTGGCAGCAGCAGATCTGCCACGAGGTGCGCGATCTCGTCCACGCCGCCGACCCCGAGGTGGAGGAGACGATCAAGCGGACCGTGCAGCCGTACTTCGTGCTGCAGGGCAACGTCTGCGCGCTGCTCGCCGCGAAGGACCACGTCAACGTCTTCGTCTACGACGGCGGGATCGTGCCCGACCCGGAGGGCATCATCACGGCGGGCCACGACAACCAGACGGCGCGGACCGTCGGGTTCCGGCAGGGCGAGCCGATCAACGCGCCGGCGCTCACCGAGATGTTCCGGGCGATCATCGCCAACAACCGCGCCGGCGGTTGGCGCAGGATCAAGAAGGAGCAGGGCCTGGCTTGAGCCGCGCCAGCGACTCGCGCAGCAGCTCGAAGAACCGCGGGGCGTCCGGCTCGACGGCGACCCGGACCGCGCCGGCCGGATCGAACGCGATGTCGGTACGCCCGCGGGTGGGCGAGTCGCCGGTGTGGACCCGAACCGTCGCGGGGCGAAGAGTCACGAGTGTGGAGTCGACCAGGTAGGCGACCGTCAGCGCGTCGTGGACGGGTGCCGCCGCGCGGCCACGCATCGCGGGGAGCCGGCGATAGCGCTCGATGCGCTGCTCGATGAAGTCCGCCGCGACGCCGGCCGCGACACCGCCGTCGTCCCGCAGCGTCGCGCACTGCTCGGTCGCGACGATCGCGCGATAGGTCGTATCGATCGGCACCAGGACGAGCCTTTCGAACCCTGCGTCGAGCACCTGCTGCGCGGCTTCGGGGTCGTAGCCGACGTTGGTCTCGACCTCGGGCAACAGGCCGCCGCGCTCGATGACGCCGCCCATCACCACGATCTCCTCGACCGCGTCGACGAATGACGGGTCGGCGGCGACCGCCGACGCCACGTTGGACATCGACCCGGTGGGCACGAGGGTGAACCGCTCGGTCGTCGACCGCGCCGTCTCGACGAGCCACTCGACGGCGTCCTGGGGCTCGATCCGAGTGGTGGCCGTCGGGAGGGGCAGCAGGTCGGGCTCCGGGCTGCCCTCTGCCGCCGGCGCACCCGGTGGTGGTGCGACCGGCGCGCCGCGTCCGGCGTACACGGGTATGTCCGAGCGCCCGATCAGGTCGAGCGTGCGGCGCGAGTTGTCGGCGGTGTGCTCGACGGCGTGGTTGCCCCAGACCGCGGTCACCGCGAGCAGGTCGAGCTCTGGGCGAGCCGCCGCCAGCATGATCGCGATGGCGTCGTCGGTCCCCGTGTCGCAGTCGAGGATGACCCGGCGAGGCATGCGGCTACTCCTGCGGTGCCGACCCGATGAATCGGGCGAGGACCTCGGGCGGCACCTGCTGGTCGAGGTTGGCCAGCCGGACCTGGCCCTGCGCGATGAGCCGGCCGTCCTGGTCGACCGAGTCGAGGTGCCACAGCTGCTGGCTGCGGCCCCGGTGGATCGGGGTCGCGGTCGTGGTGATGGTGTCGCCGACCTTGGCCTGGCGCAGGAAGTCGGTCGAGTTGTTGGTGCCGACCACGATGCCCTTGTCGCCGAGCCAGACCTGGCCGGCCCAGCTCGCGGTCGACTCGTGGACCGTGCAGTAGACACCGCCGTGCGGAATGCCGAAGGGCTGCAGGTGCTGGTCGCCGATCGTGAAGCGTACGACGAACGTGTCGGGACTGGACTCGACGTGCTCCACGCCGAGCAGACCGTCCAGGCCGGGGATCTGAGTCATGCCCCGAGCCTATGAGGCGTACGCCCGGAAGCGGTCAGTGGTACTCGTGCACCACGGCGTGACCCTTGCCGCGACCGATCAGCCAGCGGTTGACCGGGACCGTCACGACGAACGCGACCGCCAGGGCGAACGCCAGGCTGCCCCAGAACAGGAAGCTCCCGAGCCCGGCCTCCATGGCACCCGGCACCGTCAGGAGCACGGCGTTGTCGACGATCTCCATCGTCAGGATCGACAGCGTGTCGGCGGCGAGGGCGACCTTGATCGCCCCGGCGAGCGGAAGGCCCGCTCGCATCACCGGGCGTACGGTCAGCGCGTAGCCGAAGAAGAACGCCAGGACGACCGCGAGGGCGATCGTGCTGCCGTCGCTCATGCCGAGGGCCGTGCCGATGACCATGCCGAGGACCTCGCCGATCGCACAGCCCGTGAGGCAGTGGAGGGTCGCCGAGACCGCGTTGCGGGTGAGCTCGCGCCCGGTCATCGCCATGTCGTGCATGTCGTGGTGCTCGTGCTGGCTCATGCTGCTCCTTCGGAGTTGAGGGTCTTGAAGCTGCGCAGCCGGAGGCTGTTGGAAACGACGAACACCGACGAGAACGCCATCGCCGCACCGGCCAGCATGGGATTGAGCAGGCCGGCCGCGGCCAGCGGGATGCCGACGACGTTGTAGGCGAACGCCCAGAACAGGTTGCCCTTGATCGTGCCCAGGGTGCGACGGGACAGCCGGATCGCGTCCGGCACGGCCCGCAGGTCGCCGCGTACGAGGGTCAGGTCGGCCGCCTCGATCGCGGCGTCGGTGCCGGTGCCCATCGCCAGGCCGAGGTCGGACTGCGCCAGCGCGGCTGCGTCGTTGACGCCATCGCCGACCATCGCGACGGTGCGGCCCTCCTCCTGGAGCTTGCGGACGACGTCGACCTTCTCGCTGGGTCGCACCTCGGCGTAGACCTCGTCGATGCCGACCGTCGCCGCGACCGCACGAGCGGCGCGCTCGTTGTCGCCGGTCAGCAGGACCGGGCGGAGCCCGAGGTCGCGGATCTGACGGATCGCCTCGGCGCTCGACTCCTTGATCGTGTCGGCGACGACCAGGACGCCGCGGACCGCACCGTCCCAGCCGACGACGACCGGCGTACGTCCTTGCGCCTCGGCCTCGCCCTTGGGGCCGGCGAGGTCACCGACATACTGCGACCAGTCCGCAAGGAACGCCTCGCGGCCGACCACCACCGCGCGACCCTCGACGACGCCCTGCACGCCGAGTCCTTCGCTGTTGCTGAAGCCTTCGACGACTGGCAGCTCACCCAGCTCGGATCGGGCGGCATCGGCGATCGCGCGGGCGATCGGGTGCTCGGACGCGTCCTCGAGCGCACCGGCGATGCGGAGCACCTCGGCCCGGTCCTCGCCGTCGGCGACGATCACGTCGTGCAGCGTCATCTTGCCGGTCGTGACGGTGCCGGTCTTGTCCAGCACGACGGTGTCGATCGTCCGGGTGGACTCCAGCACCTCGGGCCCCTTGATCAGGATGCCGAGCTGTGCGCCGCGCCCGGTGCCGACCATCAGGGCGGTCGGCGTCGCAAGACCCAGCGCGCAGGGGCAGGCGATGATGAGCACCGCGACGGCGGCCGTGAATGCCGCCGAGGCGCCCTCGCCGGTGCCGACCCAGAAGCCCAGCGTGCCGACGGCCAGCGCGATCACGATCGGCACGAAGATGCCCGAGATCGAGTCGGCGAGCCGTTGCGCCTGGGCCTTGCCGCTCTGCGCGTCCTCGACCATCCTGGCCATCTGCGCCAGCTGGGTCTCGGCGCCGACCCGGGTCGCCCTGACCGTCAGGCGTCCGCTGGTGTTGACCGTGCCGCCGACGACGTGGTCCCCCGCGACGACCTCCGCGGGCACGGACTCGCCGGTGACCATCGAGGCGTCGACCGCTGACGTGCCGTCCTCGATCACCCCGTCGGTCGCGATCTTCTCGCCGGGGCGTACGACGAAGATGTCGCCGACGTGCAGGTCGTCGGTCGGGATGCGCACCTCGACCCCGTCGCGTACGACCGAGACCTCCTTGGCGCCGAGCGCGAGCAGCGCACGCAGCGCCGAGCCGGCCCGCCGCTTGGAGCGTGCCTCGAAGTAGCGGCCGGCGAGGATGAACGTCGTGACGCCGGCCGCGGCCTCGAAGTAGATGTTGCCGCTGCCGTCCATGCGGGAGATCGTCAGCTCGAACGGGTGCTTCATGCCGGGCTCGCCGGCCGTGCCCCAGAACAACGCGTACAGCGACCAGCCGAACGCCGCGAGCGTGCCGACCGAGATCAGCGTGTCCATCGTCGCGGCACCGTGGCGCAGGTTGGTCCAGGCCGCGACATGGAACGGCAGCGCGCCCCAGACGACGACTGGAGCCGCGAGAGTGAGCGACAGCCACTGCCAGTTGGTGAACTGCAGCGCCGGGATCATCGCGAACGCGATGACCGGCACCGTCAGGACGATCGAGATCAGCAGACGCTGCAGGAGGGGTCGCGACGGATCGTCCTCGACCTCCTCGTCGGCCTCCTCGGCCTTGGGCGGTTGCGGCAGCTGGGCGGTGTAGCCGGCCTTCTCGACCTCGGCGATCAGCAGCTCGGGGTCGATCGGGCCGGCGGTGTCGACCCGCGCCTTCTCGGTCGCGTAGTTGACCGAGGCGGTCACGCCGTCGAGCTTGTTGAGCCGCTTCTCGATGCGCATCGCGCACGACGCACAGGTCATGCCGCCGATCGACAGGTCGATCCGCTCGCCTGCATCAAGGTGCTGGTCGGTGAGTGCCATGTCAGTGTCCGTGTCCTGAGTCGTCGTGGCCGCCGGCGTCCTGGGACCCCTTCGCCCCGGCCTCGACCGTGAACTCGGCGGTACGGACGACGTCGCCGTGCTTGAAGTCGAGGTAGAGGCGGTAGCTGCCCTCTGACGGGAAGTCGGCGTAGAACGTGATGCCCGGTCCGGGCTCGGTCCTGCCGTCGCCCGGCTCGCCGTCCGGGTGGACGTGGAGGTAGGCGAGGTCGGACTCGCGCAGTGCGACGAGGTGCCCGTACGCGGCGAGGTACGGCTGCAGGTCCGTGACCGGCTTGCCGTCCTTGGCGACCGTCAGCGTGAGCTTCGAGTCGCCACCGGTCCTGGCGTCACCGTCGAGCGTCACGGTGTAGTCACCGACGGTGGCGGTGCGCGACGGCTCGGGGAGCGGCTTCGGGGTGAACTCACCGGCGACCGTCAGGTCTGCGCCGAGCGTCAGCTGGGGGTCCTTGCCGGCCGGGTCGAAGTCGGCGAACGTCCGCCACTGGCCCGGGTCGAGCGAGAGCGTGGTGGTCCAGGTGCCCTGCTCGTCGAGCGTGGGGTGCACGTGCTGGAAGCCCGACAGGTCGCGCTTGGCGACGATGAAGTGCATCTTCTTGTCGTGCAGCGTCTCGTACGCGGTCAGCGGATCGCCGTCGGGTCCGAGGACCCGGAACGACACGGTGGCCTGGTCGTCGGGACGCTGCTGCGGCTCGTCGAGCACCAGCCGATAGCCGTTCTCGGCGACCTGGAGGCCGCCGGGGACCTTGTCGGCTGCCGCGGACATACCGGGCATGTCTTCCATCGCGCCGTCCTCCTCGTGATCCATCGCTGCTGGTTCGTTGTCGACCGGGCCGACGGCGTTGCCGATCGCGACTGCCCCGCCGAACACGACGCACAGTCCCGCGACGAAAACGCCGACCTTGGCTCCGGTATTCATGCGACCTGGTAGCCGGCCTCGGCGACGGCCTCACGTACGGCGTCGTCGGCCACGGGCTCGGCGTCGGTCGTGACGGACAGCGAGCCGGTGGCCAGGTCGACGTTCAGGTCGCTGACACCGGGGATCGCGCCGACCTCTTCGCTGACGGAGCGGACGCAGTGCTCGCAGGTCATGCCGACGACGGTGTAGGTGCTGGTGGTCATGGTGATTCCTCTCGTGGTGTTCTTCGGTCAGCTGCGGACGAGGCGCGCGATCGCGTCGGAGGCCTCGCGGATCTTGGCCTCCGACTCGGCACCCCCGGCGCGGGCGGCATCGACGACGCAGTGGTTGAGGTGGTCGTCGAGCAGGCCCAGCGAGACGGACTGGAGCGCCTTGGTCATGGCAGAGACCTGCGTCAGGATGTCGATGCAGTACTGGTCCTCCTCGACCATGCGCTGCAGGCCGCGGGCCTGGCCCTCGATGCGGCGCAGCCGCTTGAGGTAGTCGTCCTTCTTGTCGTCGTACCCGCGTGCTTCGTGGTCGTGTGCCATGGTGACTCCTCGTTCGTACCCCTGGGGGGTATGTCTTCGTGCCCATGACCATATACCCCTAGGGGGTATCACGCAAGTAAGGATCGCCCGAGACTTCTCTCAGATGTGTTTGGGCAGACAAACGGGCGGGTATGTCAGGCGCGTCGAGGCGGCCGAGGATGCGCGAAATCTGCGGCAGGACATTCCCGCCGTCCTCGACGCATACGAGGGGCGGGCCAGCCGCTTACGCAGACGGCTGGCCCGCCCGCCTCGTCTGCGTGGCCACTAGGCGTGGGTTGCGCTGCTCTCGCGAGCCTGGACGCGTTGGGCCAGACCGTCGAGCCAGGTGTTGAGGTGACGGCGGTACCAGCCGCGGCCGGACCACTTCTCCGGGTCGGCGAACCCGGGGATCGAGTGGTCGGGGAGGTCATGTCGGTCGGCGATCGTCTTGAGGCGGCCGGCCTCGATCGACGACGTGAGGACGAGCGCACGTACGAACTCGATCGCCGCAGTCGCATCGACGAGGTCGAGGCCTTCGCGCTGCAGCGACTCGATGTGCGGCGTGATCATCTCAAGGAATCCCGGCGACACGTTGCGCGTGCGCAGGGCCGTGATGTCGTAGCCGGGATAGTTGGCGCACATCATCCAGAAGGTCTCCCCGATCTGCTCGAGGTGCTCCCGCCACGGCAGGTCCGCCGAAGGCCACGGAGCAGATCGGGCGATGCGATCCATGACCTGGACGACCAGGTCCTCGCGATCCGTGAAGTAGCGGTATAGCCCCGAATGCACGACGCCGAGTCGCGCAGCGATCGACGGCATGCTGAAGCTCCCGAGTCCCTCGGCCAGCACGGCGTCGATGATCTGGTCGACCGTCAGAGTTCGCGGTCTTCCGGGCTTAGCGTTCATCTTTCAAGGCTACGCGCCACTGCCGATGTCAGATCGCGAATGGCGGGAAGTAGTGCCAAAGGACCAGGCGGGGTGGTTCTGTCGGTCAGGGCGCTTGGTCGCGCAGCTCCTCGATCAAGGCCAGCTCGTCCGACCGGCTCAGTCCCGCCTTGCGCTCACGATCGAGCCCGCGGGCGCGCTCGTCGTCCAGCGTCGCGCTGATCGTGTCGACCAAGGGGCGCCGCTCCAGGCCGTACGCCAGCGCTCGCGCGTCGTCCATCATGCCCATGCCGTGGTGGCTCGACGGCAGCCACAGCGGCAGCGATCGCGGGCCCATCCACTCCTCGACGCCGTGCTCGCGCAGCCATGACTCGCTGGCGACCAGCTGGTCGCCCGTGAAACCGGCCACCTCGGCCGACAGCGCCACGAGCGCACCCACCGTCGTGGGCTCGCCGACCCCGTGGACCGTGCCGGTCGCACCTCCCTCGGCCGACGCCGCGATCCAGCGCGACAGGTCGCGGACGTCGACGACCTGCATCGGCTGATCCGCGACGGCAGGCACGAGCACCGGCTCATCGCCGGCGAGCGCGAACCGTGCGGCGTAGTAGCCGAACCGGTCCGATCGATCGCCCGGACCGCCGATCAACCCCGCCCGCACGATCAGGTGCCGGTGCAGCTGTCGCACGGCCTGCTCGCAGGCGACCTTGCCCTCGCCGTACTGCTCCGGCCCGGCGACATCGCCGTCGAGCGGGTCGAGCAGTCGCGAGTCCTCGGTCAGCGGCCCGCTCTGGTCGGCGTACACCGAACCGGTCGAGATGAGGGTCCAGTGCGTCGCGGTCGAACCCAGCGCCTGGATCGCCGACCGCACCTGTCCGGGCTGGCGCGACAGGTCGATCACGAGGTCCCAGTGCCGGTCGCTGACCTCGTCGTACGCCCTCGGTGCCGCGCGGTCGGCCGGGACGAACGTCGCACCGTCGGGTGCATCGCCGGACTCACCCCGCGCCAGGCACGTGACGTCATGACCGCGGGCAATCGCGTCGCGCGCGATCTGCCCGCCGACCCAGGAGGTGCCGCCGAGGACGAGGAGTGAGCTCATGCCTCAATCAACCACGCGATCACGGGGTTCGGACAGCCCTGTTCACTCCCGGCAGAACGTACGCTCGAGACGTGCCGTTGACGCTGAGCCACCCCGCGGCGGTCCTGCCGCTGACCCGGCTCGGCCTGCCCATGACGTCGATGGTCGTCGGCAGCATGGTGCTCGACATCCCGCTCTACCTCGGCTCGAGGCGCGGCTACGAGATCGCGCACAGCCCCTGGGCCGTCCCGACGATCGACATCATCGGCACGCTGATCGCGCTCGCGATCTGGTTCGCGGTGCTGCGCGACCCGCTCACCGACCTGGCCCCGTCCGCCGTCCGCGACCGCCTCGCTCCACGCGCCCGGCTCACCCGTCGGCAGTGGCAGCTCGCGCCGATCGGCGCGCTGATCGGCGGCACCACCCACGTCGTCTGGGACTCGTTCACGCACGACAACACCTGGGGGTACGAGCACGTCACCTGGTTGCAGACGGATCACCTCGGGGTGTCGGGTCTGCGGTGGGCCCAGTACGTCTCGGCGATCGGCGGGCTCACCGTGATCTGTGCGTTCGCCGTCGCACACCTGCGCAGGCTCCCCGTCATCCGGGAGCGGCGGCCGACGCGTGCGCTGCCGGGCTTCACCCTGCCGGCAGTCCTCCTGGCCGGGGTCGTGGCGGCGGCGACGGCGGCCTTGGCCAAGGCCTCGGTGGGGCTGCACTCCATGGCGTTCCACGGCGCGGTCAGCGGCGTCATCACCCTGACGGCGGGCATCATCCTCGCGTGCGCAGCCTGGCAGCTCCGTCGACGCAGTTGGCCGCCTACGGGTGAGGCATAGCATTCAAGGCATGGCCTCCGAACACGTTCTCACCGTCACCGGCACCGTCTCCTTCCGCGAGCGCATCGCCGTCCCGCCGGGAGCCGTCGCCACGATCAAGCTCGTCGACACCGAGGGCGAGGTCCTGGCGGCGACCGCAACCGACGTACCCGGCATACCCACCGAGTTCACCCTGCACGCCGACCCAGGCCTCGTCGCGGACACCGACAAGCTGCTGATCTGGGCCATGCTGCGCACCGACGTCGGCGTGTGGGGCACGACCGAGCTCGTGCCGGTCGAGGGCGACTCCACGGCGGTGCTGCTGACCAAGATCGATGAATGATGCGCCCGAGTCCCACCATCACGCACCTCAGTGACGAGGAGATCGGCAGCGGTCAGCCGATCCTCCGACGCATCGCCCGGATGCTCAAGCCGTACCGGACCAAGATGGCGTACGTCGCGGTGGCCGTGGTCGCCGCGGCGGCGCTGAGCTCGATCGCTCCGTTCTTCACCAAGGCGGTGTTCGACCAGGCGCTGTTCCCGGCCGACGGCAGCGGGGTCGACCTCGGGCTGCTGGGCTGGCTCGTCGGCGCCCTGTGCGCGATCCCCGTCGTGACGGCGCTGATCGGCATCGTGCAGAACTGGCTGACCTCGACGATCGGCAACTCGGCGATGGCCGACCTGCGCAGCGACCTGTTCGCGCACCTGCAGAAGATGGAGCTCGCGTTCTTCACCGCGACCAAGACCGGCGCGATCCAGTCGCGCCTGGCCAACGACGTCGCCGGCGTACGCACCGTACTGACCGACACCGCCACCTCGATCCTGCAGAACAGCGTCACGGTCTCCGCCGCGTTCATCGCGATGGTGATCCTGTCGTGGCAGCTGACGGTGCTGACGCTGATCGTCATGCCGCTGTTCGTGTGGATCCAGCTGCAGGTCGGCAAGCGTCGCCAGCGGCTCGCGCGCAAGACGCAGGAGTCGCTGTCGGAGATGACCGCGATCACCGAGGAAGCGCTCAGCGTCTCGGGCATCCTGCTGTCCAAGGTGTTCAACCGCGCCGACTCCGAGGTCGCGCGCTACCGCGAGGCCAACCGCAACCAGACCCGGCTCCAGGTCGAGCAGGCGATGACCGGCCGGGCGTTCTTCGCGACGGTGCAGACGTTCTTCGCGATCACCCCTGCGCTGATCTACCTCGTCGCCGGCTACATGCTCAACGGCGGCACCGCGCTGACCGCCGGCACGCTCGTCGCGTTCACGACGCTGCAGGCGCGGCTGCAGATGCCGCTGCTGCAGCTGATGCGCGTGTCGCTCGACGTGCAGACGTCGCTCGCGTTGTTCCGCCGGCTGTTCGAGTACCTCGACCTCGAGCCCGCCATCACCGAGCGCCCCGGCGCGGTGGCGCTCAATCCCAAGGACCTGCGCGGCGAGATCGAGTTCCGCGACGTCCGCTTCCGCTACCCCGAGCCGCGCAGCCTGTCGGGCGGGACCGGCGGTGACCGGTTCGGTGAGAGCGGCGTACGCATCGATCGCACCGAGCCCGCGCCGGAGCCCGGCTGGGCGCTGGACGGTGTGTCGCTGCGGGTCGAGCCCGGGCAGCTCGCCGCGATCGTCGGTCCGTCAGGGGCGGGCAAGACGACCATGACGTACCTCATCCCGCGGTTCTACGACATCAATTCCGGGGCCGTCCTGATCGACGGCACCGACGTGCGCGACCTGACGATGGGCTCGGTCGCCGAGGCGATCGGCATGGTGACGCAGGAGCCGTACCTCTTCCACGGCACGATCCGCGACAACATCGCGTACGCCAAGCCCGACGCGACCGCCGAGGAGATCGAGCAGGCGGCGCGCGACGCCAACATCCACGACCGCATCCTGTCGTTCGTCGACGGGTACGAGACGATCACCGGCGAGCGCGGCTACCGGCTCAGCGGGGGCGAGAAGCAGCGACTCGCGATCGCCCGGGTGCTGCTGATGGACCCGCGCATCCTGATCCTCGACGAGGCGACCTCGGCGCTGGACACCGAGACCGAGCGGCTCGTGCAGGATGCGCTCGAGCGGGCGACCCACAACCGCACGACGATCGCGATCGCGCACCGGCTCTCGACGATCCACAACGCCGACGTGATCTTCGGCCTCGAGGAGGGCAAGCTCGTCGAGCAGGGCACCCACGACGAGCTGCTCGCGCTCGGCGGCCTCTACTCGCGCCTGTACGTCGAGCAGTTCGGCTCGGGCCAGATCGAGGCGCGGTTCACCGACGGCGTGCGCTTCGTGAACGGCGAGACGTACTGCGACAAGCCCGGCGCCGACGAGCGCCGCGCCGACGTGTCGTTCTGACGGCGGCGGTTTACCAGGAGAACCTGGTAAACCGCCACTTCACCGGGTGAATTCACCTGGAGGAGTGGCGGGTTGCCTGGAGAAGTTGGCCTGACGGCCCGACTCACTCCTTCGGGGCGTCCTTGGCCCGCTCGAGCGCCTTCGGCAACAGCTTGACGACGTCGACCTCGGGGTCGCC
>NZ_JAKFCB010000260.1:0-9145 GCF_036676885.1 Aeromicrobium sp.
CCCACCAGAATCGTGCCCAACCCCGCAGACACACCCCGCTCACGCAACGCATCCACACGCCCACGAAGCTCACCCTTGATCGCGGCCGCAACCGCCTTGCCATCGAGAATCTGCGCAGTCACGGCACGAGTCTTTCACGCTCGTGCGGATCCGGAGCCGAGTGGGCGGATCCCCCTAGACTCCCTGCATGGCCAGCCGCGCACAGCTGTCGCAGCAACGCAGTCGTCTCCGTCGCGACGAGCTGCTGGCCGCCGCGATCGAGCTGTTCGCCGAAGGCGGCTCGCGGGCCATCACGCACCGCGCGGTAGCCGCGCGCGCGGGTCTCCCCTCGGCGACCACGACCTACTACTTCGAGTCGATCGACGACCTCATCCGCGAGGCGCTCGGCGCGCACATCGACCAGTGGTCGCGTGACCTCGAGGCGCTGACCGCGGTCGACATCGAGGTCGACGCGAGCCTCGACGACGCCTCCGGGTTCATCTCCCGCATCTTCGCGGTCCGCGGCCCGGAGGTCGCCGCCCTCGAGCTCGCGATCTTCCTTGCCGCCGCCCGGGTTCCCGAGCTGCGCGACAACGCGGCCCGCTCGATGCAGGCCCTCGAGGACCTGGCGACGCATGTCCTCGCACGGGTCGGCGTCCACGAGCCAGGTGCGCTCGCGGCGTCGATCGTGACGCTCATCATCGGCACGGCGCTGCGTCGCCAGTCCGGCCTCTACGCCGAGGACGTCGAGGCCCGCCTGCTCGTGTCAGCGATCCGCGCCCTCGTCGCGGCGCACGCGATCGGCCCGGAGGGCGTCGACCGTACGCTCGCCGAGCTCCGTGAGGCCCAGCAGTGACAGTGCGCCTCGGCTCGCTCGAGCTGGAGCCGGCTCAGGACGGCCTGCTGGCCGCGCCGGTCGCCGCCGCGCTCACCGCCTTGCCCGCAGTCGCCGCGCACGCGTACACCGTGGCGATCGATCCCGATCTCGCCGAGACAGCGGCCCTGACCGAGCGGTTCGGCCTGGCTGCCGACATGTCGGCCAACTGCGTCATCGTGCTCGGCAAACGGGGTGGTGAGCTGCGGCCCGCGGCCTGCGTGATCCTGTCCAGCACCCGCGCCGACGTCAACGGCCTCGTACGCCGCACGATCGACACCCGCAAGTGCTCGTTCGCGCCGCAGGACTGGGCGGTCACCGCGACCGGCATGGAGTACGGCGGCATCACCCCGGTCGGCGTGCCCGAGGGCTGGCCCGTCCTCGTCGACCGAGCCGTCACCGAGCAGCCGTGGGTCCTCCTCGGCAGCGGTCTGCGGCGCTCCAAGCTCGCCCTGCCCGGCGCGTCCCTGGCGGAGCTGCCGGGCGCACAGGTGCTTGACGGCCTCGGCCTGCGCTGACCCCCGCTGGGAGTGACGATCTGCAGGCTCGTTCGGGCGTGTCGCCTGCAGATCGTCACGCCCACGGACGGTGCTGGCGCACCAGGCCTCGCCCTCAGTGGAAGAAGTGCCTCGTGCCGGTGACGTACATCGTGACGCCCGCGGCCTGGGCGGCTTCGATGACGGCGTCGTCGCGGATCGATCCGCCGGGCTGCACGATCGCGCGTACGCCGGCGGCGATCAGGATCTCCGGGCCGTCAGGGAACGGGAAGAACGCATCGGATGCGGCGACCGAGCCGGTGGCACGCTCGGCTCCGGCCCGCTCGACGGCGAGCTTGCACGAGTCGACCCGGTTGACCTGACCCATGCCGACGCCGACCGAGGCTCCGTCCTTGGCCAGCAGGATCGCGTTGGACTTCACCGCGCGGACGGCGGTCCACGCGAAGGCCAGGTCGGCGAACGTACGCTCATCGGCCGGCTCCCCTGCGACGAGCGTCCACGTCGACGGGTCGTCACCATCAGCATCGACGTGGTCGCGCATCTGGACCAGGACGCCGCCGCTGATCTGGCGGAACTCCGCAGGCGCGTCCGCACCCTCGGGGCACGCGAGGATGCGGATGTTCTTCTTGCCCTGCAGCACCTCGACCGCACCCGGTTCGTAGGCCGGAGCGACGATGACCTCGGTGAACACCTCGGCGACCTGCTCGGCCATGGCCACGCTGACCGGCCGGTTGGTGGCGATCACACCGCCGAACGCCGAGACGGGATCACACGCATGGGCTCGCGCGTGGGCCTCGGCGACGTCCGCGCCGACCGCGATGCCGCACGGGTTGGCGTGCTTGATGATCGCGACCGCCGGCAGGTCGAAGTCGTACGCCGCACGGCGGGCCGCATCGGTGTCGACGTAGTTGTTGTAGGACATCTCCTTGCCGTGCAGCTGCTCGGCGGCGGCCAGGCCACCCGTGCCGTCGGTGTAGAGCGCGGCCTGCTGGTGTGGGTTCTCGCCGTAGCGCAGCACCGCGGACTTGTCCCATGCCTCACCCGCGAAGTCGGGCCAGCCGTCCTCGGCGCCGACGTACGTCGAGGCGAACCACGACGCGACTGCGACGTCGTATGCCGCCGTGTGCGCGAATGCCTGCGCGGCGAGCTGCTTGCGCTGGTCGAACGTGAACCCGCCGGCGGCGATCGCCGCGCGGACGCCGTCGTACGCCGAGGGGCTGACGACGACCGCGACGCTCGGGTGGTTCTTGGCGGCGGCGCGGACCATCGACGGGCCGCCGATGTCGATCTGCTCGACGCACTCGTCGGGCGTCGCACCTGAGGCGACGGTCTCGCTGAACGGGTAGAGGTTGACGATCACCAGGTCGAACGGCTCGATCTCCAGCTCGGCGAGCTGCTGCACGTGGTCGTCCAGGCGCAGGTCGGCGAGGATGCCGGCGTGCACGCGAGGGTGCAGCGTCTTGACCCGGCCGTCGAGGCACTCGGGGAAGCCCGTGAGCGCCTCGACCGGCGTCACCGGCACACCGGCCGCCTCGATCGTCCTGGCGGTCGAGCCGGTCGACACGATCGAGATGCCGGCGGCGTGCAGGTCGCGGGCGAGCTCTTCGAGGCCGGTCTTGTCGTAGACCGAGACGAGGGCGCGCTTGAGGGGACGTACGTCAGTCATGTCTGTTCTCCTCCGAGCACGACGGCCCGGTCATCGAGGTGGAAGTCGTGGCGCGCGAGCTTGCCGACCCATTCGACCAGCATCGCGCGTTCGCTGGTCTTGATCCGTTCGTGCAGCGTCGTCTCGTCGTCGCCGTCGAGGACCGGCACGGCGACCTGGGCGACGATCGGCCCGGTGTCGACGCCTTCGTCGACGACGAACAGCGTCGCTCCGGTGACCTTGACGCCGTACGCCAGCGCGTCGCGAGGACCGTGCATGCCCGGGAAAGCCGGCGACAGCGCGGGGTGGGTGTTGAGGGTGCGCCCGCCGAACCGGGCGAGGAACGCCGGGCCGGTGAGCTTCATGAACCCGGCCAGCACGACGAGGTCGGGCTCGTACGCCGCGACGGTCTCGGCCAGCGCCTCGTCCCATGCGGCCCGGTCGGCGAAGGCCGAGGTCTTGAGCACGAACGTGGGTATGCCGTGCCGCTCCGCCCGCGCCAACCCCTCGATGCCGTCGCGATCGGCGCCGACCGCGAGGATCTCGGCACCGTAGTCAGGACTCGCCGAGGCGTCGATCAGTGCTTGGAGATTGGTGCCGCTTCCAGAGACGAGGACGACCAGGCGAGCTGGCGTCCGGGGGCTGCGGGGCACGGCCTCCACGATAGTGCTTGAGCACTGCGCCGAGCGCGCCGCCCACCGCCATGGCGGGCACCGCGAGCAGCAGCGGCGTGAACGCCGGTGGCCCGGCGTCGGCCATCCGCCCGGGGCCGATCGCCCCGCCGGAGAGCCCGACGAGGATGCCGAGCAGGAATCCGGCCACCCCACCCGAGGCGGCTCCCAGCGCAACCCGGGACAGCAGGCCCTCGCGCGCGCCGAGCTCGACCCGCCAGCCCGAGACCATGCCGGCCAGCAGGGGTGCGAGCCACAGCACGAACACCCAGCCCGGGAACTGCCCCGGCGGCGGCAGGGCGGCCAACAGGGGGAAGCCCGGGACGTTGCCGAGCTGTGAGCCCGTGAGGTCGACCGACGTGTCGGTGCCGAGCATGAAGCCCGGCCCGATCAGCGCCGAGGCGGTCCACAGGACGAGAGTCGGCGTCGCCAGCACGCACGCGACCGCGAGCGCGATGCCGCCGCCCGTGCCCGGATCGAGCTGCGCCCAGATGTCGCCGGCCCGCTCCAGGTTGCGCACGAGCTGCACGATCACGACCACGCCCGCAGCGGCCAGCACCATCAGCATTCCGGGGATCGCGGCGCGGGTCGCGTGGCGGATGTCGTCAGACGCCGTGAACCAGAGGCGCTCGGCCTGGCCGTGCCGGCGTACGGCGCCCCAGGCCGCGCCGAGGCCGCCGACGATGAAGGCGCCGAATGCGGCGCGGACGACGGAGATGTGCACGTCGCCCGACGCCGACGCCGCCGACGCGATGCCGCCGATGACGCCGTACGCACCCGCGGTGGTCGCGACATATGCGGCCAGCTCCTCGACGGGTTCGGACACGACCCAGGAGGCCGTGGCCGCCACGAGGGCGACGCAGACGAACGTGGCGCCGACGGGGATCAGCCCGAACGTCACGGGTCCCGCGTCGATGCCGGACCCGAGGGACACCAGCCAGGTACGGACCGTCGAGCGTACGAACGAGGCGACCGGCGGATCGGCCGAGCCCTGCGCCACGAGGACGAACGCCGCAGACACCGCGAGGGGGAGAATCGCGCCCAGGAGGGCGGTGAGGAAGGCCGGCCGGAGGTAGGGGGTCTCGACGGGCGCAGGCACCAGTTCATCCTCCCTGTAAAGTTGCGTCGTTGCACACAGGCACGCCGGACGTCAGGAGGAGGCTGAGGATGACTCGCGTCGACGAGTTCAACAGCTTCTACTCCTCGACCTTCGCGGACGCCGTGCAGGTCACGTACGCCGTCTGCGGCGACCGGCAGGTCGCGTTCGAGGCGACCGTCGACGCATATCGCCGGGCATGGCGCGACTGGACCAAGATCCGCGACCATCACCCGCTCGGCTGGGTTCGCAACGAAGCCTGGAAGCTCACCGCGCTCAGCCGCGGCACCCACCCGCTGCGGCGCAAGCACGAAGAGGACAGCGACACCCAGCTGCTCGAGGCCCTCGCCCAGCTGAGCGTCGACGATCGTCGCCTGATCGTCCTGATGACGTTGGGCAACACCGATCTCGAGGAAGCCTCCCGCGAGGTCGGCGTCCCCGCCGAGGACGGCATCGAGAGCGTCACGACCGCGCTGGCGAGCCTGGAGGCATCCCTGCGTCAGGGCATCGACACGATCGAACGACGTATGCACGGGTTGGCGGCGGCGACCGACTCGCTCGAGGTCCCGCCCGCCGCGGTGGTCCGCACCGCGGCCAAGCGTGGGCGGCAGCGCAACACCGTCCTGCTCGTCGCCGCTGCGGTGTTCGTGATCCTCGGCGGTGGGCTCGTCGCGACCGACGGCGACGCGCTGGCCAGTGGCAGTGCGCTTCCGCAGCGCCAGAAGATCGGGGCCGAGCGGCCAGACGTCCTGCTCGACTCCGAGAAGATCGACAAGGGCAACCTGCTCTCGACGGCGCAGGTCAGCACGCTCGACCCCGAGAGCACGTGGAAGATCGACGGCACCGACGAGAACGTCAAGAACACCACGCCCTACGCCACCTGCCCCACCAAGCGTTACGCCGACACGAACCCGCTCAAGGTCTTCGTCCGCACGTTCGCAGGCACGGGCGTCAAGGAGGAGCGCGTCGCCCAGGCGATCGAGGTCTCGCGCAGCGAGAGCATCGCGACCAGCACGTACGCCCGCCTGGTCCAGTGGTACTCCGACTGCGAGCACCCCCGCGTCCAGCTCGTCGCGGCCTACACCGTGAAGCGGCCGTTCGGTGACTTCCAGATCCTGCGACTGCGCTCGCACCGTTCCCCCGAGCGTACGTTCACGGTCGGCTTCAGCCACTCCGGCACGGTCACCAGCACCCTGGTGCACGAGGCCGATGGCCCCAGCGGCCCTCCCATCAACGTGTTCGCGCGCACCCTCAACGACTCCGTCACCAAGGTCTGCAAGGACAGCGGCGGTAAGTGCACCGAACGCATCCAGGTGCAGCGCACCGATCCACCACCCACGTCGGACGCGCCGTCATACCTCGGCATCGTCGACCTGCCACCGATCCGCAACATCGACAAGGTGTGGGCCGGCGCGGCAGTACCGGCCAAGACCAACCCCGCCGCCACCCAGTGCGACAACGCGACCTTCACGGGCAAGGACGTGAGAAGGGCCGGCGCCCGCATCTACGTGCTCTACCAGGCCGCGACCCTGCCCAAGCAGTTCGGCGTCGCCGAGACCGTCGGCCAGTTCTCCTCGCCAGCCGCGGCGAAGGCGTTCGTCAAGAAGGTCAACGCACGGATCAAGGCCTGCTCCGACAAGAACCTCTCGGCGAAGATCGACCAGCACGAGTCGTTCAGGACCTCGCGCTACACCGGCGACGTGTGGCGGGTCGGGCTCGAGGTCACCAAGGGCCGTCGCGCGTACTACCGCACGTCCCTCATCCGCCGCGGCGCGTACGTCGCGCAGGTGACGTTCACCCCGGCCGGCAAGTACGACATCTCGCAGAAGACCTTCGAGGCCATGGCCGTACGCGCCGCGACCCGCCTGAAGTACGCGCAGTAGCCGACTCCTCGCGTCGGACGATCAGAGCGCGAGCCTGATGTGCTCGGCCAGGCGCCTGATCTGCGCCTCGTCGCGTCTGTAGTGCGTCCACTGGCCGATGCGGGTGCTGGTGACCAACCCGGCCGCATGGAGGTCGGCCATGTACTGGGACGCCGTCGACTGGGAGACCCCGGCCCGGGCCTGGATGTGCTTGAGGCACACCCCCACCTCGGTCGCCGGTTCCAGCTGCGGTGGGAACGTCTCGGGTTCCTTCAACCAGCCCAGGATGCGCACGCGAGCGGGATTGGCGAGGGCCTTGAGGGCTGCCGCGAGCTCCTTGTCGTCCAGCGTGTCGGGCATGGGTCGAGCCTATCTCACACATCGCGAAATCCCGATGTGTATGTTCTACTTAAATCGGTAATTCCCGATATAACGATAGGACACGCATGACTGGCTCGAACAAGGTCGCACTCGTCGTCGGAGCACGCGGGGTGATCGGCGGCAACCTGGTCGACCATCTGAGCACGATCGGCGGTTGGGACGTCATCGGGCTGTCTCGCCGCGGCGGGACCGACACCGACCGGGTCCGGCACATCGCGGTCGACCTGCTCGACGAGGCCGCCACCGCGGCGAAGCTCGGAGGTCTGACGGAGGTCACCCATGTCTTCTACGCGGCGTACCAGGACCGGCCCACGTGGGCGGAGCTCGTCCCGCCCAACCTCGCGATGCTGGTCAACACCGTCAAGGCCGTCGAGCCGGCGGCCACGGACCTGCAGCATGTGAGCCTCATGCAGGGCTACAAGGTCTACGGAGCGCATCTCGGGCCATTCAAGACCCCAGCACGCGAGGACGATCCTCCGCACATGCCGCCGGAGTTCAACGTCGATCAGCAGCAGTTCCTGGAGGACCGGCAACGCGGGAAAGCCTGGAGCTGGTCGGCCATCCGTCCCTCTGTCGTCTGCGGGTTCGCGCTCGGCAATCCTATGAATCTCGCTCTGGTGATCGCGACCTACGCGACGATCGCGAAGGAGCTCGACGTCCCCCTGCGGTTCCCGGGCAAGCCCGGCGCCTGGACCAGCCTGATCGAGATGACCGACGCAGGGCTCCTGGCCCAGGCCACGGTGTGGGCCGCGACCGACCCGGCGTGCGCCAACCAGGCGTTCAACATCAACAACGGCGACCTGTTCCGCTGGGAGGACATGTGGCCGTCGATCGCGGAGTTCTTCCAGCTTCGGACGGCTCCCCCGCTGCCGATGTCGATGGACGACGTCATGTCCGACAAGTCGGCGGTGTGGGACGCCATCGTCGCGAAGCACGCGCTCGAGCCCACCCCGTACTCCGACGTGTCGTCGTGGGCGTTCGGGGACTTCGTGTTCGCGTGGGACTACGACGTCATCGCGGACGGCTCGAAAGCGCGACGACTGGGGTTCCACCGCCACGTCGACACCCGGCAGATGTTCCTGGACATCTTCACCGACCTGCGTCGGCGCAACATCATCCCGTGAACGACGAAGCCCCCTTCCGCCTGAGGCGGAAGGGGGCTTCGTACGTGGCTCAGAGACCCTTGAGGATCTCCCGCATGAGCTCGGCGGTCTCGGACGGCGTCTTGCCGACCTTGACGCCGGCAGCCTCGAGGGCTTCCTTCTTGCCCTGCGCCGTGCCCGCTCCGTCGGCGACGATGGCGCCGGCGTGGCCCATCGTCTTGCCCTCAGGCGCGGTGAACCCGGCGACGTAGCCCACGACGGGCTTGGTGACGTGCGCCTGGATGTAGGCCGCAGCCTTCTCCTCCGCGTCGCCGCCGATCTCGCCGATCATGACGATCGCCTTGGTGTCGGGGTCGGCCTCGAACGCCTCGAGGGCGTCGATGTGCGTCGTCCCGATGATCGGGTCGCCGCCGATGCCGATCGCCGTCGTGAAGCCGTAGTCACGCAGCTCGAACATCATCTGGTAGGTCAGCGTGCCCGACTTCGACACGAGTCCGATCGGACCCGAGCCCGAGATCGTCGCCGGCGTGATGCCCGCGAGAGCCTCGCCCGGCGTGATGATGCCGGGGCAGTTGGGGCCGATGATGCGCGTCTTCTTGCCCTGGGCGTACGCCCAGAACTCGGCGCTGTCCTGCACCGGAACGCCCTCGGTGATGATGACCAGGAGGCCGATCTCGGCGTCGATCGCCTCGATGACGGCGTCCTTGGTGAACGCCGGCGGGACGAAGACGACCGACACGTCGGCGCCGGTCTTCTCGATGGCCTCGGCGACCGTGCCGAACACCGGCAGCTCGACGGCGTTGCCCTCGGCGTCGGAGTGCTCGACGGTGGTGCCGGCCTTGCGGGCGTTGACGCCGCCGACGACATTCGTGCCGGCCTTGAGCATCAGGGCGGTGTGCTTGGTGCCCTCACCGCCGGTGATGCCCTGGACGATGACCTTGGAGTCCTTGTTGAGGAAGATCGACATGTCAGACTCCTTCGTTCGCGAGCTCGGCAGCGCGGTCAGCCGCACCGTCCATCGTGTCGACGAGCGTCAC
>NZ_JAKFCB010000261.1:0-9864 GCF_036676885.1 Aeromicrobium sp.
TTCGCCGAGCAGGCCCGCATCTCGGTCAAGAACACCGTGGCGATCGGCGACGGGGCCAATGACCTCGACATGCTCGCCGCGTCCGGCCTCGGCATCGCCTTCAACGCCAAGCCGCTCGTACGCGACCAGGCGCGTACGTCGGTCAACGTGCCCTACCTCGACGCGATCGTCTACCTGCTCGGCATCACGCGCGAAGAGGTCGAAGCCGCCGACGCGGCGGACTAGCTACGGAGCACCGAGTCCAGCAGGCCCGGGAATCGCCTGTCCAGCTCATCCTTGCGCAGACTCACGAGCCGGCCGCGACCGTTCGGGACGTTGCGGACGATGCCGGCCTCCCGGAGCACCTTCATGAGGTGCGACTTGGTCGACTTCGGAAGGTCAGGGTTCGTGGCACCGCAGGCAGCCATGTCGAGAGGCCCGTCGGCGACCTCCCGCACGATCTCGAGGCGAGCGGGATCACTCAGGGCGAACAGCACATCAGTCAGGGTGACGTCCTCGATCGCGGGGTGTTCCAACTCATACGTGGCCATGGTTCGATAATACTTGAACCATGGGCCGACTCGGCGTAGCGTGAAGGTTCTAATCTTTTCGAACCAAGCTCCGAGGACGCCATGACCGCCACCCTGGATGTTCCACAGACCGTTCGCCGTGGCCGCACAGCAGGGTTCAGCCTGGGCCTGTTCGCCTTCGTGGCGATGATGTCGGGCGCGAGCGCGCCGTCGCCGTTCTATCCCGTGCTGCAGCAGGAGCTCGGCTTCACGTCGGCCACACTGACCGGCATCTTCGCGGTCTACGCCATCGCGCTGTTGGCCACGTTGCTGGTCACCGGCTCGCTGTCGGACCACGTCGGACGGCGTCCCATGCTCTCGGTGGGGTTCGCGCTCCTCGCGGGCAGCATGGTGGTCTTCTGGCACGCGGATTCCGTCGAGACGCTGTTCCTGGCCCGCGTCGTCCAAGGCGCCGCGACCGGACTGCTGATGTCGTCGCTGAGCGCTGCCGTCGTCGATCTCGAGCCCCAGCACCGACCCGGTGCCGCGGCGACGTTCAACAGCGTCAGCCCTCTGGCTGGACTGGCTCTGGGCGCGCTGGTCGGGGGAATCGTGCTCGACCACTCCGCGGCGCCCCTGGCGGTCGTCTTCGGCGGCCTGACGGCCGTCTATGCCGTCCTGGCGGCGGCGGTGTGGCTGCTGCCCGAGACATCGCCCCGTCAGACTGGCCTCCTCCGCTCGCTGCGTCCGCGCGTGGGCGTACCGGTCGCGGCCCGGTCAGCCTTCCTCCGGAGTGCCCCGGCCCTGGTCGCCGGGTGGGCCACCGGTGGGCTTTACCTCTCACTTGGCGCACCGATCGTCGCGCAGGAGCTCGGCGGCACGAACCACGTCGAGCAGGGGCTCGTCGTGACGGTCCTGACGGGTGTCGGCGCGGTCGCCTGCTACGTCGCCCGCCACGAGTCGTCGCGGCGCATCACGATCTTCGGCACGAGCGCCCTGGCTGTCGGCACCGCCCTGACGCTTGCCGCCGTCGCTGCCGGATCGCTGGGGGCGTTCATCGCGGCAGCCGTCGTCGCCGGCGCAGGATTCGGCACCGCGTTCCTGGGCATCATGCGCTCGATCACACCGGTCGTCGGACCCCACGAGCGCGGAGAGCTGTTCGCCGCGGTGTTCGTGGTCAGCTACCTCGCGTTCGGCATCCCCGCCGTCGCCGCGGGCATCGCCGCGCCGGACCTCGGCCTGGCCACCACGACGTACGTGTACGGCGGCCTGGTCGTCATCCTGTCGGGCGTCGCCGCAGGGCTGCGCCGGTTCGGGTCGACCGACTAGCTACTCGTCGTCCTCGAGGCGGAAGCCCAGCTTCATCGTGACCTGGTAGTGGGACACGGACGTGTCGGTGACCTGTCCGCGGATGTCGGTGACCTCGAACCAGTCGAGGTGGCGCAGGGTCTGGCCGGCCCGCTTGATGCCGTTGTTGACGGCTTCGGTGATGCCGTCGGGAGAGGTGCCGACGATCTCGGTGACGCGGTATGTGCGATCAGTCATGTCCTGAGCGTACGACCACTCCGTTGCGGGCGTGCTCAGGACCTCGAAGTCCGATCACGCGGGCAGGCGATTGCGACGTAGAGTGGAGGGGTGCCCACCGAACCGCGGAAGCAGCAGGTCTTCTCGATCACGACGGCGGCCGAGTCCCAGAGCGCCGACCGTGCTCGACGCGAGCGGCGCTATGCGATCTCGATGGGCATCAGGACGATCTGCTTCGTCGGCGGCGTGATCGTGCTGACGGCCGTTGCGGCGCCGTGGAACCGGCTCGGCTGGATCCTGTTCGTCGCCGCGGTGTTCCTGCCCTACACCTCGGTGGTGCTGGCCAACTCCGGCGTACGCAAGAAGGGCGCGGGCCCCTCGCCGTTCGGCCCCGAGGCCAAGGGCGAGCTCGAACCCCCGACCGCGCCCAAGCTCGACCGTGAGTGACGTCCTGACCTGCTCGGCCAAGGGCTGCACCGCCGAGGCGACGCATCAGCTGCTGTGGAACAACCCCAAGATCCACACGCCCGACCGCCGCAAGGTCTGGCTCGCCTGCGACGAGCACGAGGAGTCCCTGCGGGCGTTCCTCTCGGCGCGGGGCTTCTGGAAAGAGACACAGCCGGTCTGACGTGGTGTCGACACTGGTCCTCGTGCCTCGGACCAGCTCGACCACCGGTGGTCGGCAGCCGGTCTCAGCCGCCGATCGAGGACATCGGCCGCGACGACTGCAGGAAGCTCGGGTCGTCGATGCCGTGACCCGGCAGCTTCGTCATCATCGCGGCGGCCCAGCGACGTGCGATGTCCTCGTCTGAGGCTCCTGTACGCAGCGCGATCCGCAGGTCGGACTCTTCGCGGGCGAACAGGCAGTTGAGGATCTGGCCGTCTGCGGTCAGCCTTACGCGGTTGCAGTCGCCGCAGAACGGCCGCGTCACCGAGCCGATGATGCCGACCGTATGAGGCCCGTCGTCGACCAGGAACTTCTCCGCCGGCGCCGAGCCGCGTCCGTCCAGCCCCGTCAGCCGGAAGTGCTCACCGAGCAGCGTCAGGGTCTCGTCGGCCGTGACCATCGCCTCGCGGTTCCAGCCGTGCTGCGCGTCGAGCGGCATCTGCTCGATGAAGCGCAGCTCATAGTCGTTCTTCATGCACCAGCGCAGCAGGTCGGGCGCCTCGGCGTCGTTGATGCCGCGCAGCAGCACGGCGTTGACCTTGACCGGCGCGAGACCGGCCTCGCGGGCTGCGGCGAGGCCGTCGATGACATCATGCAGCCGGTTGCGACGGGTGATCTGCTCGAACGTCTCGGGGTCGGTCGTGTCGAGGCTGATGTTGACGCGGTCGAGGCCGGCCGCGGCCAGCGCCTTGGCGGTGTGCTTGAGGCCGAGGCCGTTGGAGGTCATCGCGGTGCGGGGCCTGGACGGCAGCGCCTTGGTGGCGGCAACGAGCTCGGGCAGGCTGCGGCGGAGCAGCGGCTCTCCCCCGGTGAAGCGCACGTCGCGGATGCCCAGGATCTCGACGCCGATGCCGATCAGCCGCATCAGCTCCGCGTCGGTCAGGGTGTCCTCGGTCGGCATCCAGTCGAGACCCTCGGCAGGCATGCAGTACTGGCAGCGGAGGTTGCACCGATCGGTCAGCGACACACGCAGGTCAGTGGCAACCCGGCCGTGTGTGTCGATGAGCTCCATGAGCCCATCCTAAGTGCGCGCGGCGAACCCGGCGGACCCGCGGTTGACCTGCACAACTACCGTCGTCCTGTGTACCGCTTCCTGCTGAGCGCGCGGTGGATCGGATTCGCGGTCTTCGTCATCGTGCTCGCTGCCGTCTGCACCCGTCTGGGGTTCTGGCAGTTCCATCGGCTCGAGCACCGTCTCGACCAGAACAAGGTCATCACGGCACATCTCAACGCCGCTCCCGTCGACCTGACGACGGCGCTCAAGCCGGGCGAGAAGGTCGACGACACGAGCGAGTTCACCCGCGTACGCGCCACCGGCACGTACGACGTCGAGCACCAGGTCACGGTCAAGTTCACGACGCGGGACGGCGCCCCCGGGGTCGATGTCGTCACGCCGTTCGTGCTCGCTTCGGGCCAGGCGGTGCTGGTCGACCGCGGCTGGCAGGAGTCCGACAACACGGTGACCCGTCCCGATGTGCCCGCTCCCCCGCCGGGCGAGGTGACGATCACCGGCTGGTTGCGCCAGGACAACGGGGCCGGCGGCGACGCCGTGCGCCCCATCAAGGGCCAGATCCGGGCGATCTCGAGCGTCGGCTTCGCGAAGTCCGTGCCGTACGACCTGCTGGGCGGCTACCTCAACCTGCGCTCGGAGCAGCCGCCGCCGGCCGAGAAGCTCGCCGCCGAGCCGGAACCGGAACGTGGTCAGGGCCCGCACTTCTTCTACGCGCTGCAGTGGTGGTTCTTCGCGCTGCTGGCGGTCGTCGGCTACTTCTGGTTCGCCAGGTCCGAGGCCAAGGAGCGCCGCAACCCCACCCGCATCGACGGGTTCGCGAGGCCCGAGGGCGCTTAGCGCGCGACCGGTCGAGCGAAACCAGGTGGGACGACCTGCTAGCGCCGGTCAGGCCAGCGTGACGAGGTCGGCGTAGTCCTCGGACCAGTGGTCCTCGTCGCCGTCAGGCAGCAGCAGGACGCGGTCGGGCTCGAGCGCCAGGACGGCGCCCTCGTCGTGCGAGACGAGCACGATGGCCCCCTCGTACGTACGAATGGCCCGCAGGACCTCTTCGCGGGACGCCGGGTCCAGGTTGTTGGTCGGCTCGTCGAGCAGCAGCACGTTGGCGCTCGACACGATCAGGCTCGCGAGGGCCAGACGGGTCTTCTCGCCGCCCGACAGGACGCCTGCGGGCTTGGAGGTGTCGTCACCGCTGAACAGGAACGAGCCGAGCACGCTGCGCGCCTCGGTGTCGGTGAGCTGCGGCGCCTGGGACTGCATGTTCTCCAGGACGGTGCGCGAGGTGTCGAGCGTCTCGTGCTCCTGCGCGAAGTAGCCGATCTTGAGCCCGTGGCCCGGCTGGATCTCGCCGGTGTCGGGCTCGAGCGTGCCGGCGAGCATACGCAGCAGCGTGGTCTTGCCGGCACCGTTGAGGCCGAGCACGACGACGCGGCTGCCCTTGTCGATCGCCAGGTCGACGTCGGTGAAGATCTCCAGGGATCCGTACGACTTGGAGAGCCCCTCGGCCATCAGCGGGGTCTTGCCGCACGGTGCAGGCTTGGGGAACTTGATGTTCGCGACCTTGTCCTGCACGCGCTCGCCCTCGAGCCCGGCGACCAGCTGCTCGGCGCGACGCAGCATCTGCTGGGCCGTCGCCGCCTTGGAGGCCTTGGCACGGAACTTGTTGGCCTGGCTCGTCAGCTGGTCGGCCTTCTTGACCGCGATCGCCCGCTCGCGCTTGCGGCGGTGCTCGTCGGCCTCACGCTGCTTGACGTACTGCTTCCAGCCCATGTTGTAGATGTCGATCGTCGCGCGGTTGGCATCGAGGTAGAGGACCTTGTTGACGGTCTCCTCGATCAGCTCGACGTCGTGGCTGATGATCACCAGGCCGCCGCTGAAGCTCTTGAGGAATCCGCGCAGCCAGACGACCGAGTCGGCGTCCAGGTGGTTGGTCGGCTCGTCGAGCAGCAACGTGTCGGCGTCGGAGAACAGGATGCGGGCGAGCTCGATGCGGCGGCGCTGGCCGCCTGACAGCGTCGACAGGGGCTGCTCGAGCACTCGGTCGGGCAGCCCGAGGGCCTTCGCGATCGTCGCGGCCTCGGACTCTGCGGCATACCCGCCACCGGCGCCGAAGATCGTGTCGGCGCGGGTGTAGGCCTTCATGGCCTTCTCCGCGATCGCCGGGTCGGGCGAGCCCATGTCGATCTCGGCCTTGCGCATCGCGGTGAGCGCTTCGTCGAGGCCGCGCGCGCCGAGGATGCGGTCGCGGGCCGTGGTTGCGAGGTCACCGGACTTCGGGTCCTGCGGGAGGTAGCCGATCTTGCCGGTCGTCGTGATCGAGCCCTCGGCGGGCTGGCCGTCGCCGGACAACATGCGCGTCAGGGTCGTCTTGCCGGCGCCGTTGCGGCCGACGAGGCCGATCTTGTCGCCCTTGTCGATACGGAACGAGACGTCGGACATCAGGACACGCGCGCCGAAGCGCAGCTCCACATTGGAGACGGTGAGCATGGAATGACTTTCAGATCAGGGTGTGCGAAAAGGCCGGCGTACGGACGCCGGTCTCATTCCCGCTGATGAAAGCTCACCCACACAGTCTACGGGCTCGCTGACGAGAGGCTTACCGCCCAGCGAGGAGAGGGTTAGTGCCCTTCGTCACTGTCGATGCGGGCCGGAACCCTCTCGCCAGGGGGCTGAAACCCTCTCGCCAGCGGGCTGAAACCCTCTCGCCAGCGGAGGGTCAGCCGATGTTGAAGCCGAGGGCTCGCAGCATCTCGCGGCCGTCGTCGGTGATCTTGTCCGGGCCCCACGGCGGCATCCAGACCCATTCGATCCGGAAGTCGTTGACGAGGCCGTCGAGGGCAGCGCGGGTCTGGTCCTCGATGACGTCGGTCAACGGGCAGGCCGCGGAGGTCAGCGTCATGGAGAGCACCGTGTTGCTGTGCTCGTCGACGTCCGCACCGTAGACGAGGCCGAGGTCGACGACGTTGATTCCGAGCTCGGGGTCGACGACGTCCTTCATGGCCTCCAGGACGTCCTCCTTGGTCGTGCCGCCCTTGGGGCTCAGCTCGACGTCGGGCAGGTCGCTGTGATCGGTGGTCATTTGGTGTCTCCCGTGCTTGGAGTGTCTGAAGATGTGGTGACGAGCGCCTGCGAGACGGCGTCCTTCCAGGCCATCCAGCCCAGCAGCGCGCACTTGATGCGGCCGGGGAACTGGGCGACGCCGGCGAACGCGATGCCGTCCTCGAGGATCTCCTCGTCGGGCTCGATCTTGCCCTTGCCGTGCATGAGGGTGTTGAACTCGTCGAGGACCGCCATGCCCTCGTCGACGCTCTTGCCGACGATCAGGTCGTTGAGCACCGAGGTCGACGCCTGGCTGATCGAGCAGCCCTGCGCGGCGTACGAGACATCCGAGACGGTGTTGCCCTCGAGGTGCACCCGCAGGGTGATCTCGTCGCCGCACGACGGGTTGACGTGGTGCACCTCGGCCTCGAACGGCTCGCGGAGCCCGGCGCCGTGGGGTCGCTTGTAGTGGTCCAGGATGATCTCCTGGTAGAGCGAGTCCACGTTCATCGCGTCAGTCATGGCTCAACCTCCGCTGCCCTGTCAAGAGAAGTACTTCTTCGTATGGTGCAACGCTTCGACCAACGCATCAATTTCCGCGGTCGTCGTGTAGAGGTAGAACGACGCGCGCGTCGTCGACTGCACGCCGAAGCGCTGGTGCGCGGGCTTGGCGCAGTGATGGCCGGCTCGCACGGCGACACCGCGCGAGTCGAGCAGCTGCGAGACGTCGTGGGGGTGGATGTCGCCGAGCGTGAAGCTGATCGCTCCCCCGCGGTCGACGGCCTCCTTGGGACCGACGATCGTGAGCCCGTCGATCTCCTGGAGCGCGCCCAGGGCGTACGCCGTGATGGCCTGCTCGTGGGCCGCGACGTTGTCCATGCCGATCGCCGAGAGGTAGTCGACAGCGGCGCCGAGTCCGACCGACTGCGCGATCGGCGGCGTCCCGGCCTCGAAGCGTGCCGGCGGCGGGGCGTACGTCGACGTCGCCATCGTGACGGTCTCGATCATCTCGCCGCCACCGAGGAACGGCGGCAGCTCGGCGAGCAGGTCGTAGCGGCCCCAGAGCACGCCGATGCCGGTCGGGCCGACCATCTTGTGGCCCGTGAACGCGACGAAGTCCGCACCGAGCGCCGCGACGTCGACCGGAAGCTGCGGCACGGCCTGCGACGCGTCGACGACGACCAGCGCGCCGACCGAGTGCGCCTTGGCGATGATCGTGTCGAGCGGGTTGATCGTGCCGAGCATGTTGGACACCCAGGCGACCGAGACGACCGCGGTCCGCTCGGTGATGAGCTGATCGATGTCGTCGAGGTCGAGGCGACCCTCGTCGGTGACACCGAACCACCGCAGATTGGCGCCAGAGCGCTGGCTCAGCTGCTGCCACGGCACGATGTTGGAGTGGTGCTCCATCTCCGTGATGACGATCTCGTGGTCCGGGCCGACCCGACCGGAGTCGCCGAGCACGCGGGCCACGAGGTTGAGCGCCTCGGAGGCGTTCTTGGCGAATACGACCTCGTCGCGGCTCGGGGCGCCGATGAACGCGGCGACCTTGTCGCGGCCGAGCTCGAACGCCGCACTCGCCTCGGCGCCGAGCTGGTGCATCGCGCGCGCGACATTGGCGTTGTGCTGCCGGTAGTGGTCGTCGATCGCGTCGATGACCTGCACGGGCTTCTGCGAGGTGTTCGCGCTGTCGAGGTAGACCAGCGGGAAGTCGCCGGCCAGACGACGTCCCAGGATCGGGAAGTCCTCCCTGATCCTGGCAACGTCGTACGTCTGGGTTCCCTCGACGACGGTCATGCCTGAGCCGCAGCCTTCACGTACTTGTCGTACCCCTCGGCCTCGAGTTGATCCGCGAGCTCGCGACCGCCCTGCTCGGCGACGCGGCCGGCGACGAACACGTGGACGTAGTCGGGCTTGATGTACTGCAGGATGCGCGTGTAGTGCGTGATCAGCAGGACGCCGCGGTCACCCTGGCCGCTGTAACGGTTGACGCCGTCGGCGACGACACGGAGCGCGTCGATGTCGAGGCCCGAGTCGGTCTCGTCGAGGACGGCGAACTTCGGGTTGAGCAGCTCGAGCTGGGCGATCTCGTGGCGCTTCTTCTCACCACCGGAGAATCCCTCGTTGACGCTGCGCTGCGCGAACTCCTTGTCGAGCGTGACCCGCTCGAGCGCCTCGTTGACGTCCTTGACCCAGGTGCGGAGCTTGGGAGCCTCGCCGTCGATCGCGGTCTTGGCCGTACGCAGGAAGTTGGCGACCGAGACACCGGGGACCTCGACGGGGTACTGCATCGCGAGGAACAGGCCGGCGCGGGCGCGCTGGTCGACCGTCATCGAGAGGATGTCGACGCCGTCGAGCGTGACCGAACCGCTCGTGATGTCGTACTTGGGGTGGCCGGCGATCGAGTAGGCCAGCGTCGACTTGCCGGAACCGTTGGGGCCCATGATGGCGTGGACCTCGCCGGAGTTGACCGTGAGGTCGACGCCTTTGAGGATCTGCTTGTCGCCTTCCTCGGTCTTGACCGAGACGTGAAGGTCCTTGATCTCAAGGGTGGACATGTGTGCTTCAGCTCCTGGGTGAGAGGTCGACCATGACGGTGTCTCCCTCGATCTGGGTGGGGTAGGTGGGTACGGATTCGGTGGCGGGGAGGTTGACCGGCTTGCCGGTGCGGACGTCGAAGCGGGATCCGTGCAGCCAGCACTCGATCTCGCAGCCCTCCACGTCGCCCTCGGACAGTGGGATCGACGCGTGCGAGCACTCGTCGCGCAGGGCGTAGACGTCGTCGCCGTCACGCACCAGGGCGACCTCCTCGCCGTCGATCTCGACGGCGAGCACGCCTCCCTTGGGTACGTCGGCCAGCGCCGCAGCGGCAACGAAGGTCATCCGAGGCGTCCTACGTGCTCGGCCAGCTCCTCCTCGATGGAGGCGACCAGGCGCTCCTGCAGGGACGGAACGCCGATGCGGCGGATGATGTCGTTGAAGAAGCCGTGCACGACGAGTCGACGCGCCTCTTCCTCCTCGATGCCGCGGCTCTGCAGGTAGAACAGGTGCTCGTCGTCGAAGCGGCCGGTCGTGGACGCGTGACCCGCGCCCTCGATGTCACCGGTCTCGATCTCGAGGTTCGGCACCGAGTCGGC
>NZ_JAKFCB010000262.1:0-14496 GCF_036676885.1 Aeromicrobium sp.
GCTCTTCCCGGGAGAATTCCTGTGTCTTCGTCGACCCGACGCACTCACTACTGGCTGACCTTCGCCGTGCTGGCAGTGGCGGTCTCGTCGTACTCCCTCATGCAGTCGCTCACGATCCCGGTCCTGTCCGAGATCGAGCGCGAGCTCAACACCGACCAGAACACCGTGACGTGGGTCCTGACGGCATACCTGCTCTCGGCCTCGGTCTTCACGCCGATCATGGGCCGGCTCGGCGATGCGTTCGGCAAGGAGCGACTGCTGGTGTTCTCGCTGGTCGCGCTCGCCGCCGGCTCGTTGCTGGCTGCTCTGGCCGGCAGCATCGGCGTCCTGATCATCGCCCGCATCATCCAGGGCGTCGGCGGCGGCGTCCTCCCGCTGGCGTTCGGCATCATCCGCGACGAGTTCCCGCACCACAAGGTCGGCGGCGCCGTCAGCGTCGTCTCGTCGCTGCTCGCCGTGGGGTTCGGCGCCGGCATCGTGCTGGCCGGCCCCATCGTGTCGGGGCTCGGCTATCACTGGCTGTTCTGGCTGCCGTTCATCGTGACGTCCCTCGCCGCCGCGGCCTCGATCGTCTTCGTGCCGAAGTCGCCGGTCCGTACGCCCGGCCGCATCTCGGTGCTGCCCGCGGTCCTGCTGTCGGGCTGGCTCGTCGCGCTGCTGCTCGCGCTCAGCGAGGCACCGAAGTGGGGCTGGGGCTCCGGCCGGACGATCGGCCTGCTGGTCCTCGCCGCCGTGCTGGTCGTGGCCTGGATCCGGGTCGAGCAGCGCGCCGCCGTGCCGCTGATCGACATGCACATGATGCGCCTGCCGGGTGTCTGGACCACCAACCTCGTCGCGCTCCTGGTCGGCATCGGCATGTACGCGTCGTTCGGCTTCATCCCGCAGTTCATCCAGACGCCGAGCGCCAATGGGTACGGCTTCGGGTCGAGCGTGACCGAGTCCGGGCTGCTGATGCTGCCGTCGGCCGTCGCGACATTCCTGACCGGCCTCGTCGCCGCCTCGATCGCGTTCCGCGTGGGGCCCAAGGCGGTCGTGGTGTTCGGGTCAGCGCTCGCCGCCGGCGGGATGTTCATGCTGGCGTTCTTCCACGACACCAAGACCGAGATCGCGGTCGCCAACGGCATCACCGGCATCGGCATCGGCCTGGCGTTCGCCTGCCTCGCCGGACTGATCGTCGGCGCGGTCCCGCCGGAGCAGACCGGGGTCGCCAGCGGCATGAACGCCAACATCCGTACGATCGGCGGCTCGGTCGGCACCGCGGTCATGGCGAGCATCGTCACGGCGCACTTCCTGCCGAGCGGGTTCCCCCGCGAGATCGGCTACACGGCCGGCTTCGCGGTGCTGGGTGGCGCGCTGCTGCTCGCCGCGCTCGCCGGCCTGGCGATTCCGACGATCTCGGGCAAGAAGCTCGAGGAACAGCTCGAGCAGGAGCCCCTGCCGGAGTCGATCCTGGAACCGGCCACTGCCTAGACTCACGGCGTGAGCCGCCTCGACACGTTCTTCCGGGACAAGTCCGGGCGGCTCGCGCTGGTTCACCTCCCCAACCCCGCCCTGTGGGTCTGGATCGCGGCCACCGCCCTGCGCTGGAGCCCGTACGACTCGCGCGACGCCGAGCTGCGCTGGATCGGCGCGGGCGCGCTCATCGTCTGGGGCCTGGACGAGCTGGTTCGCGGTGCGGCTCCGTTCCGACGGCTGCTCGGTGCCGTCGTGCTCGGGTGGCAGCTGGCCAATCTCTTCTAGGAGCCGACGGCCCTTGCCGCTACCAGGTCCATGAACTGGCCTTCCTAGGCGTAGAACGGGGTCGCCCCTTGACCGGACGCTACTAAACCGGTTTAGTGTGACGCATGCCACGCCCCACCATCAACGATGTCGCCCGAGCTGCGGGTGTCTCCAAGGGCGCCGTGTCGTTGGCGTTCAACAACCGGCCAGGCGTTGGCGAGGAGACGCGAGCACGCATCCTTGAGACTGCTCGTGAGCTCGGCTGGACCCCCAGCCCCCGGGCGCGCGCGCTCTCTGTTTCCCGGGCGCTCGCTGTGGGACTCGTGATGGCCAGGCCGCCAGAGACGCTGCGGGCCGACCCGTTCTTCCCCTCCTTCATCGGCGGCGTCGAGAGCGAGCTGTCTCAGCACGGCTACGCGCTCCTGCTCCAGGTGGTCCCCGAGCACGACGCAGAGCACCAGAGCTATCGACGGCTCAGTGCCGAAGGGCGCGTCGACGGCGTCTTCGTCACCGACCTGTTCGTGGACGACTCCCGTCCCGCGCTGCTGGCCGAGCTCGGGCTGCCGGCCGTCATCGTCGGGCCGGGGCTGCCCGAGGCCTACTGGCCGGCAGTCGGAGTCGACGATCAGCCCGGCATCACGGCCGCCGTCGAGCACCTCATCGAGCTGGGTCATCGCCGGATCGGGCACGTGGCCGGCCCGTCCGAGATGGTGCACGGCACATCGCGTCGCGAAGCGTGGGCGAACGCCCTGGCGCGGGCAGGGCTCCCGGAGGGACCGTGGGTCGAGAGTGACTTCTCCGCCGAGGCGGGTGCTGCCGCCACGCGGCAGCTGCTCGACCTTGTGGACCCGCCGAGCGCGATCGTCTACGCCAACGACCTGATGGCCATCGCCGGGATGTCGGTGGCCGCAGCGCGCGGGCTCGACGTCCCCGGGCAGCTCTCGATCACCGGATTCGAGGACACCGAGCTCGCGGCTCATGTCCAACCCCCGCTGACCACGGTCAGCACGGACGTCACTGGATGGGGCCGGGCTGCCGCCCGGCGACTGCTGGAGCTCATAGATCAGCGCGAAGCGACCGAGTTCCCGCTCCACCCAACCCGGTTGGTGGTGCGCGGGTCCACCGGTCCCGCACCTGTCTGATCAGGCCCCACAGCTCAACGGTCGACCGACCGAAGGCACCACCACTGTGTTCAACGAAAGCGAGCAACAGCAGATGAAACCGAAGATTGCTATCTCAACATTGACGATCATGGCGCTCGGCCTCACCGCCGCGTGCGGAGGCGGCTCGGGGGACTCCGACGGAGCCACCAGTGCCAAAGGCCCGATCAAGGTCTGGCTGTCGAACAACCCCGAGGAGATCGCTTGGGGCAAGCAGATGGTGACGGCATGGAATGCCGAGAATCCGGACGAGAAGGTCACGGCCCAGGAGATCCCGGCCGGCAAGACGTCCGAGGAGGTCATCGGAGCGGCGATCACCGCAGGCAATGCCCCGTGTCTCGTGTTCAACACCTCGCCGGCTGCCGTTCCGCAGTTCGAGAAGCAGGGCGGCCTGGTCGCACTGGACAGCTTCAAGGGTGGCGCGGAGTACATCGAGTCTCGCAGTGGCGACGTCGCCGAGCAGTACCAGTCGCCGGACGGGAAGTACTTCCAGGTTCCGTGGAAGTCGAACCCCGTGATGATCTTCTACAACAAGGACATCATGAAGAAGGCCGGAGTCGACGCCGAGAACCCGCCGCTGGCGACGTACGACGAATTCCTCGCCACCTCGAAGAAGATCGTCGACAGCGACGCGGCTGAGGCGGCCATCTGGCCGGCCCCGAGCAGCGAGTTCTTCCAGTCGTGGTTCGACTTCTACCCGCTCTTCGCCGCCGAATCCGGTGGCAAGCAGCTGGTCGAGGATGGCGCAGCAACCTTCGATTCCGAAGCGGGAAAGTCCGTCGCCGGCTTCTGGTCCACGATGTACAAGGACGGTCTGGCGCAGAAGGAGAAGTACAACGGTGACTCCTTCGCCGACCAGAAGGCCGCGATGTCGATCGTCGGCCCCTGGGCCGTCGCTGTCTACGGCGACAAGGTGAACTGGGGTGCCGTCCCGGTGCCCACGTCGGCCGGCACGCCTGCGGAGGAGACCCACACGTTCTCCGACGCGAAGAACATCGGCCTGTACTCAGCCTGCAAGAACCAGGGAACGGCCTTCGAGGTGCTCAAGTTCGCCACCAGCGAGGAGCAGGACGGCAAGCTCCTGGAGCTGACCGGCCAGATGCCGCTGCGCGACGACCTGCAGGGCACCTACCCGGACTACTTCCAGGAGAAGCCCGAGTACGAGGCCTTCGCCGACCAGGCGTCGCGCACCGTGGAGGTGCCGAACGTGCCGAACTCCATCGAGATCTGGCAGGAGTTCCGCGACGAGTACACCGCCTCGGTCATCTTCGGGGACGGCAGCGTCGAGGACGCCCTCGCCGCGGCGGCGGACAAGGTCAACGACCTCGCCGGCCAGTCCTGACCATGACGACCCTGGCCCCCAATGCGCCCACGAGCCCCCGGTCCGGGAGCTCGAAACGGCGGCGGCTGGCGATCTTCGGTCGCCAGCCGCTGGGGATCGTGTTCGCCGCTCCCTACGCGGTGTTCCTCGCGGTCGTCTTCGCCTACCCCTTGGGGCTGGCTGTCTGGATCAGCTTCCACGACTACTTCTTCACAGCGCCCGGCACCCAGGTGGACCGGCCGTTCGTCGGGCTCGACAACTACCGGACGGTGCTGTCGGATCCGGCCGTTCGAGAGTCGTTCCTGAACGTGCTCGAGTTCCTGGTGATCAACGTGCCGCTGACGGTCGTGCTGTCACTGGTGCTGGCCACGTTGCTCAACCAGGCCATCCGCGGGCGCACCTTCCTCCGAGCCGCCTACTTCGTTCCCTACGTCTCTGCGAGCGTGGCGCTGGTCGCGGTCTGGTTGTTCCTGTTCAGCAACAACGGGATGGTCAACAACCTCCTGGGCCCGCTGGCCCCCGACCCTTCATGGCTGGTCAACAGCAAGCTGGCGATGCCGGTCGTGGCCCTGTTCGTCACCTGGAAGCAGATGGGCTTCTTCATCCTCCTCTATCTGGCAGCGCTGCAGGGCGTACCCAAGGAGCTCTACGAGTCGGCCTCCGTCGACGGAGCCAGCCGCTTTCGCTCCTTCATGAACGTCACGGTCCCCGGGGTCAGGTCCGCCACCACGCTGGTCGTGATCCTTGCGACGATCACCGGCGCGAACCTGTTTACCGAGCCGTACCTGCTGACCAACGGGGGCGGGCCGGACGGAGCGTCGAGCTCTCCGGTGTTCCTGATGTATCAGCGGGGCATCGAGCAGGGGAATCCCGATGTCGCCGCTGCGATCGGTGTGCTGCTCGTGATCGGCGTGCTGGCGATCACCCTGTTCAGCCGCCGTCTGTTGGAGAGGAAGGACTGACATGGCTTCCCGTAGACCCTTCCGATGGCTGCGCATGCTGGTGCTGCTCCTGGGCGCCCTGGTGTTCCTGTTCCCCTTCTACTACATGGTGGTCGGCTCCCTGCAGTCCGAGCCGAACACCAGCCTGGGTGGTGTGTTCCCTACCAGCGGGCTGACCTTCGAGAACTTCGCGCAGATCAATGACCGGGTCGACCTGCTCCGCTCGCTGGTCAACTCCGGGATCTTCACGGGCGGAGTCATCCTCGGCACGATCGTGTTCGGTGTGCTGGCCGGCTACGCGCTGGCGCGGCTGCACTTCCGGGGGCAGGGCTCCCTGTTCGCGGCCATGCTGCTGGTGCAGATCGTCCCGTTCCAGCTGTTGATCATCCCCATCTACGTGATGATCGTGCGCAGCTACGGCCTGGCGGATTCCTACCTCGGGATGATCCTCCCGTTCGCGATCAACTCCACGGCCGTGTTCATCTTCAGGCAGTTCTTCCTGCAGCTGCCAGAAGACCTGTTCGCCGCGGCCCGCCTCGATGGCGCGAGTGAGCTGCGGATCCTGTGGTCGATCGCGTTGCCCCTGGTGCGTCCTGCGATCGTCACCGCTGCGCTGCTCACGTTCATCGGGCCGTGGAACGAGTTCCTGTGGCCGTTTCTGGTCACCAAGGAGGCCGATCTGCAGCCACTGGCCGTGTCACTGGCCAACTACATCAGCAACGTGGCCGGTCGGGCAGCCAACCCGTACGGCGCGATCCTGGCCGGAGCGGTCGTGCTGGCCGCCCCCGCGGTGGCGCTGTTCGTCGCCTTCCAGAAGCACTTCACCAGCTCCGATCTCGGGTCTGGAGTCAAAGGATGAAGAGGAAACCCATGAACCACCAGCCTGTACGCCGTGTGACCCGACTGGTCGCGGCAGCCGTCACCCTCGGCGTCGTCATGTCAGCCAGCACAACCCTCGCGGAAGCAACCAGCACCAGTGCGGGCACATCGACGCTGACGAACCTGGACCACCTCGACTGGCTGTCCGTGCCGGTGACCCCACCGGCTCAGGAGGGACACACGACCTATCGCCTTGCTGAGGAGCCCGCGATCGGGACCCTGTGGACCTATGCCGAGCCGAATTCCGACGGGAGCTACCGCCACGTGGGCGGCGGTTCATACGACCCGGATGCAGACACCTGGAGCCAAGGCGCGTTCAACGCCGACGACATGACCCGCGCCGCGGTCGTCTACCTGCGGCACTGGAAGGCCACCGGTGCGACGAAAAGTCGCGACGCGGCGTACGAAATGCTGCGCGGTGTCACGTATCTGCAGACCACCACGGGTGCCAACGCCGGCAACGTGGTGCTCTGGATGCAGCCCGACGGCACCCTGAACCCGAGCGCGGAACCTGTCGAGCAGCCGGACCCGTCGGACAGTGATGCTTCCTACTGGCTTGCTCGGACGATCTGGGCGCTCGGCGAGGGCTACGCCGCGTTCAACGAGTCCGACCCGGAGTTCGCAGCTTTCCTGGGCGACCGGCTCGACATGGCGATTGGCGCCGTTGACCGACGAGTGCTCGATTCCTATGGCGACTTCCTGTCCATCGACGGTGAGCCGGCTCCCGCCTGGCTGATCGCCGACGGAGCAGATGCGACGGCCGAGGCGGTCCTCGGGCTCTCGGCGTACGTCGAGGCGGGAGGCCCAGCCGCCGCCCGTACTGCCTTGGCGAAGCTGAGTGAAGGCATCGCCGCCCTCTCCGGCGGCGACGCGCAGAGCTGGCCGCTCGGTGCGGTCCGCCCTTGGGCTCTGTCCCGATCGATCTGGCACGGCTGGGGCTCGCAGATGCCTGCGGCCCTCGCCCGCGCATCGGTCGCTCTGGATGACCCTCGACTCGCGAAGGCGGCGACGCGGGACTCGTTCACCTTCGACCCGTGGCTGCTCACCTCCGGTGGTCCGGACAACGGGCGGATGCCTACGCGCGGCGACGCCTCCCAGATCGCGTACGGCGCCGACTCACGCCTGCAGTCGCTGATCGCGACGGCCGACGCGACGGGCAAGGCGGGAGCGCGCGGACTCGCCGGCATCGTCGGTGCGTGGTACTTCGGGGCCAACCCGGCTGGTGAGGCGATGTACGACCCCGCCACCGGCCGGACGTTCGACGGGATCTCCGGGTCCGGCGAGATCAACCGCAACTCCGGTGCGGAGTCCACGATCCATGGACTGTTGTCGATGATCGCCCTCGATCAGAACGTCGACGTCGCCGCCATGGCTCGCACTGCGGAGATCGTGCAACGTGAAGGCACCGTCACCCTGCAGGCCGAGGATGGCGCTCTTGCCGGAGGTGCGTCCGCCGTCGTGCCGCCGTCGCTGTGGACCGGGGAGTCGCTGTTCGGCGGCTCCGGCTACGCCGCCATCGGTCCGCAGGGGTCGGCGACGTTGAATCTGCCTGCCCACAACGGCGCCCGCGTACTGCCGGTGTTCGAGCTCAGTCCTGGCAGCAAGGCAGTCACCACGTTCCGTGCGAACGGACGCGAGCTAGGAGCCGTCGCGTCAGGCGACATCGGCGAGCAAGGCGACTCGCCCGCCCCAGGTGCGTTGCTGCCGGTGAGCCTGTCGCAGCCACTGCGTGGGGGCGCGACCCAGCTGACCATCACGACATCGACCGGTGCGGGTGACCCCGCTGTCCTCGACGCTGTGATGCTGGAGCCGCTCGTGTCCCGACTGGTGCTGAGCGGCGACGGTCACGGCACCGCACTGCTGCGGAGTGCCTCCGACTCTGTCGAACGCGTACAGGTAGGTGTGTCCGGACGCGGTCAGGCGCTGGTGCAGGCCTATGACGGCAGCGGCCGGCTCGTCGACCGTTGGCAGTCATCGAAGGCCACGGTCTCGGTGGCCGTTCCCGCCGGAGGGTTCGTGCTGATTCGTCGCTAGAAGCACGCTTTTACACCCCCATTCCACGAGCTCGACCCCAATCAGAACGAGGAACCATGTTCGCTCCGACGTCCCCCCATGCAGAGTTCCCCCTGGGACCCTTCACGCCGTACGACAAGAATCCGATCCTGGAGCCGCAAGGTGATGGCTGGGAATCCGCCAACGTCTACAACCCCGCGGCCATCGTCAAGGACGGCAAGGTCGTCCTGCTGTACCGCGCGCACGCCGACGACATCGTGTCGTACGTCGGCCTCGCGACGAGCGACGACGGCATCCATTTCGAGCGGCACCCGGAACCGGTTCTTTCGCCGACCGAGCCGTACGAGGTGTCGGGCGCTGAGGACCCACGTGTCACTGAGATCGACGGCACCTACTACCTCACGTACACCGGGTGGAACGGGACCTCGGCTCTGCTGTGCCTGGCCACCTCTACAGATCTGTTCAGCTGGACCAAGCACGGCCCGATGTTCCCCGATTTCAACACCTTCCTGCCGCAGGGCAACGGAAGCGATGCCCCGTGGAGCAAGGCCGGCGGGATCCTGGCGGTGCCGATCGACGGCCGCTACCTGATGTACTTCGGCGAGGGCTCGATCTACCACGCGTGGTCGGACGACCTGATCCACTGGGAACCCTGCTCCAACGACGAGCCGCTGATGGTCCCCACAGCACCCGGCACGTTCGGGGACTTCCTCGTCGAGGTCGGTCCGCCGCCGATCATCACCAACAACGGGTTGATCCTCATGCTGCACAACGCAGCGGTGAAGAACCCGGACGGCTCCGTGCGCTACACCTGCGGTCAGCTGCTCTTCGACCCTGCCAGCCCGACAACGATCCTGGCGCAGATGAATCGTCCGTGGCTCGAGCCGTCGACCTACGAAGACACCCACGGTCTGGTGTCGAACGTGACCTTCGTCGAGGGCCTGGTGTTCTTCAAGGACACCTGGTTCGCCTACTACGGGCAGAGCGACTCCACGCTCGGTGTGGCGACCTACCGGGTCGGTGACCGCTACTCAGCCCTGACGCCGTGACGCCTTGCCCCACGTCGTGGCTCTCGGCGCCCGCGCACACGCGCTGGCTGGAGGCCGAGGGCGACCGGCTGCTGGAGTTCGGCCGGGCCTCCCGCAGCGCCGATGGCGGATTCGCCTGGCTCGACGAGGAGGGACGACCTGCGTTCGATCGCCCGGTGGAGCTGTGGATCACCTGCCGGATGACCCACGTCTTCTCGCTGGGACACCTGATGGGACGCGCCGGCTGCGGGCCGCTCGCCGACCACGGGCTGGCGGCGATGGCCGGGCGCTTTAGGGACGCCGCTCACGGCGGCTGGTACGCCGCGATGGACGGCGACGGTCCGACGGGGCGCGAGAAGAGCGCCTACCCGCACGCGTTCGTCGTCATTGCGGCCGCAAGCGCCACGTGCGCAGGGCGTCCGGGGGCCGCCGCGATCCTCGATGAAGCGCTCGACGTGTTGCTGACCCGCTTCTGGGATGAGAAGCACGGCATGGTCGTCGAGGAGTGGGACGAGACGTTCTCGACGCTCGACCCCTATCGGGGCGTGAACGCCAACATGCACACCGTCGAAGCCTTCCTCGCCGCAGCCGACGCCACCAGGGACGCAGCGATGAGAACCAGGCTGCTCGACGGCGCGCTGCGGATCGTCACCCGCGTCGTGCACGGGCTCGGCAAGGCGCACTCGTGGCGGCTTCCGGAGCACTTCGACGAGCAGTGGACACCACTGCTCGACTACAACATCGACACGCCCGCCCATCCGTTCCGGCCCTACGGCGCCACGATCGGGCACTGGCTTGAGTGGGCCCGGCTGGCCCTGCACCTGCGGGCGGCTCTCGGCGCCGACAGCCCGGACTGGCTGCTCGACGACGCCATCTCGCTGTTCGACGCCTCGATCCTCGAGGGCTGGGCCGCCGACGGGAGGGACGGCTTCGTCTACACCGTGGACTGGGCAGGAAAGCCGGTCGTCCGGGAGCGGATGCATTGGGTCGCCGCGGAGGCGACGGCCACCGCGGCAGCACTGCACACCGCAACGGGCGATCCGTCGTACGCCGACTGGTACGCCACGTGGTGGGAACACATCGCAGACGTGTTCATCGATCGCGACCGGGGCTCCTGGAGGCACGAGCTCGATGCTCACAATCGGCCCAGTGGCGTGGTCTGGAGCGGCAAGCCCGACACCTACCACGCGTTCCAGGCGACGCTGATCCCACGCCTGCCGCTCGCGCCGACGATGGCCGCCGCTCTACGCGACGGGCTGCTGCAGTGAACATCTGCTAGCAGGCTCGCAGGCTACTCGACCGGCCTGGTCGCCAGCTCCGTGACCAGGTCCATGAACCGCCGCGCCGGGTCGGCGCGATCGGGGCCGCCGAGGTAGTGGTCGGCGCGCTCGGCCCTCGCCGCTGCCAGCGGATCGCTGCCGAGCGCCGCGTCCAGCGTCTCGTCGAGGCGTACGAGGTCCCGGTCGATGACGTATGCCGCCGCTGCCGTCGGGTGGGCGGCCCGGAAGGCCTCGGGGTCGGCGTACTGCGCGGCATACATGATGAGTGGCTTGTTGCTGGCCATGAAGTCGACGACGATGCCCGACACGTCCGAGACCATGGCGTCGACGGAGTTGAACGCCTCGATCAGCGGCTCGTCCATCGCGGCCTGACCCCATCGGTGCGGCCGTCCGGTCGAAGCGGCGTCGGCCTCGAGGAGGTCGTTGACGCGGACGATCATCGCCTCGGCCTCCGCGTGGTTCTGACCGGCGAAGTGGCGCCGGAACACGACGGTGCAGCCGTGGTCGAGCAGCGCCTGGACGATGCGGTCGGCGACGGCGAGCGACGAGACGTTGAGGTTGTCGTCGGCATGCCGCCAGGTCGGTGCGTAGAGCACGGTTGCCGGATGGGGCGTGGGGCCGGTCGCCGGGACGATGCCCTCGGTCTGCGGCCGGCCGATGATGCGCAGCTTGTCGGCCGGGATCGACAGCCCGGCGGCGGCGAACCGGTCGATCGCGGCCTGCCCCGCGACGGCGATGAGGTCGTACTGCAGCACGCGCTCCGAGGCGCTGAGCGGCTTGTCGCTGTCGCCGTGCCCGAGGAAGGCATGCGTCGCGGATGATCCGGCGATGAAGTCGGCGTTGGCGGCAGCGCCGTGCGGGTAGAGCGCGCCGCGTACGCTCGCCGGGATCTGCCCCTGCACGATCGGCACGGTCGGGTACATCTCGGCGAGCTGGCCGAACAGCGCCGGCGTACGGGCGACGATGCACCAGCGGACGCCGGTCCGTTCGACCCACGGCGACCACATGCCGATGTGGACGCCGACCTTGCCGGCGTACGGGATCGCGATCGTCGGAGCGTACGCGTCGACGGCGGCCGCGCCCTGGGCGCACTCGCGCGCGTACCGGTGCAGCAGGCCGGCGATCACCGCCAGCGTGAGGCTGCCGACGACGGCGACCACCAGCGCAACAGCCGGCTCGACGAATGCGCTGACGAGCACTGCCGCGGTCAGCACCGCCGCGATGAGTGCCCATACCCGGAACCGGACCGGGGGCCGGTCGGCGATGCCTGCGGGTTGGCCGGGGAAGTGCGCGGCACGGGGCGGACGTGCCAGCACGCTGCGGCGGGCCACCACGCCGGTCGCCAGCCCCAGGACGAGCACGAGCAGGGCGGCGACGATCACGCCCCGACTCTAGTAGGAACAGCGCCTGGCTCCCCGACGTTGACCCCGGTATGAAGAACGTCGGCTTTCTCTCCTTCGGGCACTACCAGGCGATCCCCGGCTCACAGACGCGTACGGCCGGCGATGTCCTGCTGCAGTCGATCGATCTCGCGGTCGCAGCCGAGGAGCTCGGACTCGACGGCGCGTTCTTCCGCGTGCACCACTTTGCCCGCCAGCTGTCGTCGCCGTTCCCGCTGCTCGCCGCGGTCGGCGCTCGTACGAACCGCATCGAGATCGGCACCGGCGTGATCGACATGCGTTACGAGAACCCGCTCTACATGGCCGAGGACGCCGCCGCCGCGGACCTCATCAGCGAAGGCCGGCTGCAGCTCGGCATCAGCCGGGGATCACCCGAGACCGCGATCCGCGGCTACGAGTCGTTCGGGCATGTGCCGGAGGGCGGGCAGAGCGACGCCGACATGGCGCGGGCCCACACCGAGGTGTTCCGGAAGGCGATCGCCGGTGCGGGCGTGGTGATGTCGGATCCCCGGATGACGGGTCAGTCGGTGCCGTTGCCGATCATGCCGCAGTCGCCGGGTCTCGCCGATCGCATCTGGTGGGGTTCGGGCACGCGCGCCACGGCGGAGTGGACCGCCGAGCAGGGCATGAACCTCATGAGCTCGACCCTGCTGACCGAGGACACCGGCGTCCCGTTCGACGAGCTGCAGCTGGAGCAGATCCAGCGCTTCCGCGCCGCGTGGGCCGAGGCGGGCTGGGAGCGCGAGCCGCGGGTGTCGGTCAGCCGTAGCGTCATGCCGATCCTCGACGCCCAGGATCGCGCCTACTTCGGCGAGCGCAGCGGCGAGGACCAGCTCGGTCACCTCGACGGCGGGATCGCCAGGTTCGGCAAGTCGTACGTCGGTGAGCCCGACGCGTTGGCCGAGGAGCTCGCCCAGGACGTCGCGGTGCGCGAGGCGGACTCGCTGCTGCTCACGGTGCCCAACCAGCTCGGCGTCGCCTACAACGCCCGGCTGCTCGGGGCGCTCGCCGAGCACGTGCTCCCGTCGATCGGCTGGAAACCCCGAACCGCTCCCACCGTCCCCGTCCCCTCGAACGCTCCCACCGTCCCCGAGTGAGGCCGCCCGCGGCCGAACGGGAGGGAGCGAGGAACGAGCGACCGAAGGGGCGTACGACGAGAGGCTCGCTCGAGCCTTCCGCCATAGGCCCCTTCGCTCGCAGAGCTCGCTCCCGTTCGGCCGCAGGCGGCCTCCTTAGGGACCAAGCTGGGCCTGGACGCAGAAACGCCCCCGGTCAACGTCCGGGGGCGCTTCGCTGGTGATCAGGCGTCGAGGCGCGCCTTCAGACCATCGAGCTCGGTCCAGAGCACGGTCGGCAGCTTGTCGCCGAACTTCTCGAACCACTCGTTGATCTGCGGGATCTCGGCCTTCCACTCGTCGGCGTCGACACGCAGGGCCTTCTCGAGCTGCTCCTCAGTGACGTCGAGGCCCTCGGTGTCGATCGCGCCGGGCGCCGGCACGAGCCCGATCGGTGTCTCGATCGCGTCCACGTTGCCCTCGACGCGCTCGATGACGTACTTCAGCACCCGGCTGTTCTCGCCGAAGCCGGGCCACAGGAAGCCGCCGTCCTCGTCGCGACGGAACCAGTTGACGTAGAAGATCTTGGGGAACTTCGACTCGTCGTTGTTCTTGGCCATGTTGATCCAGTGGCTGAAGTAGTCGCCGGCGTCGTAGCCGATGAACGGCAGCATCGCCATCGGGTCGCGCCGGACGACGCCGACCGCACCGGTGGCGGCGGCCGTGGTCTCCGACGACAGCGTCGCGCCCATGAACGTGCCGTGGGTCCAGTCGCGGGCCTCGGTCACCAGCGGGATCGTCGTCTTGCGGCGCCCGCCGAACAGGATCGCGTCGAGCGGGACGCCGTTGGGGTCGTCGTACTCCGCCGCGAGGGTCGGGCACTGCTTGATCGGGGTGCAGAACCGGCTGTTGGGGTGCGACGAGACCTCGTCGGACTCCGGGGTCCAGTCGCGGCCCTTCCAGTCGGTCAGGTGGGCCGGCGCCTCGTCGGTCATGCCCTCCCACCAGATGTCGCCGTCATCGGTCAGTGCGACGTTGGTGAACACCGAGTTGCCCTGGTCGATCGTGCGCATCGCGTTGGCGTTGGTGTCCCAGCCGGTGCCGGGAGCGACGCCGAACAGGCCGAACTCGGGGTTGACGGCATACAGGCGGCCGTCCGCGCCGACCCGGATCCAGGCGATGTCGTCGCCGATCGTCTCGACCTTCCAGCCGGGCACCGTCGGCTCGACCATCGCGAGGTTGGTCTTGCCGCACGCGCTCGGGAATGCCGCCGCGACGTACTTGACGACGTTCTCGGGCGAGGTGAGCTTGAGGATCAGCATGTGCTCGGCCATCCAGCCCTCGTCGCGGCCCATGACCGAGGCGATACGCAGCGAATAGCACTTCTTGCCCAGCAGCGCGTTGCCGCCGTAGCCCGAGCCGTACGACCAGATCGTGCGCTCCTCGGGGAACTGGACGATGTACTTGGTCTCGTTGCAGGGCCACGGGACGTCCTGCTCACCCTCGGCGAGCGGAGCACCGATCGAGTGGAGCGCCGGCACGTAGTCGGCGTCGAGCTCCTCGATCCGGTCGAGCACGGTCTTGCCGACGCGGGCCATCACGGTCATCGACGCCACGACGTACGCGGAGTCGGTGATCTCGACGCCGAACATCGGGTTGTCCGCGTCGAGGTGGCCCATGACGAACGGGATGACGTACAT
>NZ_JAKFCB010000263.1:0-1503 GCF_036676885.1 Aeromicrobium sp.
AGGCGACACGCCGACGCCAGCCTGCAGATCGTCACTCCCAGCGGGGTTGTGCCCGTGGGTCAGTGGTGCTGGGCGGGGGTGGTGTCAGAGAGCACGTGGATCTCCTTGCCCGGCGCCGGCGGTACGTAGTTGTTGCGCGCGGTGAGCAGGGCGAACAGCGTGATGATCACGAACAGGCCCACCGTGCCGCCGCCGAAGAGGACCAGCAGGTAGAGATTGCTGCGCTCCTCACCGTCCGGCCACGCCCCGCCGGTGGGCTCGTCGGCGAAGGCCGCGGCCGATCCGGCGAAGAACGTGATGACGAAGGCGAACGCGAGTCCGAGCAGGCGGGCGGGAGTCCTCATGGGCCCCATCGTATCCACCCGTAGGCTGGAGCAATGCCCTACCTCGACGTGAACTGGGACCTGCCCGCCGGGAAGGCGTACGACTGGTTCGTCGCCGCCCCAGCCTCGATCCTCCTGATCATCGTCCTCGGCCTGACGTTCCGCTGGTTCGTGTGTCGTTCGATCGACCGGCTGGTGTCACGAGCCATCAAGGGAACCGTCCCGGGCATCATCGCGAACAGCAAGGCCGGTGAGTTCCTTGCCGACCTCCGGCCCGGCTCACGCGAGCGGCGCCAGCAGCGTGCCGAGACGATGGGGTCGCTGCTCAAGAGCATCACGACCGGCCTGACCCTGGCGGTCGTCGTGGTCATGGTCCTCGCCAAGCTGGGTCAGCCCATCGCCCCGATCATCGCCAGCGCCGGCATCCTCGGCATCGCGTTCGGCTTCGGCGCCCAGAACCTGGTCAAGGACTTCCTGTCCGGCATCTTCATGATCCTCGAGGACCAGTACGGCGTCGGCGACGTGGTGGACCTCGGCGAGGCCGTCGGCACCGTCGAAGCCGTCGGGTTGCGCGTCACTCGACTCCGGGACGTCAACGGCACGGTCTGGTACGTCCGCAACGGCGAGATCCTCCGCGTCGGCAACCAGAGCCAGAACTGGGCGCGTACGGTCCTCGACATCACGGTCGACTACGAGGCCGACCTCGACCATGTGCAGGCGATCCTCAAGGAGGAGGCCACGGCGATGTACGAGGACGAGGAGTTCCACGACGTCATCATCGAGCAGCCCGAGGTGTGGGGCGTCGAGCGCTTCGACAAGGACGGCGCGGTCGTCCGCGTCGTGCTCAAGACCGCACCGCTGCAGCAGTGGCTCGTGGCCCGGGCGATGCGCCAGCGGGTCAAGGCCCGATTCGACATCGAAGGCATCCGCATCCCGACGACGTTCCGCACCATCACCGAAGAGGAGCCCCCGGCGTGACCGAAGAGCAGACGTTCTACGACGCGATCGGCGGGCACGAGACGATCAAGCTCATCGTCGACACGTTCTACGAGGGCGTCGCCACCGACGAGGTGCTGCGGCCGCTCTACCCCGAGGAGGACCTCGGCCCCGCGGCCCACCGCTTCACGATGTTCCTCGAGCAGTACTGGGGCGGCCCCACGACGTACTCCGACCAGCGCGG
>NZ_JAKFCB010000264.1:0-4719 GCF_036676885.1 Aeromicrobium sp.
CTCCTGCGTGATGTCGTTGGGGATCTCGTCGAGGGTGTAGCCGATCGCGACCTTCGCGGCGATCTTGGCGATCGGGAAGCCGGTGGCCTTGGACGCCAGCGCCGACGAGCGGGACACCCGCGGATTCATCTCGATGACGACGATGCGGCCGTCCTCGGGGTTGACCGCGAACTGGATGTTGCAGCCGCCGGTGTCGACGCCGACCTCGCGGATGATGCCGATCGAGATGTCACGCAGCCGCTGGTACTCGACGTCGGTCAGCGTCATCGCCGGCGCGACGGTGATCGAGTCGCCGGTGTGGACCCCCATGGGGTCGAGGTTCTCGATCGAGCACACGATCACGACGTTGTCGGCGGTGTCGCGCATGACCTCGAGCTCGTACTCCTTCCAGCCGAGGATCGACTCCTCGAGGAGCACCTCGGTGGTCGGGCTGAGCGCCAGGCCCGAGCCGGCGATCCGGTGCAGGTCGGCCTCGTTGTAGGCCAGGCCCGAGCCGGAGCCGCCCATCGTGAACGACGGGCGTACGACGACGGGATAGCCGCCGAGTCCTTCGACCCCGTCGAGGCACTCCTGCATCGTGTGGCAGATGACGGACTTGGCCGACTCGGCGCCCCATTCCTTGGGCAGCGTGTCGACGACGGCCTTGAAGGACTCGCGGTTCTCGCCCTTCTGGATCGCGTCGATCGACGCGCCGATGAGCTCGACGCCGTACTTCTCCAGGACACCGGCCTCGTGCATCTGGATCGCGGCGTTGAGGGCCGTCTGGCCGCCGAGCGTCGCGAGCAGGGCGTCGGGGCGCTCCTGGGCGATGACCTTCTCGACGAACTCCGGTGTGATGGGCTCGATGTAGGTCGCGTCGGCGAACTCCGGGTCGGTCATGATCGTCGCCGGGTTGGAGTTGATCAAGATGACGCGGATGCCCTCCTCGCGGAGGACGCGGCACGCCTGCGTGCCGGAGTAGTCGAACTCGCAGGCCTGGCCGATCACGATCGGCCCGGAGCCGATGACCAGGATGCTCTTGATGTCAGAACGCTTCGGCATGACTCAACGACCGCCTTCCACAGTTGCGAGCGGGCGGTCACCTTGCATGAGATCCACGAATCTGTCGAAGAGGTAGGCGGCGTCGTGCGGTCCGGCCGCCGCCTCGGGGTGGTACTGGACGCTGAACGCCGGCTGCTCGAGCAGCGCGAGCCCCTCGACGACGTTGTCGTTGAGGCAGACGTGCGTCACGCGGCCGGGGCCGTACGGCGTCTCGAACGTGCCCTCGATCGGCGCGTCGACCGCGAAGCCGTGGTTGTGCGCCGTGATCTCGACCTTGCCGGTCGTCAGGTCCTGGACCGGCTGGTTGATGCCGCGGTGGCCGTAGACGAGCTTGTACGTCCCGAGGTCGAGCGCGCGCCCGAAGACCTGGTTGCCCAGGCAGATGCCGAAGTACGGGATGCGGGCCTCGAGCACCTGCTTGAGCACCGCCGTGACGTGGTCGGTGGTCGCCGGGTCGCCGGGTCCGTTGGACATGAACACGCCGTCGGGGTTGATCGCGGTGATCTCCTCGTACGTCGTGCTGGCCGGCATCACGTGCACCTCGATGCCGCGCTCGGCCATGCGGCGCGGGGTCATGCCCTTGATGCCGAGGTCGATCGCGGCGACCGTGAACCGCTTGTCACCGATGGCCGGCACGACGTACGTCTCGTCGGTCGTGACGTCGGCGAGGAAGCTCGCGCCCTTCATGCCGGGGGCAGAGGTGACCTTGGCGAGCAGCGCGTCGACGTCGGTCGATGCCGAGCTGATGCCACCGCGCATGGCGCCGCGCTCACGCAGGTGGCGGGTCAGGGCCCGCGTGTCGATCCCGGAGATCCCCACCACGTTCTGGGTGGCCAGTTCGTCGTCGAGCGAGCGGTTGGAGCGCCAGTTGGAGCGCACCCGTGCCGGGTCGCGGACGATGTAGCCGTCGACCCAGATGCGGCGCGACTCGAAGTCCTCGTCATTGATGCCGGTGTTGCCGATGTGCGGGGCCGTCATGGCGACGATCTGGCCCTTGTAGGACGGGTCGGTGAGCGTCTCCTGGTAGCCGGTCATGCCGGTCGAGAACACGATCTCGCCGATCGTCTCGCCGACGGCGCCGAACGACTCGCCGCGGAACACCCGGCCGTCCTCGAGCACGAGGATCGCGGCGGTCATACCGTCACGCCTTCCACCAGGGCACGGTCGCGGACGGTCGGCCTGCCGCGCAGGAACGTCGCGACGACCTCGCCGGGCAGCGTCAGTCCGGCGTACGGGTTGTTGCGCGACAGGGAGGCCGTGTCGCGAGCATCGATGACGCGGGACGCGGCGGGGTCGACCAGCACGATGTTGGCCGGCTCCCCCACCTCGAGCGGGCGCCCTTGGTTGCCCACGCGGCCGATCGCGGCCGGCTTGGCCGACATCTTGTCGGCGACCTGCGCCCAGGTCAGCAGGCCCGTGTCGACCATCGTCTGCTGGACGACCGACAGCGCGGTCTCGAGGCCCAGCATGCCGAATGCGGCGGCGGACCACTCGCACTCCTTGTCCTCCATCGGGTGAGGAGCGTGATCCGTGGCCACGATGTCGATCGTGCCGTCGGCCAGCCCCTCGCGCACGGCGGCGACGTCGTCGTTGGAGCGCAGCGGCGGATTGACCTTGTAGATCGGGTCGTAGCTGCGCACCAGGTCGTCGCTCAGCAGCAGGTGGTGGGGCGTGACCTCGGCCGTGACGTCGATGCCACGGCCCTTGGCCCAGCGGATGATCTCGACCGAGCCGCGGGTCGACAGGTGGCACACGTGCAGGCGCGAGCCGACGTGCTCGGCGAGCAGGACGTCGCGGGCGATGATCGCCTCCTCGGCGACGGCGGGCCAGCCGGTCAGGCCGAGCTCGCCGGACAGCGGGCCCTCGTTCATCTGCGCGCCCTCGGTCAGGCGAGGCTCCTGCGCGTGCTGCGCGATGACGCCGTCGAACGCCTTGACGTACTCCAGCGCCCTGCGCATGATCACGGCGTCCGAGACGCACTTGCCGTCGTCGGAGAACACGCGGACGGCGGCGGCGGAGTCGGCCATCGCGCCGAGCTCGGCGAGTCGTGAGCCGCCGAGACCGATCGTGACGGCGCCGACCGGCTGGACGTCGCAGTAGCCGCCCTCGCGGCCGAGCCGCCAGACCTGCTCGACGACACCGGCGGTGTCGGCAACCGGATCGGTGTTGGCCATCGCGTGCACGCAGGTGAACCCCCCGCGCGCAGCAGCCTTGGAGCCGCTCAGGACGGTCTCGGCGTCCTCGCGGCCCGGCTCGCGTACGTGGGTGTGCAGGTCGACGAGGCCGGGCAGCGCGACCAGGCCGGTCGCGTCGATCGTCTCGTCACCCTCGAGCCCGGCGCCGATCGCGGTGATGACACCGTCCTCGATCGCGATGTCGCTGACGTTCTCGCCGAGGATGTTCGCTCCCCGGATGACGTACGAGGTCATTCAGTGCCTTCTTCGCTGGTGGATTCCCCGGCTGCGCCGCCGAGGAGGAGGTAGAGGACGGCCATGCGTACGGCCACGCCGTTGGTGACCTGCTCGACGATGACCGACCGCACGTGGTCGGCGACGTCCGCGGTGATCTCCATGCCGCGGTTCATCGGGCCGGGGTGCATGACGATCGCGTGCTCGGGCAGCCGGTTGAGGCGCGGCGTGTCGAGGCCGTAGCGGCGGCTGTACTCGCGGGCGCTGGGGAAGAACGCGGCGTTCATGCGCTCCTGCTGCACGCGCAGCATCATGACGGCGTCGGCCTTCTCGAGCGACGAGTCGAGGTCGTACGACGTCTCGACCGGCCACTTCTCGACCCCGACCGGCAGCAGCGTCGGCGGTGCGACGAGCGTGACGTTGGCGCCGAGCGTGTCGAGCAGCAGCGCGTTGGAGCGCGCGACCCGGCTGTGCAGGACGTCGCCGACGATCGTGATGTTCTTGCCCTCGAGGTCGCCCAGGTGACGCCGCATCGTGAATGCGTCGAGGAGTGCTTGCGTCGGGTGCTCGTGCGTTCCATCGCCGGCGTTGATGACCGCGCCCTTGGTCCACTTGGCGTGTGCCAGGCGGTGCGGAGCGCCGGAGTTGTGGTGGCGTACGACCACCGCGTCGGCACCCATCGCCTGAAGAGTCAGCGCAGTGTCCTTGAGACTCTCGCCCTTGGAGACGCTCGAGCCCTTCGCCGAGAAGTTGATGACGTCCGCGCTGAGGCGCTTGGCGGCGGCCTCGAACGAGATGCGCGTACGCGTCGAGTCCTCGAAGAACAGGTTGACGACCGTTCGACCTCGCAACGTCGGCAGCTTCTTGATCGGGCGGCTCGCGACGCCGAGGAGCTCCTCGGCGGTGTCCAGGATGCGTACGGCGTCATCCCGGTTGAGGTCACCAGCGCTCAACAGGTGCTTGATCATGCTGCACCTCCTGTGATGGCGACCTGGTCGGCACCGTCGGTCTCGGCCAGCTGCACCTTGACGCTCTCGCTGAGCGACGTCGGCAGGTTCTTGCCGACGAAGTCTGCGCGTATCGGCAGCTCTCGGTGTCCGCGGTCGATCAGCACGGCGAGCTGTACGGCGCTGGGTCGGCCGATCTCGTTGAGCGCATCGAGCGCGGCACGGATCGTACGTCCGGAGAACAGCACGTCGTCGATCAGGACGACGACTTTGTCGTCGATGTCGTCGGGGATCTCGGTGTGCTCCAGTGCGCGAGCCGGTTT
>NZ_JAKFCB010000265.1:0-2953 GCF_036676885.1 Aeromicrobium sp.
TCAGGGCTGAATGCCAGGGAGTAGCCGAAGAGGACCCACAGCACCGGCACGATCGCCAGGGCGATGAAGCTCATCATCATCATGTTGAGCACGGTCTTGGAGCGGACCATGCCGCCATAGAAGAACGCCAGTCCTGGCGTCATGAGCAGGACCAAGGCCGAGCTGGCCAGAATCCACGCGGTATCGCCGGTATCCATGAAACCTCCGAAAGAAGTGTGCGTTGCAGCAGGACGAGGTACGACCTGTTGCGACACAGACTGGTGTCAGGGGATTTCGATACGCGCCCACCAATGTTGCATCCACATCACGAATGGGCCTGCTGTGTAAACACCGTGTTACGCCACGCGTGAGCGGCCGACAGTCAGGCGAGCAGTGCGTCGACGAACTCCTCGGCGTCGAACGGTGCCAGATCGTCGGGGCCCTCGCCGAGCCCGACGAACTTGACCGGCACTCCCAGCTCGCGCTGCACCGCGATCACGATGCCGCCCTTGGCGGTGCCGTCGAGCTTGGTCAGCACGATGCCCGTGACGTCGACGACCTCACCGAACACCCGGGCCTGGGTCAGCCCGTTCTGGCCGGTCGTGGCGTCGATGACGAGCAGGACCTCGGTGACCGGGGCCTGCTTCTCGATGACGCGCTTGACCTTGCCGAGCTCGTCCATGAGCCCGGCCTTGGTGTGCAGCCGGCCGGCGGTGTCGACCAGCACCACGTCCGTGCCGTCGGCGATGCCCCGCTGGACCGCCTCGAACCCGACGCTCGCCGGGTCGCCGCCCTCGGGGCCGCGTACGGTCGGCACGCCGACGCGCTCGCCCCAGGTCTGCAGCTGATCGGCCGCGGCGGCACGGAACGTGTCGGCCGCGCCGAGCACGACAGTCCTGTCCTCGGCGACCAGCACGCGGGCGAGCCGGCCGACGGTCGTGGTCTTGCCGGTGCCGTTGACGCCGACGAGGAGCACGACGCCGGGCTTGCCGTCGGCACCGGTCGAGTGGAGCGTACGGTCGAACGACGGGTTGATCAGGCCCACGAGCTCCTGACGGAGCGCCGCCTTCGCGGCAGCGGGATCGTCGATGCCCTCGACCCGGACCCGGGTCTTGAGGTTGGCGACCAGCTCGTCGGTCGCGGTGACCCCGACGTCGGCGGCCAGCAGCGTGTCCTCGAGCTCCTCCCAGGCGTCGTCATCGAGGGTGGAGCGGCTGAGCACCGCGAGCAGGCCCTTGCCGAGCGAGCCCTGCGACCTGGCGAGCCGGGCGCGCAGGCGTACGAGCCGTCCCTGCGGTGCCTCGGGCCGCTCGATCGTCTCGACGGCGGTGGCCGGCTCCTCGTCCTCCAGGTGCGGCTCCGGGTGCTCCGGATGCTCGATGACCTCCTCGGTGACCCGGTCGAGCTCGGACGGCGGCGGCAGCTCCTTGCGGCCGCGGCCGATGACGAGGCCGATGCCGACGCCCAGCAGGACGATGACGGCAAGGATGATCAGGAGCAGAACAGTCAGGGACACGTCCTGATCCTATGCAGACGGTCCGGCCCGCGCAGATTCCCCCGAGGCGGGCGCGTCACGCCACGGCACCTGACCCGCACCGGTCAGAGGAAGTCGTTCGGGTCGAATTCGTCGATGGGGATGATGCGGATGCGCGGCAACCGGTCGTTGAACGCCTTGACGTCGTACTCGAGGTCGTGGAACTCCAACCCGCGCTCGAACAGCGGGACGAAGCCGGCATTGCGGAACTCACGGAACGCGAGCAGTGCGGTGCGACGTCCCGGTCCCACCAGCGGCTCCAGCTGCTGGATGAAGTCGCCGTCGTTGCTGGCCAGCATGACGTCGGCATCGCGACGGGAAAGCTCGACCAGGGTCCGCTGGATCGCGATGTCGACGACCTTGTCATCCGAAGCGCCCGACAGCGGCACGGGGCGGAAGCCGATCGCGGTGAGGGCCTGCACGAACGGCATCGGGAGCTCGCCGTTGGCGGCCAGGAAGAACAACCCCGTCGCCGGCTGGCCCCACGCGTCCTCGGCGAACTGCAGCAGCCGGTCCCACCGCGGGCGTTCGTGCGGGTTGGGGCGGCGGCCCAGGATCGACTGGCCCAGCGTGGCATCGATGTTCTCGCCGTCGACCAGGACGTACGTGGCGCGCTCACTCATGGTCGGACCTTACGCTCCGTTCACCGTCACGACGTGACGAGCGGTGCGACCGCGGTGCGTATCGCCTCGGGGATCGGCGTGACGGCGCGTGTGGCGCTGTCGACATAGACGTGGACGAAGCGGCCGATCGCGGCCGGCTCGTCGCTGTCTCCCTGGAACAGGCCGATGCGGTAGACGATGCTCGACGTGCCGAGCTTCGTGACGGCGAGCCCGGCCTGCACGTCGCCCGGGAAGCCGAGCTCGCGCAGGAACTCGCACTGCGTCTCGGCGACGAGGCCCACGGCGTCGAGCCGGCGGATGTCGGTGCCGGTCGCGTCGATCAGGAAGCCGTTGACCGCGGTGTCGAAGAACGAGTAGTAGACGACGTTGTTGACGTGGCCGTAGACGTCCTCGTCCGCCCACCGCGTCGTGATCGTCCGCAGGACCGGAAAGTCCGTACGCACCCGGGCCTCGCTCACACCGGCTTCCGAGACAAGAGCAAACGATATTCGAAAGCCGGCGCGACGTACCTTCGGTTCCCGCCCCCTACTCGCAGAGCTCGTGGGGGTGCCCCCAGCTGGCGCTCGGTCACGAGGCGTTTTCTTCCTCGCGCAGGCGCTGGCTGATGACCGCCGACACGCCGTCGCCGCGCATCGAGACGCCGTAAAGCGCGTCGGCGACCTCCATCGTGCGCTTCTGGTGCGTGATGATGACGAGCTGCGAGTTGGCGCGCAGCTCCTCGTAGAGCTCGAGCAGGCGGCCGAGGTTGGCGTCGTCGAGCGCCGCCTCGACCTCGTCGAGGATGTAGAACGGGCTGGGCCGGGCCTTGAACAGCGCG
>NZ_JAKFCB010000266.1:0-10514 GCF_036676885.1 Aeromicrobium sp.
GCGCATACCGAGGAACACCGCCGCGCCGCTGGACTCCGTGGCGACGGCCGGACGGCCGCGCTCGAGCCACAGCTCGATCGCCTCCGACGCCGGCAACCCGTAGGGCACCGAACGCTCCTTGCGGCCCTTGCCGAAGACCCGGACGACCCTGCGGCCGCGATCCAGGTCGTCGATGTCGAGCCCGACCAGCTCACCGACGCGAATGCCCGTGGCATACAGCACCTCGAGGATCGCGAGGTCGCGAAGCCCGCGCGGCCCGTCCTCCGCGAGTGACTGAACCGTCGCATCCAGCAACGCCCTGACCTCGGTCTCGCTGAGGGCGACCGGCAGCTCGCGGTGCGCCTTGGGACTCGCCAGCAGCGCCCCGGCGTCCGCAGCCGCGCGGCCCGTACGCGCAAGCCAGAGCGTGAACACCCGCGCCGACGTGGCCCGGCGGGCGATCGTCGTGCGGGCCTTGCCGAGCGTCTGCAGATTCGCGAGCCAGCTCCGCAGCGTACGAATCGACAGCCCCGCGGGATCATGGACGCCGAGTCGCTCGGCGTGCATGGCCAGGCTCTCGAGGTCGGTGAGGTAGGCGCGCACCGAGTGGGCCGAGAGGTCGCGCTCGGCCCGGAGGTGCTGCTCGTAGGCGGCAAGGACCGCCGACCAGGCCTCGCCCGGTCCCTCTGGCTCTGCTGTCATCGGTTCAAGTGTGCGCCGGACGATCCGTCACCGGACGTCGGCGCGCCGATCGCCTGTCGACGGGCGGGGCTCCGGCCACCGACAATGCCGGTCGACATGCACCTCTCGCCGAGATCCTCGAAACCATCAGGGATGCTAGGCGTGCACATCCCACCACCGGCGAGGAAGGGCGGTCACCGTGGCCAAGGCTTTGCCGACGCGGGCATCGGTCGTCGTGATCGGCGGAGGCGTCATCGGCCTCAGCACCGCCTATCACCTGGCCGCAGCCGGCGTCGAGGATGTCGTCCTGATCGAGCGGGATGCCCTCGGCGCGGGTTCGACCTGCAAGGCAGCCGGTGGCGTACGTGCCTTGTTCTCCGACGAGATCAACATCCGGCTCGGCCTGCGCAGCCTGGAGGCGTTCGAACGGTTCGGCACGGATTTCGACCAGGAGATCGACCTGCACCAGGTCGGCTACCTCTTCCTGATCGACGACGAGGAGCACGAGGGGGCGTTCGCCGACGCCGTCGAGATCCAGAACTCCCTCGGGGTCGCCAGCCGGATGATCGGCGTCGAGGAGGCCAAGAAGCTCTCGCCGATGATCGACACCACCGGACTCAGGTCGGCCCTCTGGTCGCCCAGGGACGGTCACTGCACGCCGGAATCCGTCGTCCTCGGCTACGCCACGGCTGCCCGACGGCTCGGCGTACAGCTCATCACGGGCTGCGAGGCAACCGATGTGATCACCGAGGGCGGACAGATCACACAGGTCCGGACGAACCGGGGCTCGATCGCCACAGCATCCGTCGTGTGCGCCGCAGGCGCGTGGTCGCGAGCCGTCGGCGAGTGGGCCGGGGTCGACCTTCCCATTGATCCGCTCCGGCGCCAGATCGTCGTCACGGAGCCCGTCGACGGCCTCGATCCGGCGACCCCCTTCACGATCGACTTCTCCACATCGTTCTACTTCCACCGGGAAGGACGCGGTCTGCTGCTCGGCATGTCCGAGGAGACCGACTCCTGGGGCTTCGACCTCTCGCGCTCGAGCGACTGGCTCGAGGCGTTGGCCGGCGTCATGGAACGCCGTCTGCCCGGCCTGGGCGAGATCGGCCTGCAGTCCGGCTGGGCAGGCCTGTACGAGATGACTCCCGACCACAACGCGGTCATCGGCGAGGCGCCCGAGGTCTCGCGATTCCTGTACGCCACGGGCTTCTCGGGGCACGGCTTCCTGATGGGCCCCGCCGTCGGTGAGGTGATGCGGGACCTCTTCCTCGGAACCACGCCCGGCGTCGACGTCAGCAGCCTCACCGCCGAACGCTTCTCGGGCACCGAACCGCGCCCCGAGCTCAACATCGTCTGAGCCCACCCATGACACAGGAGACCCACATGGACACCGCGACAGCACGCGCTCTGGATCGGAGCGACCGGCGGCCGGCCGTCGTGGTGCTCGGCTCCATCAACCTCGATGTCGTCGTGGAGCTGGCTCACCTCCCCGTGCCCGGAGAGACGATCATCGCCCAGCACGTGCGGCGCAACGTGGGAGGCAAGGGTGCCAACCAGGCGGTCGCGGCGCGGCTCGCCGGCGCCGACGTGGAGTTCGTCGGCCGGGTCGGAGATGACGCCAACGCAGACATGCTGAGGAACGGGCTCGAGGCATACGGCGTCGGCAACCGGCACCTGCACGCGGTCGACGGCGCGGAGAGCGGCGTTGCGTACATCAATGTCGCGGACCACGACAACACGATCGTCGTGGTCTCCGGCGCCAACTGGGCGTGGCAGCAAGCCGACGCCGACACGGATGCCCTGGTCGCGGCCGCCGACGTCGTGATCTGCCAGCTCGAGGTGCCGGACGACGTCATCGAACGGACCGCGCGACTCACCGCCGGCCGATTCGTCCTCAACGCGGCACCGGCACGCCCGGTCTCCGAGGAGCTGCTCCCATGCTGCGACCCGCTCGTGGTGAACGAGCACGAGCTCGCCTTCCTCAGTGGGCGGGAGATCACCGGCCCCTCCGAGGCGCTGACCGCACAGGCGGAGCTGATGGAGCGAGGCGCCCGCAGCGTCGTGACGACCCTCGGGTCGGACGGCGCCGTCTGGACCGCGCCCGGCGAGCAGGGTGTTCAGCCGGCGCCCCGTGTCGACGTGCGCGACACCACGGGTGCCGGTGACGTGTTCATCGGCCACCTCGCCACCCGGCTGGGCTCCGGCGCGAGCCTGGGCGAGGCGGTCCGTTGGGCCACCGCCGCGGCGTCGTGGTCGGTGCAGGTCGCCGGCACCCACAGCGCGTATCCCGACCTGGCCCAGGCCGCGGAGTCATTGCACCTGGTCCCCGAACCGGTGTTCCACCCCAGCAGCTCCTAGCTCAGCCCACGTCGGCGCGCCGGGACAACATCCATTCGGCCCCGGCCCGGATCACGAGCCCGCGCCGTTCGAGCAGGCCGAGCGCCGCGCTGACCTCACGCGAGCTGAGCCGCACCGCCGACGCGATCTCGGAGACCCTGCGGGCCGTGGACCAGTCGAGCCCATCGAGCGTGGTGCGCGCAGCGGGCGGCAGGCGGTCGAACTCCGTGAGCGGCAGCGAAGGCTGCTCCTCGGAGCCGGCGCCCAGACCGGCCAGCTCCGCCACGATCTCGCGGCCGCTCGTCACGACCACGGCCTTGCCGGCGCGGAGCGCGGCGTGCACGCCGGCCGACTGCTGTGAGGTCACCGGGCCCGGCAACGCCATCGTGGTCCGGCCGAGCTGGTCGGCCCAGTTGAGCGTGTTGAGCGATCCGCTGCGTACGGCCGCCTCGATCACGACGGTGCCCTGCGTCAGGGCGGCGATGATCCGGTTGCGGGACAGGAACCGGTTCTTGAGCGGCTTCTCCCCTGGCGCCTGCTCGCTGATGACCACCCCGACCTCGGCGATCCGGGTGATGAGGGCACCGTGCGACTTCGGATAGTCGAGGTCGGCTCCGCAGGCGAGCACCCCGGCGGTCGGCGCGTTCATGAGGAACGCCCCGCGGTGCGCGCAGCCGTCGACGCCGTAGGCCGCCCCGCTGATGACGGTCCATCCGGCGTCGGCGCAATCGGCCGCCAGCTCGGAGGCGCACTCGGCCCCGTACGTCGTGCAGTCCCGAGCGCCGACGATCGCCACGCTCTGCTCGCACATCTCGGCGAGATGTCCCACACCACGAAGCCACAGTCCGACAGGCGCGCCCGTCGCCCCGTGCAACGGCTCGAGGTGGTCGAGGTCGGACAACGCCGCCGGCCATTCCTTGTCTCCGGGGGTGACCCAGCGCAGGCCCGCTGCCTTGGCCCGGGCGGCGGCCGTCTCGGCCGTGCGGTCGAGGTCGCGGCCGCGCTCGGTCCACGCCTCGGGGATCCGGGTCTCAGCCAGCCGGTGACGCCCCAGGATGGCTGCGAGGATCTCGGACGGCTGATGAGTCAGCAGCAGGTTGCGCAGGCGGGGGTCTCCGGGCTCGACCACCAGGCTCAGGCCGAGCCGGTCCTGACGCGTCACGAGGCCTGCACCATGTCGCGGAGAGCGCTGCCCAAGGGCGTACCGCGCCTGAGCGACAGCGCCGTGTCGACATCGTCCCCGGTCGGGGCCGCGTGACCGTGCAGGTCGGCCACGCTCCACGACAGCCGCAGGATCCGGTCGGCGGACCGGGCGTTGAGCTTGTTGGTGCGCAGCTGCTGGTCGACCAGCACGCGCCCCTGGTCGCTGACCGGCCAGTGCTTGCGCAGCTCGACACCGGGCACCTCGCTGTTGAGCCGCCACGGTGTCTCGCGCAGGCGGTGCGCCTGTCGCTCCCGCGCCTCGGCGACGCTGCCCGCCAGCTCGGCGGTCGACCGTCCACCGGCGAGCGCATTGGTCAGCTCAGGACGTGACAGCGCAGAGAGCGAGCGGTGGATGTCGATGCGATCGCGAATGGGTCCGGAGAGCCGGTCGGCATATCGGCGACGCATCAGCGGGGTGCACCGGCACTGGTCGCTGACCGCCGAGCTGAGGCCGCACGGGCAGGGGTTGGCGGCGACGACGAGCTGGAACCGGGCCGGATAGGCCGCAGTCTGGGCCGCGCGGGAGACCACGACGTGACCGCTCTCGAGCGGCTGCCGGAGCGCCTCGAGCACGTTGCTCGCGAACTCAGGAGCCTCGTCGAGGAACAGCACGCCGTGGTGCGCCAGGGACAGCGCGCCGGGGCGGATGGCCTTGCTGCCGCCACCGACGATCGACACCGCGCTCGCGGTGTGGTGCGGGTCGAGGAACGGCGGCCGCCGCAGCAGCGGGGCGTCGCTCGGCAGCACGCCGGCCACCGAGTGCACCGCGCTGACCGCGAGTGACTGCTCGTGCGTGAGGTCGGGCAGCAGCCCCGGCAGCCGCTGGGCCAGCATGGTCTTGCCGATGCCCGGCGGCCCGGTCATCAGCAGGTGGTGGCCGCCGGCCGCGGCGACGACGAGCGCCATCCGCGAGTCCTCCTGACCGGCGATGTCGGCGAGGTCGAGGTGGGCCAGCCGGTCGGCCGAGGTCCAGGACATGCCGGGGATCTCGTCGAGCGGCGGCACGGGCGGGTCGTCCGGCTCCTCACCACCTGTCAGGAGCGCGACGGTCTGCCGCAACGACCGCACCCCGACCACCGAGATGCCCCGCACGAGCTCGGCCTCGGGCACGTTGACCTCCGGGACGAAGACCCGGTCGAAGCCGGCGTCCAGAGCGGCGAGCGTCGCCGGCAGGACACCGCGTATGGCCCGCAGCCGGCCGTCGAGCGCGAGCTCGCCGAGGAAGACCGAACCCGCGAGCCGATCCGTGGGAACGAGCGACTTGGCGGCGAACACCGCGAGGGCGATCGCCAGGTCGTAGTGCGAACCCGTCTTCGGGAGCGTCGAGGGGGCGAGGTTGATGGTCACGCGTTGATCGGGCCACGTCGTGCCGGAGTTGGACACCGCCGAGCGGCACCTGTCCCGCGCCTCGTTGACCATCGTGTCGGCGAGCCCGACCAGCACCGTCGCCGGCAGGCCACCCGAGATGTCGACCTCGACCTCGATCGGCCGACCCGACAGGCCGTCGAGGGTGACCGAGTGCGTCGCGGCGGCCATCAGGCGACTCCCGCGATGCGGTCCACGACCGGAGCGCCCCGCGGCGGCACGACGACCGAGACGATGTCGATGCGTACGCTCGGCGGCTGCACGTCGTGGACCTCGAGCCAGTGCATCGCCAAGCGCCGCAGCCGCGTGGCCTTGTGGCCGGTGATCGCCTCGAACGGCCCTCCGTGATGGTTGCTCGTGCGGGTCTTGACCTCGCAGATCACGAGCGTCGATCCGTCACGGGCGACGATGTCGATCTCGCCGAACCGGCAGGTCCAGTTGCGGGCCAGCACGACCATGCCGAGCGCCTCGAGATGGTCGGCGGCGACCCGCTCGCCGTAGGTGCCGAGGGCCTTGTTGCGCGCGTACGTCATCCCGCAACCCTCGCGGCGCAGACCCACGGTTGTCCGCCGCCGTCCCACACCCTGTGGACCGCCGTCGAGCCGGGAAGCCCTGTGGACAGCGCAGTCGGCCGAACAGTACCCGCCCTGGTTTGGGCGGTTCGACGCCACGTCAGCGGACGGTGAAGGTCTTGTCGTCAGTGGCGGGGCCATGGCCCGCGGCGCCACCGGACGGGTCGTCAGTCGACAGGACGACCGTGTAGGTGCCGGGGACGAGCTGGGCTCGGAAGGACAGCGAGCCGAAGCCTCCGGTTCCGGTCCCGCCCATGGCCGATCCCTGGGCGACCGTGGCTCCTGCCCTCGTTCGGATGACCCACCCGAACGTGGCCTCGAACGACGTCCCGAACCCGGTAAAGGTGACCTGCCCGGCCTTGCGGATGTCGCCCTCCTGCGGGGAGGTGACCCATGCCTGGGCCTGCACGTCGGCCCTCGGGGCGCGCGTCATGGCGTTGCCGATCCGCACGGTCCCCCATACGTCGGCGGCCTTGCCGTCCTTGGTGATCGTCACGGTGGTGGCCGGCGTGCCGCTCTGGGAGGCTGCCGCGGTGGCGGTGTAGACGAGCTGCTGGACGGCTGTCGCGGCGAGCTCGCTGCCGACATTGGTGTTCGAGAACGCGTCACCGGACAGGTCGACCGCAAGGTTGCTCCCGTTCCGCGACACCGAAACCCGGCGGGCGGGTCGCCAGGGGGTCATGTAGTCAGGGTCGCGTGGAGCCAGGCGGGTCATGGCGCTCACAGCAGAGGCGACCGCGCCGCCCGTGTTCGGCACGTTGCGGAACTCGCGGTAGAGCTTGAACGACCCCTGGGACTCGGCGATGTAGTAGACGGGGATGCTCTTGAGGGTGGACGCGGGCGCCGTCGTGGACGGGCTGGGAGACGTCGGCGTGACGGTGGAGGATGTCGCCGACGACGGCTTGCCGTCACCGCCGTCACCATCACCGTCACCGTCACCGCCGTCGCACGCCGTGAGCGAGGCGAGCACGACGACCAGGCCCGACAGCACCTGCATTGACCGCCTTCTCATGGCCCTTCCTCCGCGCTCACTTCCAGTGAAGCACTCCCGTCGCCGAGTGGCACACCCATAGACCGTCGCAACCTAGGGCTTGCGGAGAGCCTTCGAGCCGGGCGTGCCTGTGGAGAGCGCGGCCTGCAGCATCGACTGCGCTGACCAGCGCATCAGCTCGACCGCCGCATCGCGGGAGAGCCCACCGATGTCGGTGAGCCAGACGAGCGCCTCGATGCCGATGGCGCTGCGGATCGCGAGCACGAGCCGGCGCAGCTCGTCGTCCGACAGCTGTTCACGTAGGGGCTCGAGCGCCTCGGTGATCCAGCCGATCGCCCTCCCTTGTCGCAACGGCTGACCGCCACGGTCTTCGGGATCGTCCTCGAGCGAGAGTCGCAGCATCGTCCGCTGCTGCGCCTCGGTCTCCAGGATCATCGTGGTGAACCGGCGTACGACCTCGTCCAGCCGGCTCGCAGCGTCGGACGGTGGGTCCTCGCCGAGCATCGACTCCGCCCCGGTCTCGGGGTGAGCAGCGGCGAGGAGGCTCCGCTGGTTGGGGAAATAGCGGTAGGCGGTGGTGCGCGACACCGCAGCAGCATCGGCAGCCTCCGCGACGGTGGGGGCGAGCCCGCGCGAGACCATCTCGCGCGCGGCGACCACGAGCGCGGCGCGGGTACGACTCTTCTGCTCGACGCGGCCGCTGGCCTCGTACGGTATTGACATACCCGACATGGTACTGCAGTCTCGTTATGGTACTCGCGTCCCACGACGCGAACCAAGGAGAAGGCCTCATGAGCGCAACAGCCGCACCCACATCCATCGTCAAGGCCGCGTCGGAGGGCGAGCGCCGCTGGTTCGCCGGCGGCGGCGTGCACACCTGGAAGGTTCGGGCGGAGGAGTCCAACGGCGCCTTCTTGATGTTCGAGGACCGCATGGTGCAGGGCAAGGTCACGCCGCTGCACATCCATCCGGAGACTGACGAGACCCTCGTCGTCCTCGAGGGCGAGATCCTCGCGCACCTCGACGGGACCGAGCAGCGCGTCTCCGCAGGCGGCCTGGTGCTCGCGACGCGCGGCCTCCCACACGCCTTCATGGTCACGTCGCCCTTCGCCCGACTGTTGTGCGTGCAGACGCCCGGCAACATCGAGTCGTTCTACTGGGACGCCAGCGACCCGATCGCGGACGACGTGGACACCGGCGAGGTCGACTTCGACCGCATCGCCGCGTCCGGGCAGCGCAATGGCGGCATCGTGCTCGTCGGACCGCCGCCGTTCGCGCACTGACTCTGTCCGGCCGCGTTCGTACGATGAGGCATGCCCACGATCCGCATCGAGCCCGCGACCACCGTCCCCTGGTCCGACGTCGAGCAGACCATGACCGGCGGCGGCGACGGCGCGAGCTGCTGGTGCCAGTGGTTCATGGTGACCCGCAAGGAGTTCGACGCCTGCAGCCGAGACGACAAGGCCGCCCTGCTTCGCCGTGAGCTCACGCGTGCCGAGGCGCCGCCGGCCCTCATCGCGTACGTCGACGATGCGGCCGCCGCGTGGGTGCGAGTGGGTCCGCGACCGTCGCAGCCGGCGCTGGGCCGCTCACGCATCATCAAGGCCAGCGCCGAACCGATCGACGACGACGCCGTCTGGGCCATCACGTGCTTCGTCGTACGCCGTGAGCACCGCGGCCGGGGTCTCGCCAGGGAGCTCACGGCGGCGGCCGTCGATCACGCGGCCGCACACGGCGCGCGGGTCGTCGAGGCCTACCCGGTCGACACCAGCCTGCGCAAGACCACCAACAACGAGCTGTTCCACGGCTCGGTGCAGCTGTTCCGCGACGCGGGGTTCCGCGAGGTCGCGCGCCCGACGGATGCCCGCGCGGTGATGGCGCTCGACGTCAGTCGTCGGCGCCGGGCACCTTGAAGTCCGAGCCCTGGAGCTCCTCGACGTTGACGTCCTTGAACGTCAGCACCTTGACGTTCTTGGCGAAGCGGGCCGGGCGGTAGATGTCCCACACCCACGCGTCGTTCATGGATACCTCGAAGTAGGCATCGCCGGTCTCGGAGCGGACCTTCACGTCGACCTGGTTGCACAGGTAGAAGCGCCGGTCGGTCTCGACGACGTACTTGAAGATCGTGACGACGTCGCGGTACTCCCGATAGAGCGCGAGCTCCATCTCGGACTCGTAACGCTCGAGATCCTCAGAGCTCATGCCGCCGCCTCCACTTGAAACCCACGATACGGAGGCGACGGCATGAAACCTGCCTCATGATTCGCGCCCCCAACTCGCAGGGCTCGTGGGGGGACCCCCAGCTGACGCTCGCTCATGAACCGTGCCTTCCATTGCTGCTCGTACGTTGACGTATCTCCGACGGTGCTCGGCGCACGGTCCGTGCAGCTTCAGCGCCTGCTGGTGGAGCGGGGTGCTGTAACCCTTGTGCGTGGCGAAATCGTATGCCGGATAGTCCTCGTGCATCTGCACCATCATGCGATCCCGGGTGACTTTCGCGATGACCGAGGCCGCTGCGATCGAAGCCGCGACGCGATCGCCCTTCCACATCGCCAGGCCCGGGGCGCCGAGCCCGTCGACCGGGAACCCGTCGGTGAGGACGTAACCGGGGCGCACCGTGAGGCGCGCCAGTGCCCGGCGGAGCGCGGCGATGTTGGCGACGTGCAGGCCCATGCGGTCGCACTCGGCGGCCGGGATCACGACGACCGACACGTCGACCGCGCGCTCCATGATCAGGTCGAAGCAGGCCTCGCGGCGCGCCTCGGTGAGCAGCTTGGAGTCGGCGAGGCCCTTGATCGGCCGCTCGAGGATGACAGCGGACGCCACCAGCGGCCCGGCGCACGCGCCACGGCCCGCCTCGTCGACACCCGCGACGGGGTGCAGACCCTGGCGGGCCAGCGCGCGCTCGAAACCGTAGATCCCGGCGTCACGCCGAATCGTGGATCCCTTGGCCAGACGTGTCACGCAGTGAGCCTAACCCGCACCGTCAACGGCGCGGCAGGCAACTCACCGGTGCTCAGACCTCGCGCTTTTCCTTGATCTTGGCGGCCTTGCCACGCAGGCTGCGGAGGTAGTAGAGCTTGGCCCGACGGACGTCACCACGAGTGGCGACCTCGATCTTCTCGATGACCGGGGTGTGCAGCGGGAACGTCCGCTCCACGCCGACGCCGAAGCTGACCTTGCGGACTGTGAACGTACGGCCGATGCCCGAGCCCTGCACCTTGATGCAGACGCCCTTGAACACCTGGATGCGCGAACGGCTTCCCTCGATGACCCTGACGTGCACGTCCAGCGTGTCGCCGGCGCGGAAATCGGGGATGTCGGTGCGCAGCGATGCGCTGGCGACCTGGTCGACGATGTTGGTCATGGTCTACTCCTCGCTGGTG
>NZ_JAKFCB010000267.1:0-2896 GCF_036676885.1 Aeromicrobium sp.
GTCTCGCGAGCCGTCGAGGCCGGTGCGCTGAGCGTCAACTCGCACTCGTCGGTGCGCTACTGGACGCCGTTCGGCGGCTTCAAGCAGTCCGGCATCGGCCGCGAGCTCGGCCCGGACGCGCCGCACTCCTTCACCGACGTCAAGAACATCTTCATCTCCAACGACTAACCGCACCTTGAGCTTGTCGGGAGGTCCTTTCGACAAGCTCAAGGACCGAAAGTGAGAATCATGGCAGGACGTATTGCAGGCAGGACCGCCGTCGTGACGGGCGGATGCTCGGGCATCGGGCTGGCGACCGTACGCCGGTTCGCCGAGGAGGGCGCCAACGTCGTCATCGGCGACCTCGACGACGCCAAGGGGCCCGGCATCGCGAAGGAGGTCGGCGGGACGTACGTGCACGTCGACGTCACCGACAAGGAGCAGGTCGACGCGCTGTTCAAGACCGCCAAGGACACGTACGGCTCGGTCGACATCGCGTTCAACAACGCCGGCATCTCGCCGCCGGAGGACGACTCGATCCTCGACACCGACCTCGAGGCGTGGAAGCGCGTGCAGGACGTCAACCTGACGAGCGTCTACCTGTGCTGCAAGGCGGCGCTGCCCTACATGCTCGAGCAGGGCAAGGGCTCGATCATCAACACCGCGTCGTTCGTCGCGGTCATGGGTGCGGCGACGTCGCAGATCTCGTACTCGGCCTCCAAGGGCGGCGTGCTGTCGATGTCGCGCGAGCTCGGCGTGCAGTTCGCGCGTGAGGGCGTACGCGTCAACGCCCTGTGCCCCGGCCCGGTCAACACGCCGCTGCTGCGCGAGCTGTTCGCGAGCGACCCGGAGCGGGCCGAGCGCCGGCTGGTGCACGTGCCGCTGGGCCGGTTCGCCGAGCCCGAGGAGATGGCCAATGCGGTGCTGTTCCTGGCGTCGGACGAGTCGAGCTTCATGACGGCGTCGACGTTCCTCGTGGACGGCGGCATCTCCGGGGCGTACGTCACGCCGGTGTGACGATGAAGCCGCTGATCGGAGTCACGACCTACCGCGAGCAGTCGCGGTGGGGCCTCTGGCACGAGCAGGCCGACGTGCTCCATGCGGTCTACTCGCGATCGATCGAGGCTGCCGGGGGAGTCGCGGTGCTGCTGCCGCCCGGCGACCCGAGCGGTGCGTCGTCGGTGGCGGCGCGGATCGACGGGCTGATCATCGCCGGCGGCGCCGATGTCGATCCGAGCCGGTACGACGAGGAGCCCCACGAGCGTACGGTCGGCTGGCGCGAGGACCGCGATGCCTGGGAGCTCGCGATGCTCGACGCGGCTGCCGCTGCGGGGCTGCCGGTGCTCGGCATCTGCCGCGGCATGCAGGTCATGGCGGTGCATGCAGGCGGGTCGCTCGACCAGCACGTGCCGGACATCGCCGGGCATGAGGAGCATTCGCCCGGTGGTCCCGAGTTCGGGGTGATCGACGTCGATGTCGTGCCGGGTACGTTGCTGCGTCGCGCCGTCGGCGAGAAGGGCTCGGTGCACTGCCACCACCACCAGTCCGTACGCGAGCACCCCGGGTTCGTCGCCGCCGCGCACGCGGCCGACGGCGTGCTCGAGGCGATGGAGGACCCGTCGCGACCGTTCTGGCTGGCGGTGCAGTGGCACCCCGAGCGCATCGAGGATGCGGGCTTGTTCCGCGCGCTGGTTGAAGCCGCGTCGCGCTGAGGCGAGACCGCCACATCGGTGTGTCTGAAGTCCGTTGTCCGCCCCGGCACCTACCGTGATCACCATGAGAGCCAACAAGTACGCCGGGCTGTGCGCCGTGTGCGAAGCCACGGTCGAGATCGCGGCCGGACAGCTCATCGGCTTTCCCGGCAGCTGGCGCACCGTCTGCGTCGAGTGCTCACCCGCGCCGCCCCCACGCGGTGACCATCCGGGCTGGCACCAGGTCGCGCTGGCCTCTCTCGACTTCGAGACCACGGGCGTCGACCCGTGGACCGACCGGGTGCTGAGCTACGCCCTGCTCGACGACCGCGGGCACGACTTCTCGGGCCTGATCAACCCCGGCGTCCCGATTCCGCCGGCCTCGGCCGAGGTCCACGGACTCACCGCTGAGGCGCTGGCCGGAGCCCCGGCACCCGTCGACGCGCTCGCCGAGGTCATCGCCTGGGTGCAGGACCTGATCGAACGTGGCGTCGGGCTCGTGGTCTTCAATGCCGCCTACGACCTCACGATGCTGCGTGCCGAGGCTGATCGATGGGGCCTGACACAGCCCGACTGGGAGCGCCTGTTCGTCGTCGATCCCTATGTCATCGACTGGGGCATCGAGCGCGGCGGCCTCGGCCCGCGGCGGCTCACCGATGTGGCCGCCTACTACGAGGTGCCGCTCGACAACGCACACGATGCGACCGCCGACGCCCGCGCGGCGCGTGAGATCGCCTATGAGATCGGCCGGCGCCACCCGACGGTTGCGGCCGGCGACCTCGAGAGCCTCATGCTCCGTCAGATCATCTGGTTCGCGGGCCGCGCCGAGGACTGGAACCACTACGCCCGCAAGGTCGGCCGTTCGCTCGACGATCCGGCCGGTTGGCCGCTGGCGCAGCCGCAGATGCGCAACACCCAGATCGCCTGACGCGTATGGCTGGCCGCGGCCGGCCGATTGATTTCCTACCAGAGCGACAGCTCACGGCGCGCTAATTTGGGGGCACCCAAAGCAGAGGAGAGCCCCGTGGGCAAGGTGGTCATGTACAGCTCGGTGTCGGTCGACGGCTTCGTCGCGGACGAGAACGACCAGCCCGGACCGCTGTTCGACTGGTTGTCCAGCGGTGACGTGCCGTTGGACGAGAGCGGCGCGTTGAAGGTGTCGCAGGTGTCCTACGACTACACCCGGGCGTACTGGGACCAGATTGGAGTGACAATCGCCGGCCGCC
>NZ_JAKFCB010000268.1:0-2184 GCF_036676885.1 Aeromicrobium sp.
GAACGCCGCGATGGTGTGCTCGATGATCGTCTTGCCGGCGATCTTGATGAGCTGCTTGGGGATCGACAGGCCGACCCTCGTACCGGTGCCACCGGCCAGGACGACGGCCACATTGCGGAGTTCAGTCACCCGACGAGGTTACCGTCAGGGCACTCTTCAGGACGCCCCCGGTCGCATGACCGCGTCCTGCTGCGCCGACTTCCACTCGCGGAAGCCCTCCTCGGTCGTGCCGCGGCGCCAGTAGGCCGACACCGACACGTCGGCCCGGGCCACGCCGCGATCGGTGAGCACGTACGGTCGCACGCTCTTGAGCAGCGCCGACTCGCCGTGGATGAAGGCCTGGGCCCGGCCCGGGAGCCAGTCCCACGCGCGCACGGCGTCGTCGAGCAGCGTCGTCGAGCCCGCGGGCGCGTCGCCACGGTGCAGCCAGTGCATCTCGAGCTCGGCGACGGTCGCGATCGGAACCTCGTCGACCGCTCCCCCGACCTCGATGAACGCCACCGCGCGGGCGCCGGCCGGCAACGCCTCGAGGGCCGCGGAGATCGCCGGGAGTCCGGCCTCGTCGCCGACGAACAGGTGCCAGTCGGCCGTGGGATCGGGCGCGTAGGCCCCGCTGGGACCGCGCAGGTGCAGGAGGTCGCCGGGCTCGGCACGAGCCGCCCACGGGCCGGCGATGCCTTCGTCACCGTGCACCACGAAGTCGATCGCGAGCTCCTGCGCCTCGGGATCGATCCAGCGGATCGTGTAGGTCCGCAGCACCGGCCAGGCCTCCTGCGGCATCGTCTCGCGCACCGCGGCAAGGTCGAGCGGACGCGGATAGTCGAAGCCGTCGGCGAGGAAGACGAGCTTGACGTACTCGTCGGTGAACCTGCCGCCATCGTGCACGTCGTTGTTGAGCACCGCATGCCGGCCGAGGAACTCCGAAAACCCTTCGCCGCCGAACACCACCCGACGCATCGAGGGTGCCACGAATTCGGTCCGGATCACGGTCAGTTCAGCGGGATGGGTCTTGCTCACCTGTGTAGCCTACTGGCGTGACCCACGGCATCGACATGACACAGTTCGACCCCTCCACGCGCGTTCAAGACGACCTGTTCCGGCACGTCAACGGGCCGTGGCTGCGTACGGCCGAGATCAAGCCCGACCGGGCCACCGCGGGCTCGTTCGTGACGCTCGTCGACGAGGCCGAGGCCAAGGTCCGCGAGATCATCGAGACCGCCAGCAAGGCGCCGGAGGACGACGAGCAGCGCAAGATCGGCGACCTCTACGCGAGCTTCATGGACGAGGACCGAGTCGAGCAGCTCGGCGCCACACCGCTCGAGAGCGAGCTCGCCCAGGTCGACGCCATCACCGACATTCCCGGCTTCATCTCGACGCTCGGCACCCTCGATCGCCAGGGCGTCGGCAGCGTCTTCGGCATGTACATCGGCCCCGACAGCGGCCAGCCCGACCGCTATGTGACCCACCTCGGCCAGGGCGGCATCGGCCTGCCCGACGAGGCCTACTACCGCGAGGAGAGCTCGGCCGCGATCCGCGAGGCGTACGTCGAGCACCTCACGACGATGCTCGGGCTGGCCGGGCTCGACGACACCGCCGGCCGCGCGCAGCGGATCATGGAGCTCGAGACCCGCATCGCCTCGTACCACTGGGACAACGTGGAGTCGCGCGACGCCCAGAAGACCTACAACCTGTTCGCGCTCGACGGCCTGCAAGCCCTCGCTCCATCGTTCGACTGGACCCGGTGGTCCGACGCCGCGCAGATCCCCGCGCCGGTCATCGCGGAGGTCGTGGTCGCCCAGCCGTCATACCTCGAAGGACTCGAGACGCTGCTCGTCCCGGACGAGCTCGAGGCCTGGAAGGACTGGCTGCGCTGGCAGGTCGTCCACAGCGCGTCGCCCTATCTGTCGTCGGCGTTCGTCAACGCCAACTTCGAGTTCTACGGCAAGACCCTCAGCGGCACCGACGAGCTGCGGCCCCGGTGGAAGCGCGGAGTCGGCTTCGTCGAGGGCGCGATGGGCGAGGCGGTCGGCAAGATCTACGTACGCACGGAGTTCCCGCCCGCCTCCAAGGAGCGGATGACCGAGCTGATCGACAACCTCCTCGAGGCGTACCGGCAGAGCATCTCGGCGCTGCCCTGGATGAGCGACGAGACCAAGAAGCGCGCGCACGAGAAGCTCGACACGT
>NZ_JAKFCB010000269.1:0-10594 GCF_036676885.1 Aeromicrobium sp.
AGGTGCTCGGCGTGCCGGCCGGACTCCTCGACGTACTGGACGATCTGGCCGAAGTCGATGATCGAGACGACCGGGACGCCGAAGTCCCGCTCAACCTCCTGGATCGCGGACAGCTCGCCGGTGCCGCGCTCCTGACGATCGACCGCGACGATGACGCCCGCGACCTCGGCGCCCGCGCTGTCCACGATGTCCATGACCTCGCGGATCGCGGTGCCGGCGGTGATCACGTCGTCGACGATCAGCACCCGGCCCTCGAGCGGCGAGCCCACGATCAGGCCGCCCTCGCCGTGGTCCTTCGGCTCCTTGCGGTTGAAGCACCACGGCACGTCACGGCCGAGCTGCTCCGAGAGCTGGACCGCTGCCGCCGAGGCGATGGGGATGCCTTTGTAGGCCGGCCCGAGCAGGACGTCGAACTCGATGCCGCTCCGGTCGATCGCGGTGGCGTAGAAGCGGCCCAGGGCGGCGAGCCGCGCGCCCGTGTTGAACAGCCCGGCGTTGAAGAAGTACGGCGACGTACGGCCTGACTTCAGCGTGAACTCACCGAACCGGAGCACCTCGTGCTCGAGGGAGAACTCGATGAACTCGCGCTGGTAGCCATGCATGGGAGCAGCCTAAGGCGTGTCCCGCGGGCCGGAATCAGCCGTTGGTCGTGGTGGTGGCCGTCGGCTTGTCGTACGTCGAGACGAGCTCGCCGATCACGACGCTGCGGTTGTCGGTGTGGAACAGCTCGGAGCACGTCACCATCGTCAGGAGTCGCTCGGTCGGCTTCTGGTTGCGGCCGTCCGGATCCGGCACGCGCCACAGGGGCCACGGCGTGGAGAACGGGACGGTGATCGAGGTCCCGGAGTTGCGCAGCTCATACGTGTAGATCTTGCGCCGGGTCTCGACGACGACCTCGTCGCCCTTCTCGAGCTTGGGGAACTTGCTGAACGGCTCGCCGTGCGTGACGCGGTGGCCGGCTATCGCGAAGTTGCCGATCTCACCGGGCATCTCGCTCTCGGTGTCCCAGCCGACTCCACGGGCCAGCGCGCGCTTGTCGAAGCCCTTGACGATCGGCACCTCGTAGTCAGCGCCGAACCGCTCGACCCGCAGCATCGCGATCGCGTTGCCGTCGACACCCTTCTCCCACTGGATCTTGGTTTCCTTCTTGATCTCCGCCTGCTTCTGCTTCGCCACGATGTTGGTGCCGAAGTACTGCCACGCGAAGTAGCCGATCACGCCGAGGCCGGCGAGCAGGAAGATGACGCCGATTGCCGTCGCGATGCGTCGCCGGGGAGTGCGCGGCGGACGCTTGGAGGCAACGGTGGCGGACATGAGGCGATTGTGTCATCCCTCCCGGGGCCAGATCTCCCGGAGGCGAAAAATGTGGTCGTTGTGCCTGACCACCCTTGACCTCAAGCCTCCTTGAGGTTCTAGGGTCGTTTCAGACGACAGCCTGACACGGAGGTATGACCCGTATGACCATCGAGCACATCGCCATCCGGCCGGGCGACGCTGACTACGACGAGGCACGGACCACGCTCACGAGCACGGCCGAACCCACGGTCGTGCTGCGCCCGATGACGCCGGAGGACGTGGCCGCATCGCTCCGGCACGCCGCCACCGAGGGACTCCCGCTGGCCATCCGCAGCGGCGGGCACAACGCGCTGGGGTTCGGCAACATCGACGGCGGCGTCGTCCTCGACCTGTCCCGGCTCGACCAGGTCGAGGTGCTCGACGCGGGCCGGGTACGCATCGGCGCCGGCGCCACGTGGGGTCCGGCCGCCGCGGCTCTGGCCGAGCACGGGCTCGCGATCACCTCGGGCGACACCGTCTCGGTCGGCGTCGGCGGGCTGACCCAGGCCGGCGGGATCGGCTGGCTGGTCCGCAAGCACGGCCTGACGATCGACAACCTGCTGGCCGCCGAGGTCGTCACCGCCGCTGGCGATGTCGTACGCGCATCCGACACGGAGAACGCCGACCTGTTCTGGGCGCTGCGCGGCGGTGCGGGCAACTTCGGCGTGGTCACCGCGTTCGAGTTCCAGGCGCAGCCGGTCTCGGCCGTCCAGTTCGGCACGATCACGTTCGCGCTCGACGACGTGGCCCAGCTGGTGAAGGGGTGGGTCGCCGCGATGCGCGACGCGCCCGACGAGCTGACCACGACGCTTGTGCTGATGCCCGGGTTCGGCGACTTCCCGGCCGGCGCGATCCTCTACGTCTGCCTCGACGCCGAGGACACCGCGGCGCTCGAGCCGCTCCGCGCGATCGGCACCGTGGTCGCCGAGGATGTCAGCGAGCGGCCCTACACGGACGTGCTCGAGGAAGCGCACCCGCCGGAAGGCGTGCTCCCGGTCATCGGCAACACGCTGGTCGAGTCCGTCGACGAGCCGCTCATCGACGCGATCGCGACGGCGTACGCCGCGGGCGGCCGCGTGGTGTTCCTGCGCAGCCTCGGTGGCGCCTTCGGCCGGGTGGACCCCGCGGCGACCGCGTTCGCCCATCGCAACGCCGAGGCGCTGGTCGTGTCCGCCGCCTTCCTCTCGCCGGACTCGACCGAGGACCAGATCGCCGCGGCTCGCTCGGTGTGGCGCACGATCGGCGACCACGGCCTCGGCTCCTACGCAGGATTCCTCGGCTCCGACACCGCCGACGACATCGCCGCGCTCTGGCCGGGCGAGACGTGGGAGCGGCTGCGTCAGGTCAAGCGTGCGTGGGACCCCGAGAACACCTTCCGCCGCAACTTCAACGTCACTCCCTGACCGCGAACATCAGCCGAACACGCGCGCGAGGTCCGGCACCTCGTGCAGCTGGCGGTCGAAGATCCGACGCGCCGTGGTGACCGAGCCGACCAGAGGGTGCAGCGCCAGGGCCCGCACGGCGAGCTCGCGCGAGCCGGTCGTCGCGGCCTCGATCGCGGTGCGCTCGACCTCCTTGACCGCGGCCACGAGCGAGGCGGCGTGGGGGGCCAGCGGGTCGAGCGGCAGCGCCCTCGGACCGTTGGCGTCCACGACGCAGGGCACCTCGATCACCGCATCCGCCTCAAGGCCCGGCAGCGTGTGGCCGTTGCGCACGTTGAGGACGAGCGTCGCCCGTTCGTCGCGGGCGATCGCGTGCATCAGCTCGAGCGCCACCCGGTCGTAGCCGCCACCCTCGAGATCGTCCTCGTCCCGCTCGCCGGCGCCACTCACGTCGCGACTGTCGGCCATGTAGGTCTCCTCGCGATCGCGGCGCGTGCGCTCCCACGCCTCGTACGCATCGCCGGCTCGGCCGGACCCGGCGTAGAAGTCAGCCTGCTGGCGGAGCAGGAACTCGCCACGCGTCTCGTGCGCCGCCTCGATGCCGGCGATCGCATCCTTCGTGCAGTACCAGTACCAGAGGTACTCGTTCGGCACGGCGCCGATGCTCTGCAGCAAAGGTGCGCCGAACAGCCGACCCTCCTCGATCGTCACGAGCTTGTCGGAGTCCGCGAGCAGACCCGGCAGCACGTCGACGCCGTCGACCAGCACCCGCCGGAGCCAGCCGAGGTGGTTGAGGCCGGCGTAGTCGAACACGGCGCGCGACCGGTCGACGTCCAGCGCCCGGGCCACCCGCTTGAACAGCCCGACGGGCGAGTCACAGATCCCGACGACGCGGTCGCCCAGGACCTTGGCCATCGCCTCGGTGACCATCCCCGCCGGATTCGTGAAGTTGATGACGTACGCGTCGGGGGCGTGCTGCTTGACCGTGCGAGCGATCTCCATCGCGACCGGCACGGTCCTCAAGCCGTAACACACGCCGCCCGCGCCGGTCGTCTCCTGACCGAGGACCCCTTCGGCCAGGGCGGCGCGCTCGTCGCAGACCCGGCCCGCCAGGCCGCCGACCCGGATCGCCGAGAAGACGAAGTCGGCACCCTTCACGGCCGCGGTGAGATCGGTCTCGAGGCGCAGGGTGGGACCCGCGACTCCGGCCTTGGCCTCGAGCCTCGCCAGCACCTCGCCCACACGGCGCAGTCGAGCGGGATCCACGTCGTGCAGGACCAGCTCATGGACCCGTGAGTCCGAGTCGTCGCTCAGGAGCGCGCGATAGACCAGCGGCACGCGGAACCCGCCCCCGCCCAGCACAGTCAGTCGCATGCGATCAGCCCTCAGCTCTCGTCGACGTTCGTGTCGGTCGTTGTGGGTGCCAAAACCGCTCACCTGCGTGAGACTACGAATCAGCGTGGGATTGCGCACCCCCATGCATACAGAAGGGAACGTGTCGGTGGACACCGCGGAGCCCAGTGACGTCTTTGTCGCAGGACAAGTCTTCCTCGACATCATCTTCACCGGCATGCTCCGAGCGCCGTCGGGCGGGCACGAGATCTGGACCGACGGCATGGGCTCGAGCCCTGGAGGTGTCGCGAACCTCGCCGTCGCGTGCTCGCGGCTCGGCCTCTCGACCACGCTGTCGGCGGCATTCGGGTGCGATGCGTACGGCGACTACTGCTGGAAGGAGCTGTCGGAGTCCGAGAACATCGACCTCAGCCATTCGCGGCGGTTTGCCGAGTGGCACTCCCCCGTCACGGTATCGCTGGCCATCGACGACGACCGCGCCATGGTGACCCACGAGCACCCGCCTCCCGTCCCGGCGGAGGAGCTGCTGGGCGACGTACCCCTGACTCGCCTGGCCTTCGCGGACGTGGGCGTCGACCGCGCCTCCTGGGTCGACACGATGGTCGCGCGCGGGACGAAGATCTTCGCCGACGTCGGCTGGGACGCCACCGAGCGGTGGGACAGTGGCGAGCTGCGCGAGCGGCTGGCCGGGTGCCACGCCTTCGTGCCCAACGCTGCCGAGGCCATGGCCTACACCCGGACCGACAGCCCCGATGCCGCCATCGAGGAGCTGCGCGAATGGGTGCCGCTCGCCGTGGTGACTGCCGGCAGCCGTGGCGCGTTCGCGGCGGATGCCGCGACCGGCGAGGACGCCTGGGTCCCAGGCGTACCGGTCGAGGTACTGGATCCCACCGGAGCGGGCGACGTGTTCCTCGCCGGGCTGATGGCCGGCGAGCTCGCCGGTTGGTCGCTCCTGCATCGCTTGCGGTTCGCGAACCTCTGCGCCGCCTTGTCCGTACGAGGATTCGGCGGCGCACTCGCATCGCCCGGCTGGATCGACATCGCGCAATGGTGGGCCGCCGCCAGGTCGGATCGGCGCTTCGCCGAGGACTACGAGTTCCTCGACGATGCCCTCGCCGACAAGGCGCAACGTCCGGTCTCCCGGGCGGTCGCGACGATCGGCTTCGTCACGCCGGCGCCCAGACCCCCGACGGAGACGTCCTGACGCGCCGATCAGCAAAGATTTGTTCGAATATTTGTACAAACCCTCTACACGCTTGTCCGGCTGGCGTAGCATGATGTCTGCAGGGTCAATACGCGTACGCGCTGTTGGCGCCTGTTGTCGCCCCACCGTTTCACCCCCCGAGAACGGTGGGGCGACTTATGTGCGGCCGGACCCAGCGATGACGAGAGCCACGTCGAGTGGTGAGCCATCCGTCGCTCCCGCAAGAACCGCGACGAACGCCGGTGGGTCGCGGCCCGGGGACTCAGTCCCCACCCCGCCTCACACCGCATCCAGCCTCGAGACATCCGCGCTGCGGAACGACCGGGCGCACAGCAGGACGATCGGGATCAGCACCAGCGGGATGACGAACGCCCACCGCAGGTGATCCGCCGTTGCTGCCGCACCGATCAGCCCGCCGCCGAGGATCGCGCCGAGGTAGTTCGCGATGTTCATGCGCGCGATCGCGACATCGACCGCCTGCGCCGGAACCGCCCCTGCGAGCGCGGCGAACGACAGCGGAGCCAGGATTGCCAGGCCGAGACCGGTGACGAAGAACCCACCGATCGCCATGGCCGGCGAGGCCGCCGTCACCACGACCGCGAGGCCCATGACACCGACGGTCGTACCGACCGCGACCACCACTCTCGCGCCGACTCGCCGGACGACGAAGTCACCGCCGAATCTCGAGATCAGCGCACCGGCCTGGTACGCCCCATAGGCCAGCGGCGCGACGCTCGTCGACGAGTCGAGAGCGTCCTCGAGGTAGACGCTGCTCCACGTGAGGATGCCGGTGTCCGCCGCATAGAACAGCAGGACGACCAGCCCGAAGACGAGGATCGGCCGCCACGGCAGGTCGAGTCCCTGGGCCGACAGACCCGGATCGTGCTCCTTGGCCTCGATGAAGTGCGGTGCCGCGACCGCGACGGTGATCCACGTGACGGTCGCGATGACGAGGAGCGAGAGCGCCAGCGGCAGATCGACCTCGGCGGCTCCGGCGGCGAACAGCGCCCCCGCGATGCCGGCGATCGACCACATGCCGTGGAAGTTGGCCATGATGCTGCGGCCGTACGCATGCTGCACGCGTACGCCCTGCATGTTCATCCCGGCGTCGACCGCGCCGACGCCCAGCCCGTAGACGACGAACGCGGCGACGACCAGGGGCAAGGTCGGCGCGACGCCCACGAGCAGCGCTCCCAGCCCGATCGTGACCAGCGCCAGCCGGAACGCCGCGGCACTGGTCCGGCGCTCCGCGATGATCCCGGCGATGACGCTGCCGACGCCGGAGAGCACCGCGACCAGCACGAGGATCCCGGTCAGGCCGCCGTCGCCGATGTCGAACTTGTCCTTGATGCGCGGCGCCTGCGTGACGATCGCGGCGAACACGAGGCCCTGCAGGGAGAATCCGGCGGCCACCGCGACACGCGTACGCCTGAGGGTCGTCACGCCGACATCGTAGGGCCGCTGTGGGTCGCCGCCGTGGTGCAGCGGCGCCCCGAAGTCGAGCACCAACGGCCCAGATCCGCACGAATTGGAAAGTCACGGACCGGACACCGACTAGCATCTGCGCATGTCTCCGACGTCACAGGACGGTCCTCGGGTGCCGCGTATGTCGGACGTCGCGAAACGTGCCGGCGTCTCACACCAGACCGTCTCCCGGGTCATCAACGGGATGCCGGGCGTACGCCCGGAGACCCGCGACCGCGTGCTCCAGGCCGTCGAGGACCTGCACTACCGGCGCAACCTGGCCGCCCGGCTCCTCGCCTCCCGTCGCTCGCGGACGGTGGGAGTCGTGACCTGGGGAACCGAGCAGTTCGGACCCGCCAACGTCCTGCTGGCGCTCGAGGCGGCGGCGCGCGAGTCGGAGTACCGACTGGCAACCGTCAATGTCGAGGCCATGTCCCGAGAGGCGTTCCGCGCGGCCGTCACGGACCTCCAGGAGCGGGTCGTCGAGGCGATGGTCGTCATCGTTCCCCACGAGACGATCCTGCGAGAAGCCCACTCCCTCGACCTCGACATCCCGACGGTCGTCGTCGAGGGCGACATGTCCCGCACCCCCTTGACGGCGGGTTTCGACAACTTCGAGGGCGGGCGACTGGCGACCCGGCACCTGTTGTCGCTGGGACATGAGACCGTGATCCACCTGTCCGGACCCAACGGTTGGGCCGAGGCCCATGCCCGGCGCGACGGCTGGCGCGCCGAGCTGGAGAGCCAGGGCAGACGCATCCCCCCGCTGCGCTGGGGTGGCGACTGGAGCGCCGCGAGCGGCTACCGCACGGGAAAGTCGCTGGCCCGCGAGCGTGACGTGACGGCGGTCTTCGTCGGCAACGACCAGATGGCCCTGGGCCTGCTGCGCGCCCTGCGCGAGGCCGGCCGCAGGGTGCCCGAGGACGTCAGCGTGATCGGCTTCGACGACCTACCCGAAGCGGGCTACTTCCAGCCGCCGTTGACGACGATGCGCCAGGACTTCCCCAAGCTCGGCCAACGGGTCATGGAAGTCCTGTCGCGAGTCCTGGACGGCGAGAAGGAGCCGACCGTCGACCTCGTACCGACCACGCTCGTGGTCCGCGAATCGACCGCACGCTCCCCGACGGCACGCCGCTGGGCCCCGACTGGGCGCTGCAGGTCGCGGCCGACTATCTCGAGGTCCTCCAGGTCGCCATCCCGCAAGCCCTCGAGGACGCCGGCGTCGATCCCGCCGACGTGATCGGCATCGCGACGGACTTCACGGCGTGCACCATGGTGCCGACCACCGAGGACGGCACGCCACTCTCGGAGGTTCCCGGCCTCGCGAGCGAGCCCCACGCATACGTCAAGCTGTGGCGCCACCACGCTGCCCAGGGACAGGCCGATCGCCTCAACGAGCTGGCCCGCAAGCGCTCCGAGGTCTGGCTCGCTCGCTATGGCGGACTCATCTCCTCGGAGTGGGAGTTCGCCAAGGGTCTCCAGCTCCTCGAGGAGGCACCCGACGTGTACGCCCGCACGGCGCACTTCGTCGAGGCCGCCGACTGGATCGTGTGGCAGCTCTGCGGAACGCTGACCCGCAACGCCTGCAGCGCCGGCTACAAGGGCATCCTCCAGGACGGCACCTACCCCAGCCCCGACTTCCTCGCCGAGCTCCACCCCGGCTTCGCCGACTTCGTCACCGACAAGATCGACCGGCCTCTCGCAGCCCTCGGGGACCGCGTCGGCTCCCTGACCGAGCAGGCCGCGGCGCTGACCGGCCTGCCGGCCGGCATCGCGGTGGCGGCAGGCAACGTCGACGCCCACGTGACGGCTCCTGCGGCGCAGTCGATCGGACCCGGCCAGATGGTCCTGATCATGGGCACATCCACGTGCCACGTCATGAACAGCGACGTGCTCCGTGAGGTCCCCGGCATGTGCGGGGTCGTCGAGGGCGGCATCGCTCCTGGCCTGTGGGGCTACGAGGCCGGACAGAGCGGCGTCGGCGACATCTTCGAGTGGTTCACGACGCAGCAGGTGCCGGCGGAGACCAGGCAGGCGGCCGACGAGGCAGGGCTCACGGTGCACGAGCACCTCAGCCGCCTCGCCGCAGAGCAGGCCGTCGGTGAGCACGGACTGCTGGCCCTCGACTGGCACAGCGGCAACCGTTCGGTGCTCGTCGACCACGACCTGTCCGGGTTGGTCGTCGGCCTCACGCTGGCCACGCGTCCCGAGGACGTCTACCGCGCCCTGCTCGAGGCCACCGCCTTCGGCACCCGGCTCATCGTCGAGACGTTCGACGAGGCCGGAGTGCCGGTCCGCGAGATCGTCGTCGCCGGCGGCCTGAAGAAGAACACCCTGCTGATGCAGATCTATGCCGACGTCCTCAACCTCCCGCTCTCCACGATCGGCTCCGACCAGGGCCCGGCGCTCGGCTCGGCGATCCACGCAGCGGTCGCCGCCGGGGCATACTCCGACGTGCAGGCGGCGTCGGACGCGATGGGGCGGGTCGATCGGGCGAGCTACCGCCCCGATCCCGAACGCGCCGAGGCGTACGGCACCCTTTACGACGACTACCGCGCCCTGCACGACCACTTCGGTCGTGGCGGCGACGACGTCATGCACCGCCTCAAGGCACGCAGGCGTGAGGTACGGCGATGAACAACCCCACCGACTCGCGCAGGGGCTTTGACGTCTGCGCAAGGAAAGAAGAGGAACGGACAGGGACAGCCCCTGCAGTCCGAGCAACGATGAGGAGAAAATCAGTGCGGAAGATACTCGCAACAGTTGCCGGCGCCGCCATGGCGCTGAGCCTGACGGCGTGCGGCGACGACGCCGGCGGAAGCGGAGGCGGCGACAAGGGCACGATCGGCGTCGCGATGCCGACCAAGTCGTCGGAGCGCTGGATCGCTGACGGCAACAACATCAAGAAGCAGCTCGAGGACGCCGGCTACAAGGTCGACCTCCAGTACGCCGAGGACGACATCCCGACGCAGGTCTCGCAGGTCGAGAACATGGTGACCAAGGGCGAGAAGATGCTCGTCATCGCGGCGATCGACGGCACGGCGCTCGGCGACGTGCTGCAGAAGGCCGAGGACAGCGACATCCCGATCATCGCGTACGACCGCCTGATCCGTGAGTCCGAGGCTGTCGACTACTACACGACGTTCGACAACGAGAAGGTCGGCGAGCTTCAGGCGCAGTCCCTCGTCGACGGCCTGAAGGCCAAGGGCGAAGGCCCCTACAACGTCGAGCTGTTCGCCGGCTCGCCGGACGACAACAACGCGACGTTCTTCTGGAACGGTGCGATGAAGGTCCTGCAGCCGATGATCGACTCCGGCGACATGAAGGTCGTGTCGGGCCAGACCGACTTCAAGCAGGCCGCGATCCTGCGTTGGGACCCCGCCACGGCGCAGAAGCGCATGGAGGACATCCTGACGAAGAGCTACACCAACGAGACCGTTGACGGCGTCCTGTCGCCGTACGACGGACTGTCGCTCGGCATCATCGCGGCGCTCAAGGCCAACGGCTACAGCGGAAGCGGCAAGCCGCTGCCCGTCGTGACCGGTCAGGACGCCGAGGTCCAGTCGGTCAAGTCGATCCTGCAGGGTGAGCAGTACTCGACGATCTTCAAGGACACGCGCGAGCTGGCCAAGGTCACGGTCGCGATGATCAAGGCGATCGGCGCGGACAAGAAGCCCGAGGTCAACGACACCGAGACGTACGACAACGGCAAGAAGGTTGTCCCGTCCTACCTGCTGGACCCGGTGCCCGTCACCAAGGACAGCGTTCAGAAGGTCCTGGTCGACTCCGGCTACTACACGGACGCCGACCTCAAGTGATACGTGTGGGGCGCCCCTTCTGCGTAGGGGCGCCCCAC
>NZ_JAKFCB010000270.1:0-8468 GCF_036676885.1 Aeromicrobium sp.
TACGCGCTCCGCCGCGCCTGACCGCTGGCAGCGTCGCGCAGGCGGCGCGCCTTGACGAGCCGCACGGCCAGCCGGCTGTGGGGATCCCGCGGCTCGGGGCAGGCCGCGATCCACCGCTCCAGGACCTCGACCTCGGCGACGTAGTCCTGCCGCCGCCGATGGATCACCGCTGCCCGATGGGCGTACACCGGCGTCGGCGCGGCCCGCGCCGCCCACGCCTCCCGCTCGGCGGCAGCCATGCACTCGAGGAGCAGCTCGAGCCCGGCATCGTCCTTGCCTCGTGCGCGCAGCCGGTCCAGGGTCGCCACCCAGTGACCGTGGTGGCGACCCCGGACCGCGTCCGCGCGGTCGAGCTCGTGCAGCGCGGGCATGCCTAACGCGTCACCCGCAGCGTCACGGTGCGGGTCACCGGGTCGACGGTCGGGCTGCCCGTGTACGAGACGCTCAGGCTGTACGACCGCGCGCCCAGTCTCGGCAGCGTGACCGTCGCGCGGCCGGTCGAGTCGAGCGTCACGGTGCGACGGACATAGACCTTGCCGTCGGACCGGACTCGGATCGTCGCGCGACCAGCGACCGGTGTCGTCGGGCTGGCCAGCACGGCCACCTTGATCTTCGCCTGCGATGTCCTCGTGATCCGCGACGGGATCGTCAGCGACACCTTCGACGACGCCTTGGTCACCGTCAGCGTCACGACGTCGTCCGACGCGCGATACTCCGCGTCACCGTCGTAGCGGACCGTGAGCTCATGCGTCCCGACCGAGCCGAGGTCGGCGGTGTTGACGGTCATCGTGGTGCGACCGTCGACCAGCGCGCCGCTGCCGACGAGGGTGTCCCCGGAGAGCACGCGGACGGCGCCGGTCGGCGTCGGACCGGACCCGTTGACCTTGGCCGTGACCGTGACGCTCGAGCCGTAGCGGGCCTTGGTCGCCGACAGCGTCGCCACCGTCACCGAGTCGTGCAGGCCCTGCCCGACGGCGGGCACGGTCACGGTGTTCGGCTCCTCGACGTGGCCGGCCTTGTCGACCGCGCGGAGCTGCACGATCGTCTCGCCCGAACCGACGGCGACCGAAGCGCCCGCGACCCACTCCCCCGACGTTCCGATCCTCGACTCGACGCGGGCCACGCCCGACGTCTCGTCGGCGGCGACGATGCTGACGGTACGCGCGGCGATGTCGACCGTGCCCTTGCTGATCGGCGCCGCGGTGTCGATCCTGAGGTCGAGCGTCTGCACCGGCGAGACGTTGCCGCTCGCGTCGGTGGCCCTCGCACGTACGGAGTGCTCGCCCTCCCCGGTGACCGGCACCGTGACCTCCACGCCGTCGACGGGCACCCACGGGCCTTCGTCGACGGACGTCTCGACCTTGGCGACCGCGCGGTCGTCGAAGCCCGCCGCCGTGACGTTGACCGGTGCGGACGTCCACCAGCCGGCCTCGCCGTCGGGGTTGACCGGGTCGGTCGACAGGGTGACGCTCGGGTCGAGCGCGTCGGTCACCGTGACGGTCACCTTGGCGCGGATCGTCGAACCCGGAGCGACGTCACCCTCGACCTCGAACGTGCCCAGGTCCGCGTACTGCGCGGGGTCGACATCGTCCCAGTCGACGGTCTTCTGCTGCGTCGAGCCGTCGGCGTAGTGGACCGTGGCCTGCTCAGGCAGCACCGGCGCCGTGCCGGCCTTGGTGGTCGCCGTCAACGGGTCGACCGACTCGACGAGCAGGTCCGGCTGCAGGTTGAGTCGCATCCGGTCGAGCTCTTCCTGCGTGACCGGCAGCACCGTGCCGTGCCTCGGGCTGCTCGGCAGGTCCGCGTCGGGCACCGACTTCCAGTCCGCCGACGCGATGTCGTGCGTCTCGAACGCCATGTAACCCTGGCCGCCGTGATAGCTCGGCTGATCGATGAACATGATCCAGTGGTCCGGGTCGTCGTTGTCGCGGAAGACCGTCGGACCCTCACCGCCACTGAACGTGCCGCCCCACGGGTTGGGCTGGCCGACGCCGACCTTCTCCTTGACGAGCTGCCAGCCCGGGGTGGAGGTCGTGGTCGGCAGCGTGCCGCTGACCGTGGCGCGGAGGTCGGTCGACTTCTCCTGGCGCGGGGTCATCGACGCCTCGTCCTTGATGACGCGGTAGAACGTGTCGCCGTCCTGCACCACGGTCGCGTCGATCATGCCGCGCCCGGTGCCGCGCTTGACGTCGACCCACGGCTTCGGGTCGCTGAACGTCACGAAGTCGCGCGTCGTGGCGTACACCATCTGCTGGTACGACGTGTTGATGTCGCGGCCGGCCGTCTCGGTCGTCGGGTAGAGCGCGGTCGCCCAGTAGACGACGTACTCGCCGGTGTTCTCGTCGTAGAACGACTCCGGCGCCCACGTGTTGCCGGCGAAGTCCGACGACACCTTGACGTGCCGCTGATCGGACCAGTTCACGAGGTCAGTGGACTCCCACACCTCGAGGTACTTGCTGCCGGTCTCCTGCGCCTCGCCGAAGTCGACGGCGGGGTACGCCTTGAGATCGGTCGCGAGCAGGTAGAACCGGTCACCCTCGTGCGAGCGGATGATGAACGGGTCGCGCAGGCCCTTCGTGCCGAACTGTGACGAGAGGACGGGCTTGCCGTCGTTCAGCTCGTCGTAGTCGAGCGGGTCGTCGCCCTTGCTGCTCGCCAGGTAGATCTTCTCGCCGTCGTCCGTGCTCTCGCCGGCGAAGTAGGCGAACGCGTACGCCTCGAAGTCGAGCGCTGCCGGAGCCGGCTTGACCGTCACGGCGAACTCGCGGGTGTCGGTCGTGCTGTTGAGCGAGCCGGTGGCGGTGAGCGTGAGCTCGACCGGGTCGGCGCCGTGTGCAGGCCGGGTCACCTCGCCGGTCGGGGTCACGACGTCGGGGTTGGACGACGCCCAGCTGAACGCCGTCGCCGACGATCCCTTGGTCGGCAGCGTCAGGTTCCCGCGTACGTCGTCGGGGTGCACCAGCTCGATCGCGTCGAGCGCAGCCCGGACCTTGCCGGCGTCGTCGAGCTCGTCCTCGAGCACCGTGACCTGGAACTCCTTCGTCGTGCTCACGGCACCGTGGGTGATGGTCGCCGTGAGGGTGACAGCCGCGTCGCCGGAGCCGTGCGCCGGCCGGGTGACGGCGCCCGCAGCGCTGACTGTGGCCGGCGCTGACGAGGCCCAGGTGATCGTCGAGCCGGCCGAGCCCTTCAGCGGCAGCGTCAGGTTGCCGGTGACGGCCGAGGTGTCGCCCAAGGTCAGGGCGGCCTTGTCGGCGTCGGTTGCCGCGGTCGACGTCTTGGCGGACAGCGTCGCCGCGTCCGCCTCGTCGAGCGCGCGGTCGTAGATCCGGAAGTCGCGAATCGAGCCCTTGAAGGAGCGGTCGTCCGCGTATGCCGAACGGCCGATGAAGTTGCGGTTCGAGGTTCCGTCCGGCTCACCGATCTGCGACGGCTTGGCGGTGATGTTGGAATTCGTCGCGACGAGCACGCCGTCCTCGTACAGCTTGCTGGTGCCGGGCGACTCCGGCGTGCCGCCGTCGATCGTCAGCGTGACGTGTTTCCACACGCCGGCGCTCAGCCCACCGGCGCGGGATGCGCTCTGCTCCGTCGCGAAGCCGCCCGACGCCATGGTGCCGCGATAGAAGCCGCCCGAGTCCTTGCCGGTCACGAACAGGTAGCCCGTTCCGTTGGGCCAGGCCGCCACGTTGCCCAGGTTGAACATGAAGTAGTTCCCGGTCAGCGTCGGGTCGACCAACACGTCGAAGTCGACGCTCACGTCGTCGAGGCCGGACAACAGGTTGTTGGGCAGCGCGATCGCGTTGCCGCTGCCGTTCGTACCGCCGCCGAACGTGAAGCCGTCGCCGGCGTTCCACGATGCCGTGCCGGCGACCGTGCCATTGCGCCCGTTGCCCGACGAGTCGACCGCGGTGGTGCCGCTGGTCTCGTCGAGCTTGTACCAGGCGACGAGCCCGGTTGACACGTCGCTGGCCGAGGCCGGCACCGCCGCGAGACCTGCCGCCGTCACGGCGGCGCTCAACGCAGCCGCGATGAAGCCCCGCGACACCTTGGTGATCTTCATGGAACGCCCCTTGCTGGTGGTGGTGATCACGGCTGCCTACTTCACTCGGAGATACATGGACGCGGCGGACGAGCCGAGGACGGTCGGCGAGCCGGAGTACTTCACCCGGAGGGTGTAGGTGTCTCGCCTCGACAGGCGCGGCAGCGTGATGCTGGCCCGGCCCGTCGAGCTGACCCGCACAGTGCGTTCCGTGACGAGCTTGCCGTTGCGGTAGACCCGTACTGTCGCGGTGCCTGCGAGTGGCGTCGACGGACTCGCCGAGACCAGCACCGACATCCTGGCGTTCTGCGACCTCGTGATGGTCGTCGCCGAGATCGACGCCTTCGTGCGCGAGGTCGCCTTGGACACCGTGATGCCTGCGGAGTCCTCGGAGGCGGCGAACTCGGCGTTGCCGGCGTACCGGGCGACGAGCGTCTTGGTGCCGACGCCGATCGTGACTGCCTTCAGGCTGAGGGTCAGCTGCCCGTTGGCCAGCACGCCGGACCCGAGCAGCGTCGAGCCGGACAGGATCGACACCTCCCCGGTCGGGATGCCGCTGGTGGCCTTCACCCGCACGGTCGCCGTCACCTTGTCGCCGACCTTGACCGCCGTGCTGGACAGCGTGAACGCCGTGACGGTTGCCGCGAGCGGCTGGCCCTTGGCGGGCACGATGCTCGTGTTGGGCACCTCGACGTTGCCGAGCCGGTCGACGGCGCGGAACTCGACGGTCGTCTCCTCGTCACCGACCGTCAGGGGTTCCGTGTACGTCGACCACTCCCCGGCGCCGACCCGGTACTCGATGCGGTCGAGGCCTGCGCCGGAGTCCGCCGCCGTGATCGTGACGGTGCGGGCCTCGGCGTCGACGACGGCCTTGGAGACCGGCGCAGTCGCGTCGATCGTGAACGTCACCGGCCGGATCTCCCCGACGTTGCCGGACGAGTCGACCGCGCGTACGGCCACGGTGTGCACGCCATTGCCGGCCACCTCGAATGATGCGCTCGCGCCGTCCTTCGAGGCGAATGCGCCACCGTCGACGGACACCTCGAGGTGATCGACCGCGCGGTCGTCGGTCGCCTCGACGTTGACCGTCACCGGATCGGCGTAGTTGCCGCGCGAGCTGTCGCCCGCGAGCTCGAGGCTCGACACGACCGGCGCCTCGGCGTCGACGGTCTCCATACGGAGGAACGTGACCGACGAGGCCGGGAACTCGTACGTGAACGAGTCCGAGAGCCCGCTCCGCGTCGTCGTTACCGGGACGACCTTGGTCGGGTTGGACTTGGAGTTCATGTCCGACAGCGACGACGCGGTCAGCTGTGTGACCGTGCCGGCGCCCTTGACCCCGACGTCTGAGATGTCGACGGCCGTGCGGACCGGCTTGGTCGAGGTGTTGACGACCTTGGCGACCAGGTCTCCGGACAACTTGTCGCGGGTCACGACCTGGAACAGCTTCTCGGTCGAGGCCGACTCGTCGTACGTCATCTGCAGCTCACCGTCGAGGTAGAGCGAGATCGTGTGCCCCTCGACGACGATCTTGACGCGGTACGTCTGGCCGGTCGTGAGGCTCTTGCCCTCCAGTGCCTTGACCTCGCTGGCGGCTCCGCCGGACGCCTTCTGCAGCACCGATCGGGTGTTGCCCCAGCCGCCGATGTTCCACCAGTAGAAGTCGTTCGTGGCCTTCGCGCCGAAGCCGACGAGGAAGCCCTCGGCGCCGGCCTGCTTGGTGGCGTCGAGCTCCAGCGTGTAGTTGCTCCAGTCCTTGGAGTACGCGCCCGTGACGATGCTGCGCGCGTCGTTGACCGAGGTCGACGACTGGACGTACTTGCCGCCGGTCGCGGCCCAGGTGCCCGACTGCGGCGACCACTTGGACGCGTCGTCGAACGTGTCCGAGAACAGCGTGTCCCCGGTCTCGTTGGACTTCACGGTGAGGTTGTCATACTCCGCCGCGGTGCTCCAGGTCGACAGGAAGACACCACCGGAGATGTCCTCGGGCTGGTTGACCGCGCCGTCGAACGAGCTCGGCACGACCTCGTCGCCGACGTTGTTGCCGAACATCTTCTGGACTTCCCAGTTGGCCGACGCCCATGACTCGTCGTTGTCGAACCAGATCGCGTCCGGCGTCCACTGCACGTTGGACTCGTTGGCCAGCAGGGGCGCGTACGACGCCAACCGCACGACGTCAGCGTTGCGCTGCAGGGCCGTCATGTACGACGCCTCCGACAGCGCGTTCGCGAACGTGTTGCCGCGCGACGCGTACTCACCGAGGAAGACCTTGGGTCCGTTGCGGTCGTACGTGTCGTAGCGGTGGTTGTTGGCCAGGAACCAGCTCGGGTCGCGGTAGTAGTGCTCGTCGACCATGTCGACCTTCTGCTCCCGGTTGAAGTCCCACAGGGTGTCGAAGCGCGCGCCGGACGAGTCGGGTCCGGAGTTGGAGATGATCTGCATGTCCGGGTACTTCGCCTTGACCGCGTCGCGGAACGCCGGGAAGTTGGCCTCGAACGTCGTGGTGTTCTCCTCGTTGCCCAGGCCGATCATCTTCATGTCGAACGGCTCGGGGTGCCCGAGCGCGGCGCGCTTGGCGCCCCACTCGGTGTCCGTGCCGCCGTTGGCGAACTCGATCAGGTCGACCGTGTCGTCGACCCAGCGGGCGATCTGGTCGGGGTCGTGCATCTCGGCCAGGCCGGCACCGCCGCAGCCGTTGGCGCCGACCGACAGCACCGGGAGCGGCTCGGCGCCGAGGTCCTCGGCAAGCTCGAAGTACTCCAGGTAGCCGATGCCGTACGACTGGTTGTAGCCCCAGAAGTTCCAGTTCGTCGGGCGCTCCTCGATCGGACCGATCGTTTCCTTCCACTGGTACGTCCGCTTGCGGTCGGTGTAGTTGCTCTCCTCGTACGACCTGAACGTGCCGACGTTCGTGACGCAGCCGCCCGGGAAGCGCACGAACGAGGGCTTCATGTCGGCGACCTTCTCGGCGAGGTCCTTGCGGAGCACGGACTTGCCGTTGACCGGGCCGACCCAGCGGTCCTCGGGCACGAACGAGACCATGTCGAGCCGGATCGTCGAGGCGGCGCCGGCGAGCACGGCGTACCGGCCCGCATCGGTCGTCTCGGTGGCCGTGACCTCGACGTCGTACTTCTTCCACGTGTCGCTTCCGTCGATCGCGATCTTCGTGGTCGCGGCGACCGCCGTGTTGTCGTTGTCCTCCACGCGCAGGGTCAGGTCCTGCGCAGTCGTGCTGCGGGCCCAGACCGACGCGGTGTAGGTCGCGTCCTTCTTGACCGCCACCCCGTTGTTGAAGCTGGTGTTGCGCACGCCGTCGCCCGCCGCGGCGGCGTCGAGCTTGAGGTAGTTGCGGTTCATCGAGTTGAGCCGCTCGCCGTCGTTGACGACGGTTGCGGTCGAGCCGCTGCCGCTGCGGTTCAGCGTCTGCCAGCCGGTGAGGCCGTTGAACCCGCTGCGGTCGGAGGAGTTGAACTCGAACGAGCGGTTGCGGACCAGCTCGGCATAGATGCCACCGTCGGCGGCGTAGTTGATGTCCTCGAAGAAGATGCCGAACATCGTGTCGCTGATGGACGCACCCTTGCCGTCGCCGTCGATCAGCAGCGACGCGGTGTTGTCGTCGACCTCGGTGAGCGTGAAGCGCGCGGCGTCCTGCCGGTCGCCCATCGTGATCGCACCGTTGTCACCCTCGGTCGCGTACGAGGCGCCGTCGGAAGCCTTGCGGATGAAGAGCTTCCCGCCGCCGGCGTCCGTGAGCCGCAGAGCGGTCGGGTCGGAGCCCTCGGCTCCGAGCGTCAGACGGTTGTCGGCGATGACGACGGGCCGGCCGTTGTCCTTGGTGCGAATGGCGACGGCTCCGTCGCCGGCCGCTTCGGCGGTCAGCCGCAGGCTCGCCGTCGGAGGCGTGTCGGTCAGCACCAGGTCGGTGCCGTCGCTGACCAGGTAGGGGTGGTCGCCGACGCTCTTCAAGGCGAACGTCGTGGCGGGCACGATGTCGGCGCCCTGCGCGGCGTCGACCGAGAAGTAGTCGAAGCTGGCCGCGAGCTCGGTGCCGTCCTGGGCGCCGAGCGCGTAGAGGCCGACCTGGGTCGTGTCGAACGAGACGTCGACGGAGCCTGCGGTCACCCACGCGTCGGTCTCGTCGTTCCAGTAGCTCGTCGTGATGGCGCCGCCCACGCGCTGCAGCCGGAGGGTCGCCGAGGTCGCACCCGGGCGGTCCGTGAAGGACGCCGCACGGAACGAGGCTCCGGTTTCGATGTCGTTCTCGATCGCGATGCCGGACGGCGAGAGACTCCCGACGAACGTCAGACCGGAGCGTACGTAGTTGTCGATGTCCTTCCACGCGATCAGGCCGGCACCCTGGAACACCTTGGCGACCGGCGCGGAGACCTTGGTGACCGCGGTGAAGTCGCCGGCCGGGATGTCGACCATG
>NZ_JAKFCB010000271.1:0-5380 GCF_036676885.1 Aeromicrobium sp.
ACCGGTGGCCGGGGCAACCCCCCGGCCACCGGGCTCAGGCGCCGACGTCCATGCCGGCGGTGCGCAACCTCGTACGTACGTCGTCGAGCAGGCGTGTGGGGAACTCCGACGTACGCCGGCACCGCTCGACCAGGTAGACGATCTTGTTGAGCCGCGGACCGGGCATCTCGAGCCCGCGCGACGCCAGCGCCGGCCTCAGCACGTTGCGGTCGAAGGCCCCGTCGCTGTGGACCTCGGTGCCGCGCCACAGGGCGAACGCGCGCTTGAGGTCGCCGTGCGCGACCACGCCGTGCTCCGGCGAGAGCGCGACCGCGATCGCCGCCACCAGCCAGGCATCATCGTGCTGCAGCGCGTCGACGCCCAGCTGCACGGTGCCCGATCCTGCCGGCTGGGTCTCAGGCAGGTCGAACTCCACGACCGCGACGAACGTCAGGCCGGGACAGCGCAGCTCGATCCGGGTGCCGCTGTCGGTCACCGAGATCTTCTGGCCCGGTGCCGGCGTCGTGGCCTCGCCGGACGGCCCGGTGAGCTCGACGATCGCGCCGTTGGCGCGCTGCCCGCGGTGGACGACGGGCTGCCCGGCGGTCGCGGTGATCACCAGTGCGGGGTCGCTGACATAGGGGAGGCGCACGAAGACGTATGCCGACCCGTCGATGCGTTCGGCGACGAGCGGCTGCTGCTCCGGCAGGTTCATCCGGCGGGCGAGCACGAACGCCGAACCGGGCTCGAGCTCCGCCTGTCCTGCATACTGCTCGCCGGCCGACCAGGCGATGTGCAGCACCGGCGCTCCTTCGTGGAATGCGTTCCGCCGCGGCTCGACGTCGGCCACGGGTGACCCTCACGATGATGCCATGACCGGCTCTCTCTCAGTTCTCGCCTCCAACCTGCTGATCGTCGTCCTGTTCGTCGCCGTGGTCTGGGCGGGGCTGCGGATCGCGCAGAGCATCTTCGGTGTGAGCTCCAAGAAGGCCGCCGCCTCCGAGGTCGCCGCCAAGCTCGTGGCGTACCCGACCGGCTCCGCCGCGGTGCTGCGCCGCCGGTTCGTACGCGCGCTGACCGGGCAGCACGTCGTGATGCCGAGCGGCGAACGCCATGCCTTCGCCGAGCTGACCGTGCGGGTGGCCCCGGAGGACCTGGAGCGGCTCGACCCCGACGGCGACCTGGAGCGGCTCGGCGAGGACGGTGCGAAGCTCTATCTGGCGCACGCCGAACGGGCCGGCTGGTCGGTTCCGGCCGAGGTCACCGTCGTCGTCGAGGTCGACCCGGGGCTGCGGTCCGGGTGGGTGCCGCCGGCGCGTGGCAGCGGCCGGGCCGATCCCGCGCGACGCGACCCGCAGCGTACGCCGATGGGGTGGGACGTCGTGGTCGACGGCGCACCAGCCGCCCCGCCCGCGCCCATCCGGCCCGTCGCCGTCGATCCCGCGGCGACGATGAACTTCCCGGCGCTGGTGCCCGACCTCGAGGACACCGCACCCACCATGAACGTCGCGACCGCCCTGCGGCTGGAGCGCGGCGAGCGTACGACGTCGGTCCCGACCGACGGCGCCGTGCTGGGCCGCCTGCCGGAGAGCCCGGTGCGGTTCGAGGAGCCCCAGGTGTCCTATCGCCACGCCGCGATCCGGCTCCAGGGCACGCAGTGGCAGGTCAAGGACCTCGGCAGCACGAACGGCACGACGGTCGACGGCCAGCGCATCGATGACTGGACCACCCTGCGTACGGGATCGGTCATCGCGCTCGCCGGCGTCAGCGTCGTCGCGGCGCTGGACACGTCGGGAACCGTGCATCTGGGGCTCACGAGTCACTAGGGACAATGGAACCTGCCCGACGTACCGTCATGGTGAATGTCTCGCCGACCAGGAGCAGGAGGATCAGCCCGATGCCAGATCCTCTCGCGAGCCCGGCGACGCCGCCCGGCACCGTGCCGGTCGAGCAGCGCTTCGAGCTGCTCGGGCGGATCGGGGCGGGCAACCACGGCGTCGTGTTCCGCGCCCGCGACAGCCAGCTGCAGCGTGAGGTCGCGATCAAGCGGTTCTCGCACTTCCTCGCCGACGACCCGCGCGCAATGCGTCGCATCACCCGTGAGGTGGCGACGCTGGCCCGCGTCTCCCACCCGCACGTCGTCACGGTGCACGACCTCGTACACATGGCGGACGGCGACGGCGAGGTCACCCCGCACCTCGTCATGGAGCTCGTCGAGGGCACCTCGCTGCGTGACCTGCTGGCCACCCGCGGCCCCAGCATGCGGTCGGTCGTCGCGGTGCGCGGCGTGCTGGAGGGGCTGGCCGCCTGCCACCAGGCCGGCATCCTGCACCTCGACATCAAGCCCGCCAACGTCCTGGTGACACCGAGCGGGGGAGTCAAGATCGTCGACTTCGGCATCGCCCGGGCGGCCTCCGACACCACCGCGACGGTGGCCGGGACGCCGCACTACATGGCGCCGGAGCAGTTCGACGGCAGGGCCGACGAGCGCAGCGACATCTACTCCGTCGGCTGCCTGCTGTACGAGTGCCTGACCGGCGCGCCGCCGTTCGAGGGCACGATGGCCGCACAGGTGCTGGCACACCGCAGCCGCCCGCGGCCCGACCCGCGCGAGCTGGCCCCGCAGGTGACCGCGTCGCTGGCGGCGGTGGTGCAGCGGGCGATGGCGATCGATCCGTCCGCCCGCTATCAGAACGTCGCCGAGATGCTGTCGGCGCTGGCGGCCATCGGCCCGGTCGACGAGTCGGCGGGTGTCCTTTCGACAAGCTCAAGGAACGGGTCCGCGCCGGTCCTTGAGCCTGCCCCGGTCCTTGAGCCTGTCGAAAGGACGCCCACCGGACCGCTCGTCACTCGACTGAGCAAGCTCAAGGCGTACGCGGTGGGGCTCGCCCTGAGTGCGTTCATCGTGGCGCTGCTGCCGGGGTTGGTGTGGCTGAGCACGGTCTTCGTGTCCGACGAGCACCGCCCGCCGGCGATGCAGGACAGCAACTCGTCGGGGTGGTGGATGCTGGCGGTGGCGATCGCGGCCGTCTACCTGCTGATGCGCCGACAGGCCTTCTTCGGCTCGATGGGTGGCCCGGCCGTGGGCGAGCCGCAGCCACCGCGCGTGGTCGACCAGTCGATGCGGCGCGGACTGCTGCTCGCTGCCGGAGCGGCGGCGCGCGGCTCGGTGCCGATGCTCTTCCCGTGGTACGTCCTGCTGGTCGCCGGGTTCGCCGAGGCGGGCGGCGTGGCGTGGCCGGACAACGTGTTCGAATCGACGTGGGGCGTCGCGTGGGTGCTGATGCCCGCGGCTGCGGTGGTGCTGGTGGTGCGCGGCGTCTCGCGGATCCGGCTCCGCTTCGGGTCGCTGATGATGGCCATGATTCACCTGGCTGGCGCTGCAATGGCAGTGGTTTTGTTCATCGCGTACCCGCACGCGATCTGACCCCGCCGCCCTCCGGGGTGAATCGGCCGGGCGCCGCTGGGTACTCATATCCCGCGGCGCACCCGTCGCAGCACCAAATACGAAAGAGGAGCCTCATGGAGATCATCGGCGTGATCGTGGCAGGCATCATCATCGGTCTGCTCGGCAAGTTCGTCGCTCCGGGCGACAAGGACAACATCCCGATCTGGCTGACCGTCCTGTGCGGCATCGGTGGCGTGGTCATCGGCTGGTACATCTACGACGCGGCTGGTGGAGACACCACGTCGGGCGTCGACTGGGTCCGCTGGGCGGTCGCCGTTGCTGTCGCGGCGGTCCTGGTGGTCATTGCATCGACGGTGACGGGACGCAGCAAGTCGCGCCTCTAGTCAGGGATGCGTGAGCGGGACCCCGGCCGTGCGGTCGGGGTCCCGCTCGTACGCGCGGTTGCTCGTCGTTCGCGTGGGTACGCCAGCGGCAGTCCCGCGAACCGCGCGGAACGCACCTGAGCGACCCCCACGCGACCTAGACTGAGCAGGCCATCACAGGGGGACCATGCTCAAGCTCATCAGCCTCATCGTGTCGATGCTCGCGGCGCTGGCCGGCTCGGCTCAGGCCGACATCGTCAGCGACGACCGGTTCTACTCCAACCAGACGCCCTACGGCAATCCGGCGGCGACGTCGATCCGGACCCCTCCGCCCGGCTATGAGCTGACGTTCCTGCAGACCGTCGCCCGGCACGGCTCGCGCAGCCAGACGAGCAACGACGCCGAGCAGCGAGCCCTCGCGGTGTGGAGCGCCGCTGCCAAGAAGGGTCAGCTCACGACCGCCGGCAAGCTGTTCGACGACGACGTCCGCAAGCTCCAGGCGGCCGAGGTGTCGATCGGCTACGCCCGGCTCAGTGCGATCGGCCGGGCCGAGTGGCAGGGCATCGGCCGGCGCACGGCAGCGAACTACCACGAGTTCCTCACCAAGGCAGCGGCCGACGGTGACGACATCACCTTCAAGACGACCAGCCTCTACCGGACCAAGCAGAGTGCGACGTCGCTGCGCCTCGGCCTCGACGCCGCGATCCCCGGCCTCGACCTCAAGCCGTGGACGATCGACGACCGCATGCGCATCACGAGCGGCTCGACCACAGCAGGCCGGGCGGCCATTGCCAGCGTGCACCGCCGGTCCGACGTGCGCTCGGCCGCACGACACGTCCTGCGTCAGCTCTACACCGCGAAGTACGTCGACAGCCTGAGCGGCCAGGTGGCCAAGGCGCTGGACATCTACGCGCTCTACACCATCGCACCGGGCATGAAGGGCGAGACACCGGTGACGTTCAGCCGTTACGTGCCGCTCACCGACGCCCGCCTGATGGGCTATGCGAAGGATGCGCAGAACTTCTACCGCTACGGCCCGGGGGTCAAGGGGCAGACGAGCTCCTACCGTCAGGCGCGGCCGATCCTCCTGGACTTCTTCTCCCAGCTCGACAAGCGCCTCGCCGGCGGCACCAAGGCCGCGGTGTTCAGGCTGGCGCACGGCGAGACCACGATGCCGTTCGCGGCGGTGAGCAAGATGCCCCGCAGCACGAAGCAGGCCTCGGTCAGTGCGCCCTACTCGTACGGCAACAACACCTGGCGGGGCTACATCGCCGGGCGGATGGCCGGCAACATCGAGTGGGCGGCCTACCGCAACGCGCGCGGTGGCGTGCTCGTGACGATCCGCTACAACGAGCAGCCGGTCAGGCTGCACAGCTCATGCACGCCCTCGACCGCTGACCCGTACTTCTACCGGGTCTCCGCGCTCAAGCGCTGCCTGCTCTGACGGAGGGACCAGAGAATCTGGTTTTGTCCGCCTATAGCCGGACAAAACCCGATTCTTCGGTCTCGCCCCTACTTCCGCAGGCGTACGAGGTCGGCGAGCGCGGCGTCCGAGAGCTCGGTGAGCGCGCCTTCGCCGCCGTTGACGACCGCATCGGCGAGTGAGCGCTTGGACCGGATCAGCTCGGCG
>NZ_JAKFCB010000272.1:0-2073 GCF_036676885.1 Aeromicrobium sp.
CGCCGCCAGTTCGGGCGCGCGCTGGCGGAGTTCCAGGCCGTCGCCCAGCAGATCGCGGACGTCTACATCGCCTCGCGGACGTTCACCCTGACCGCCGGAGAGCTCGTCCGCCGTCTCGATGCGGGCGATCCGGCCGGGGACGACCTGGCGATCGCGGCGTACTGGTTCGCCGACCGGGCGCCGGCCGTGCTGCAGATCTGCCAGCACCTCCACGGCGGCATGGGCGTCGACATCACCTATCCGTTGAACCGCTACTTCTCGGGCGTACGCGACATCGCTCGCCACCTGGGTGGCCCGGCGGCCCTCGCCGCGGTGCCGGTCACCGAGACCGCGGGCAAGAACGCCGAGCTCACCGCGGAGGAGCGGGCGTTCAAGCAGGAGGCGCGGGCCTATCTCACCGGGCTGGCCTCCGACGCCGACCGCGACGAGATGCGCACCGACCGGCACGGGCCGGCGTACCACCGGATCATCAAGCAGATGGGCGCCGACGGCTGGATGGGTGTCGGCTGGCCAAAGGAGTACGGCGGACAGGGCCGTGGCGTCATCGAGCAGCAGGTGTTCGTCAACGAGGCGGCGCGCGCCGACGTGCATCTTCCGTCCGTGACCCTGCAGACCGTCGGGCCGACGCTGCAGGCGTTCGGCACCCAGAAGCAGAAGGACATGTTCCTCGCCGACATCGTGAACGGCGACGTGCACTTCGCGATCGGCTACAGCGAGCCCGACGCCGGCACCGACCTGGCCTCGATGCGCACCACCGCCCGGCGCGACGGCGACCACTACGTCGTCAACGGACAGAAGATGTGGACGACCGGCGGCCACGTGGCCGACTACGTGTGGCTCGCCGTGCGCACCGACCCGGACGCGCCGCCGCATCGTGGGATCTCCGTGCTCATCGTCGACACCCGCGACCCTGGCTTCTCGTCGACGCCGATCGTCACGAGCGACCACTCGCACCACACCAACGCGACGTACTACAACGACGTACGGGTGCCGGTCGACATGCTCGTCGGCGAGGAGAACCGCGGCTGGCAGCTCATCACGACCCAGCTCAACCACGAACGCGTGATGCTGGGGCCAGCCGGCCGGATCGAAGGTCTCCGCGACCTGGTGCGTGAGTGGGCCACGGACCGGGTGGCTCCGGACGGCACCCCACTGCTCGAGGTCCCGTGGGTCCACGACGTGCTGGCGCGCGCGACGGCGTCGTTCCGCGTCAACGAGCTGCTCAACTGGGCCGTCGCCCGGGGCGCGGCGTCCGATCGGGCGACCGTCGCGGAGGCGTCGACGTCCAAGGTGTTCGCCAGCGACGAGGTGCAGCGACTCGGGTTGGCCCTGATGGACGTCGTCACGACGTACGGCGACCCGGCCGATCCGGCGACCGGACGGCTGGGGGACTACCTCGACGCGACGAGCAAGCGCAACCTGGTGCTCAGCTTCGGTGGCGGCGTCAACGAGGTGCAGCGCGAGCTGATCGCGATGTTCGGTCTCGACCTGCCGAGGGTGCCGCGATGAGCGAGCGTCAGCGAGCGAACAATCGGGCACTCATCGCGGTGCCGTCGTACTCTTTGCCCTTCATTACGGCGGTGCCGCGATGACCGACGACGACATCCTCAAGCTGGTCCAGGAGATCAAGGACCGTGGCAAGAGCCCGCGCCGAGAGGCGCCGGACCCGGTCAACGCGCCCATGATCCGGCATTGGGCCGAGGCGATCGGCGACGCCAACCCGCGGTGGGCTCCCGGGCCCGACACCGAGGCGCCGCCGGCGATGGCGCAGGTGTGGACGATGTACGGGCTCAACCCCGAGCGCATGCCCGGCGACCCGCTGCCCGACACGATGCAGGTCTTCGACGATGCCGGCTACACGTCGGTGCTTGGCACCAACTGCGACCAGACATATGCCCGGACGCTGCGACCTGGCGAGGTTCCGAGCATCAGCACGTACCTCGCTGACGTCGTGGGCCCCAAGAAGACCGGTGTGGGTGAGGGCTGGTTCATCACGACCAAGAGCGTCTGGACCGTCGGCGACGAAGAGGTCGCGACGATGACGTTCCGTGTCCTCAAGTTCAAGCCCGGCAC
>NZ_JAKFCB010000273.1:0-15465 GCF_036676885.1 Aeromicrobium sp.
GCGAGCCACCTCGGCGACCGGCCCGTCGACGACCCGGAGACCTCGCGCCGCGAACAGCCGGCGCTCGTCGGCGTCGAGCTCGATGGTGTCGTTGAGGAAGAACACGACGTCGTCGGACCACTGCCGCACCATGCGAGCCTGATGGCCCGACATCGGATGCGTCGCCACGACCGCGAGGCGCCGACCGGCGACCTCGTACCCGTGGCAGTACGGGCAGTGGAAGATGTCGACGCCGAACCCGTCACGCAGCCCCGGGATGTCGGGCAGCGAGTCGGTGATGCCGGATGCCAGCACGAGCCGCTTCGCGTGGAGCCGGTCGCCTCCGGCCCGGACCACGAAGCCGCCGTCAACGACCTCGACCCGCGAGGCAACAGCCTCCCGGACCTCGACGCCGAGCTTCTCGACCTGGGTGCGCCCGACGTCGAGCAGCTCGAGCGGGCTGAGCCCGTCGACGCCGAGATAGCCGTTGACGTGAGCCGCCGCCGCATTGCGCGGAGGTCCCCCGTCGAGCACCATGACGTGCCGGCGGGCGCGCCCGAGCACGAGGGCGGCGGACAAGCCGGCCGCGCCGGCTCCGATGACGATGGCGTCGTATGCGGGTGAGTTCATGCGCACCAGTGTTCGTCGCAGATCCGTGCAGGGCAAATGTCCTTGCCAGTATGGCAAGATGGTCGGCATGACTGACGACCTCGCCGATGCGCTCACCTCGGTCGGCCCGCGCCTGCGCGCCCTGCGCCAGCGCGGCGAAGCCACTCTGGCCCAGCTCTCCGCCACGACGGGCATCTCGGTCAGCACGCTCTCCCGCCTCGAAGCCGGGCAGCGCAAGCCGACGCTCGAGCTCCTGCTGCCGCTGGCCAGGGCCCATGGCGTGACGCTCGACGAGCTGGTCGAAGCGCCGCCCAGCGAGGACCCGCGCGTCCAGGCCGAGCCGATCACCAGGCACGGCCGGACGTACGTGCCGCTGACCCGGCAGGCCGGCGGCCCCCAGGCGTACAAGGTGGTCATGCCGCCGGGCCAGACACCTGACGACACCGGCGGCCTCAAGACGCATGAGGGCTACGAGTGGCTCTACGTGCTGTCCGGACGGCTGCGGCTCATGATCGGCGAGCACGACCTCGTGCTGGGGGTCGGCGAGGCGGCCGAGTTCGACACCCGGCTGCCGCACTGGCTGGGCAGCGCCGGAAAGGGCCCGGCCGAGGTGCTGTCGTTGTTCGGCCCGCAGGGCGAGCGCATGCACGTACGCGCGAAGCCGCGGTCGAAGGACTGACTACCAGCTCGACTTGGTGACTCCCGGCAGCTCGCCGCGGTGCGCTGCCGTGCGGAACCGTATGCGCGACAGCCCCACCTTGCGCAGATAGCCGCGCGGCCGCCCGTCCACCTGGTCGCGATTGCGCACGCGTACTGGCGAGGAGTCCCGCGGCAGCCGGGACAACGCCCGGCCTGCAGCCATCCGGTCCTCGAGGCTCAGCGTGATGTCGCGGCTCGCGGCTCGAAGCTCCGCCCGCCGCTCGGCGTGACGTTCGACCGTACGCCGGCGCCGCTCGTCGGCGACGACCTTGCTGCGCTTGGCCATCAGCGCTCCTCGCGGAACTCGACGTGGCGGCGTACGACCGGGTCGAACTTCCGGATGACCATGCGGTCGGGGTCGTTGCGACGGTTCTTGCGCGTGACGTACGTGTAGCCCGTGCCGGCCGTCGAGCGGAGCCGGACGATCGGGCGCAGCTCGCTGCCCTTGCGCATCAGACCCGCCCTCCGCGGGCACGGATCGACGCGACGACCGCGTCGATCCCACGCACGTCGATCGTCTTGATGCCGCGCGCGCTGACCCGCAGCGTGACGTACCTGCCCAGGCTGGGGACCCAGTAGCGCTTGCGCTGGATGTTGGCGTCGAACCGCCGATTGGTCCGCCGGTGCGAGTGCGAGACGTTGTGCCCGAACCCCACCTCAGCCCCAGTGACCTGACACACGCGCGACATTCCCGACTCCTTATGTAGACTGACAATCATTCCCATTAAGCCTACCTGAAAGTTCGGCCTCATGAAGCACGGCATCCACCCGCAGTACGCACCCGTCGCGTTCCGCGACAAGTCCGGCGACCTCATGTTCGTCTCCTCATCGACCCTGACGAGCTCCGAGACCGTGGAGATCGACGGCGTGACGTATCCCGTCATCGATGTCGAGATCTCGACCGCGAGCCACCCGTTCTGGACCGGCAAGGGGCGCGTGCTCGACACCGAGGGACGCGTCGAGAAGTTCAACCGCCGCTACGGAGCCGCATCATGAGCGAGCGCAGCGAGCGAAACATCAAGGCTGTCATGCCGTTGCCTCCGTATCGTGGGCTCTTCTTGGAGGTGACGGCATGACGACGCCGCTCGTCCTGATCACCGGGATCGACGCCGATGCCATGGCCAGCACCATGATCGGCCTGCAGTGGGACGCCCCGAACGCCGTGACGGTGCGCCACACGATCGACGTCGACCGCCAGGTGCTGACCCGGATCGTCAGCGACGCAGCCGGAGTCGTCGAGCGTACGCACGTCGATCTCGACCACGCATGCGTCGGCTGCGCCCTGCGTGAGGACGTCATGCCGACCCTCGAACGGCTGGCCCGCGAAGGGCGCTGGGGATCGATCATCGCCCACCTCCCCGTCGCGGCCGAGGCGACGCAGGTCTGCCGGATCCTCTCGAGCGACCACTCGATCGGCTCGGTGCTGCACGTCGCCGCCGTGCTCGCCGTCGTCAACGGTCCGACCGCCCGCGCCGACCTCCTGGGCGACGACCTGCTCCGCGAGCGCCACCTGCACACGTCTGCAGAGGACGGCCGCGGCGTCGCCGAGACGCACGCCGCGATGATCGAGTACGCCGACGCCGTCGTGATCGTCGGCGACATCGACGAGACCGACCGCTCGCTGGCCTCGGCGATGCTGCGTCCGGGGGCCGAGGTGTTCACCGATCACCTCTCGATCGACGTCGCCGAGCTGATCGCCCGCCACCGGCCGCACGACGAGGCCGAGGCCTGGGTCGACCCGGCGTACGCCGAGCCCGTGGGCCTGATCGAGATCGGCGAGGTGTGGACCGTCGAGCTGCGGTCCGACCGCCCGTTCCACCCCGACCGCCTGATGGAGAACATCGAAGGGCTGGGCGGTGGCGCCCGCCGCTCGCGTGGGTGCTTCTGGCTGCCGACCCGGCCCGACACGATCTGCCAGTGGGACGGTGCGGGCGGGCAGCTCAGCGTCGGCCCGTGCGACCACGACACGCTGGAGACGCACACCCGGATCCTCGTGACCGGGATCGACGACGGCCGGGACTCGCTCCAGGCGCTGTTCGAGCACTGCCTGCTCACGGATGACGAGCTCGCGACCCGGGGCGTCATCTGGGAGTCCGACCAGGACGGATTCGAGCCCTGGCTCGGCCCCGTTCGCCTCGCCGCCTGAACGAAGGAGCACCCCATGGCCGTACCCAAGCGCAAGATGTCCCGCAGCAACACCCGTCATCGCCGCTCGAGCTGGAAGGCCCACCCGGTCCAGCTCGTCCCGATCACGGTCGACGGCGTCGAGCACCGCGTACCCCGTCGCCTCGTCCGCGCCGTCCAGCGCGGCCTCTACGTCCCCAAGGAGCACTCATGAAGGTCCGCAACTCACTCCGCTCGCTCAAGAAGCAGCCCGGTGCCCAGGTCGTACGCCGGCGCGGGCGCACGTTCGTGATCAACAAGCAGAACCCGCGCTTCAAGGGTCGCCAGGGGTAGCGATTGCTGGATCGGCAAAGGCATTTGCGTTGTCCGTTCGACGCGCACAGGATGGTGGCATGACGCATCAGCACACCGAACGATCCGACGACCACTTCACCCGCGAGTACTGGGACGCCCGCTACGGCGGTGAGCAGGTGTGGAGCGGCGAGCCCAACCCCCACCTCGTCACGTACGCGTCGCAGCTGCCCCCCGGGTCGGCGCTCGACTTCGGCAGCGGCGAGGGGGCGGACGCGATCTGGCTGGCGCAGCAGGGCTGGCAGGTCACCGGGATCGACATCTCAGCGGTCGCGCTGGAGGCCTCCGCGGCCCGCGCCGAACGGCTGGGCCTGGAGGCGACGTGGCAGCCGGCCGATGCCTTCGACTGGTCAGCCGGTCCGACGTACGACCTGGTGTCGGCGCAGTTCATGCACCTGCCTCGTCCGGCGTTCGTCCGGCTCCACCGCGAGCTCGCCGCGTCGGTCGCTCCCGGCGGCACCCTGCTGATCGTTGGCCATCACCCCGAGGACCTGGGTCACGCACCCGAGGGCACGGTCTTCGACGACATCCGGTTCACCGCCGAGGAGGTCGCCGCTGCCCTCGACCCGGCGGACTGGGACACGATCGACGCGCTGCGGCCGGAGCGGGAATGGATCGACCGCGAGGGTCGTCCTGGCGTCGCGGTCGATGCCGTGCTGCGTGCGGTGCGTCGCCGATAGATCAGCGCTCCTCGCGGAACTCCACGTGGCGCTGAGCAATCGGGTCGTACTTGCGCAGGCCCATGCGGTCGGGGTCGTTCCGGCGGCTCTTACGGGTCGCGTACGTGTACCCGGTGCCGGCGGTGGATCGGAGCTTGATGATGGGCCTGAGATCGGCATGACGAGCCATGATGGACACCTCTCCTTGATTGACAATGATTGTCAACAAGGCGCGAGCCTGCGACATTCCCGGGCTATGAGACGTCCTCGGGTACGTAGAGAAGATCCGCCTGCCCCCGCGGATCGAACCTGGCTGCGAAGTCGCGGTCATTGAGCAGCCACACCTCGGTCCAGAGGCGGTCATGGTCATGCCCACCGCTGCGGTCTCGCTGCCGGCCACGTACGCCCGCAGTCTCCAGGTCGACGTCGACCCAGATCGACAGGTCGAAACATCCTTGGAGGTCGGGGTGCAGGATCCCGATGGCGTCGACCAGCAGGACCTCTGCGTCGGGCAGCTCCTCTACGGGCGCCAGCTCCCGTGTGTGCCAGTCGAACCGCCGGAAGCGGACCGGCTCACCTCGCCGATAGGGCTCGAGCACCTCGTGCCGCATGCGCGTACGTTCGACGCCGTCCCAGTCCGCCGAGCGACGATGCGACCCGGTCGGGTCGAGGAAGTCGTCGCCCCTCAGCCGCGTACAGCCCTCGACCGTGGCGGCGAGAGTCTTGGCGAGCGTCGACTTCCCGGACCCCGCGTACCCGCTGATGGCCACGACCGTCCGCGGTTGCGTGCTCCGCAGCTGCTCGATGCGCGAGGCGAGGTCCGCGGCAGTAGCTCGTTGAGAGGGCACGCTCAACGGTGGCACGGATGCACAACCTGTCGCATCCCTGCCCTCGCAGAACCCGGCACGCCACGGGCACCGCCTGCGTAAAATGGAGTGATGATCGAGTGGATCCTGATCGGGCTCGTCGTCCTCGGCGCCGCCGTGCTGGCGACCCATGCTGCGGCCGTGGCCTTCGTGGTCAGCAGGATCGTGTTCTCCGGCAAGCCCAAGCAGAGGCAGTTCAGCCCCAAGTCGTAGTCACACCATGCGGCGCACGATGCTGAGCGGTGCGTGCTTCAGGACCTGGCCGAGCGGCGCCCAGGGCCAGGCCGGGACGGCTGCGTCGACGACTTCCTTCTCGATGTTCTTCACGAGGGCCCGGCAGCCGGTCTCGGTGTCGACCATCATCCTGGCCTCCTGCTGGACGCCCTCGTTCATCTCTGAGGCGATGTAGCCGGGATAGAGCGTCGTGACCTTGATGTCGAGCCCCTTGCGGCCGATCAGGTCGGACCGGATGCCCTCGGCGATCGCCGCGATGCCGGCCTTGGTCGCCGCGTACGTCGTCATGGACGACGGCATGCCGCGCATCGCCGACATCGAGGAGATGACGACTAGGTGTCCGGACTTGCGCTCGTAGAAGTGCTCCATCGCCGCCTCGCACTGGGCGATCGCCGCGACGAAGTTGGTCTCGGCGGTCTGCTTGTTGGCGTGGAACTTGCCGGTGCCGATGCGTCCGCCCTTGCCGAGCCCGGCGTTGACGATGACCCGGTCGAGCCCGCCGAGCTCCTTGATGGCGAGCCTGAACACCTCGAAGACGCGATCGTGGTCGTTGACGTCGAGCTCATGCACGACGACCTCGATGCCGGGGTGCGCGGCCAGCAGCTCATCGCGCAGCGCTTCGAGCCGGTCGACCCGACGAGCGGTGAGGGCGAGGTTGTGGCCCTTCGCGGCGAGGATACGGGCCATGCCCGCGCCGAGGCCGGAGCTGGCTCCGGTGATGAGAACGTTCTTGCGCATGTCAGTCAGTCCTTCTTCGACATCTGGACGGAGGCCTTGGCCATCATGGAGTAGTAGAGCGGACGCGCAAAGCGCTTGGCGGCGTACGCGATCCTGCCATCGCGGTCGGTCAGGATGATGTGCTTGTCCTTCTCGATGCCCTTGATGACCCGTTCGGCGATGACATCCGCGCTGAGCTTGGCCCGGTCGATCAGCTTGGCCGCAGACGCGTTGGCCGCCTCGTCCTTGCCCCGCAACGACGCGGTGAGGTTGGTCTTGAAGAACGTCGGGCAGATCACCGAGACCTTGACGCCGTACGGCTTGAGCTCGTGCAACAGCGTCTCGCTCAGCGCCACGACCCCGGCCTTGACCGCGTTGTACTCGCTCATCCGAGGCGGGTGGACGAGACCGGCGGCCGACGCGGTGTTGATGATGTGACCGCTGCCCTGGTCCTTGAGCATCGGCGTGAACGTACGGCAGCCGCGTGCGACGCCGAGCAGGTTGATCTCGACGATCCACTGCCACTGGTCGATCTCGGACAGCTCGATGCGCCCGCCCGCGGCGACTCCGGCGTTGTTGAACAGGTAGTCGAGCCCGTCCCACTCCTCGACGACCCAGTCGCGCGCCCTCGCCCAGTCGACGTCCTGCGTGACGTCGAGCATCAGGTACGAGACGCCGTCGATCCCCCGCAGCGACTCAGGAAGCTCGGCGTGCACGTCGGTGGCGAGCACGCGGCACCCGCGATCGCCCAGCTGGCGTGCGAGCGCGAGCCCGAGACCGGAGGCGGCTCCGGTGATGAGGATGCGGGAGTTCGGGGCGATGGCCATGTTCAGATACTACCGGTATCTGAACTAGCGAAAGGTCACGAGGTCACGCGGCAGGTGCGTGCTCTCGTTGAGAGCCAGCAGGCGTGGTCCGGTCGAGCCGACGATGACGGTCGAGACCGCGGCATTGATCATGACGTCGTTGATCCGCTGGAACGCCGAGTCATCGCCGGTCAGCAGGTGCGAGGCGACCATCGCGATCGGGCCGCCGGAGGTGAACACCGCGATCGAGCGACCCGGACCGGCGTCCGCGACGACCTTGCCGAACGACGTCATGACCCGGTCCACGAAGGCCTGGTACGTCTCGGCGTGCTCGCCCTCCCCCGCGATCCACCCGTCGAGCGCGGCGTTGAGGCGCCGCTGGAACTCCTTGGCGTCCGTGGTCAGCGATGCCGGGTCGTGCGCACGGGCGATCGCGAGGTGGTCGTACTCGTTCCAGCCGTCGTCGATGTCGTAGCCATCTCCGTGCCCGCACGCGTCGATCGCCGCGATCGCGGTCTGGGCGTGGCGCTTCATCGAACCGGCGACCGCCGCGGTGGGCGCCCAACCCGACGCCTCCCACGACATGCCGAGAGCGGTCGACTGCTGCGTGCCGATCGCCGACAGCTGGTCGTAGTCGTCGGATCCGAACGAGGCCTGGCCATGCCGGATGAGGTGGACGGATCCCATGCCCGGAGCCTATCGGGGCGCTCCGCGGGAAAGATTCGTCACATAACTCGTCAGTAGCCGGAATCGCTCCTAGTCTGAGCCGATGAACGCATTTGAGGGAGTGTCGTTTCCATCCGAGAGCACATCAGCAGCGGCGCGGACGATCCTGTCCGATGCGTTGCGCAAGGCCGATCCGGTCGGGGCGCGGGCGGTGGAGAACGAGACCAACTGGCGCCGCAACTACCTGAACCACTTCCGCCGTGCGCTCGAGGCCGGCATCGGCGAGGCGACCGCGGCGCAGTCGATCGCCTCCGAGGGACTGCGCAGCGCCCACGAGCTCATGCGGTACGGCGACGTCGGCCTCGACGACGCGATCACCGGCACCGCGCTGTCACAGGTCTTCCACACCCGCACGGTCATCGGGACCGCCGAGCCGGAGAAGGAGCTCTCGATCCCCTACCGCGGTGAACGCCTGCGTGGCAAGGCGCTGCTGGACCAGCTGGACGCCTGGGTCGAGCTCGGCGTCATCACGCAGTCGTGCTCCGAGGCGGTCCAGACCGTGCAGGAGAACCCCGAATGGCTGCGGCTCGAGGGCGACACGATCGTCGTCCTGGGTGCCGGCGCGGAGATGGCGCCCTACCGCGCGCTGCTTCGCTGGGGCGCCGAGGTCGTCGCAATCGACCTGCCGCGGCCCGACATGCAGGAACGCGTGCGGTCGTACGCCGAGCAGTCGGCCAGCCGGGTGCACGTCCCGGCGCGCATCGTGACGAACGGTGACGACGACTCCGGCGCCGACCTGGTCACCGAGCTCTCCGCCGTCGCGCACTGGCTCGACGGCTTCGAGGGCCGCCTGGTGCTGGGCAATTATTGCTACGCCGATGGCGCCTCGCACGTACGTGTGTCGATGGCAGCCGACGCGCTGGCGGCCCACCTGACCCGGGAGCGGCACGACACCGCGCTGGCGTTCCTCGCCACGCCGACCGACACGTTCGCCGTGCCGGCGGCCGAGGTCGCGTACGCCAATCGCGCCTACGCCGAGTCGTCGAAGATCGTCCGGGCGCCGCTGCGGATGATCAGCGGCGGCCGGCTGCTGCAGCGCAACTACCCGCCCGGCGCCGACCCCGGCGTGTGCGACGCACTGGTGCCGCAGCAGGGTCCCAACTACGCGCTCGCCAAGCGACTTCAGCGCTGGCGGGCCACCGCCGCCCGCCACGAGGGGACGACGGTGTCGCTCAACGTGGCGCCCGCGACACGTACCCGCTCGGTCGTCAAGAACAAGGCACTCGCTGCGGCGTACGCCGGCGCGCACCGCTTCGGCGTCGAGGTCTTCGAGCCGGCGACCAGCAACACCCTCATGGCGGCACTCATGGCGTACGACCTGAGGTCCGGCGCCGCACCGCAGGCCGAGCCGTGGCAGGACGAGGCAGTCAACGCGGCGCACGGCGGGTTGTGGACCTGCGCCTATCACCCACGCAGCGCCCTGGGCCTCGCCGCGGTCCTCGGCATCGGCGCCCTGCGGGGCTGACGCGGGGTCAGCGGCCGGTGAACTTCGCCGCGCGCTTCTCGATGAACGCCTGGCCGCCTTCGGCGAAGTCGGTGGTCGCGAACAGGGCGATCTGACCCTCACGTTCGCGGTCGAGCGCGGCGTCGAGGTGCGACAGGGTCGTGGCGGTGATCGCCGCCTTCATCGTGCCGAGCGCCACCGTCGGTCCGTTGCCGAGCTTGTCGATCAGCGTCGCCAGCTCCGCCTCGTACGCCTCGTCGTCGAGCGATGCGTGGATCAGGCCGATCTCTGCGGCCTCATCGGCGGAGAGCCGCTCACCGAGCATCGCCATGCGGTTGGCTCGGGCCCGGCCGATCGATGCGGCGACGAGCTCGGTGGCGCCACCGTCGGGCATCAGGCCGATGTTGACGAACGCCAGCAGGAAGTAGCCCGAGCTCTTCGCCACGGTGATGTCCGCGGCGATCGCGATGGACACGCCCACTCCCGCGGCGATGCCGTTGACCGCGCTGACGACGGGGACCGGCGTGCGCGTGATGGCCCGGACCAGGCGGTTCGCGCCGTCGAGGGTTGCGGCGCCGTCGAAGTCAGGCCCGAGCGCCGCCCCGGAGCTGAACGCCCGCCCGCTGCCCGTGATGACGATCAGGCGTACGTCCGAAGCCGCCTCGATCGCGGCGGCCGCGTCGTTGAGCATGTCCGCCGTCAGGGCGTTGAGGCGCTCCGGCTCGTTCCAGGTGATCGTCAGGACGCCGTCAGCAGTGTCGAGGAGTACTGAGTCGCTCATGGGTTCCTCCATTGTCCGAGCAAGGTCTGCAGCACCGCGATGAGCGCGATGGGCTGGTCGAGCATGATGTGGTGACCCGCGTCGCGGATGACCGTGACCGGGACGTCGCGCCCGAGGCGCTCGGCGACGACGTCCGTGATGTCGTGCGTCGCCATGCCGCGCTCGCCGCGGATCAGGGCGATGTCGCAGGTCGCCCGGGCGAGATCCTCGGGCTCCATCCGGGCACGCAGGAAGATGCGGGGATCGAACTTCCACGTCCACCCGCCCTCGACCTCACGGATCGAGCCTTCGGCCAGGTGTCGGTGCACGTAGGGCAGCGACGCGTCGTCGGCGGGCAGCGTACGGAAGCGCCCGAGGATCGTCTCGCGGTCGGGGTACGTCTTGTTGCCGGGCACATGCTCACTCGCGACCCAGGCCTTGGCCTCGGGCGACATCTCGCGCACCGGCGAGTCGATCGCGGCCGCTCCGCGGATCGCGTGACCGTGACGCTGCGCGGCCGTCAGCACCACGAAGCCACCCATGCTGTGCCCCAGCAGGACCGGCGGCTGGCCGGACTCCGCGCGGGCGACCGCCATGACCTCGTCGGCCCATCCGTCCAACGAGTACGTCTTGCGGTGGCCGCTGTCGCCGTGGCCGCTCAGGTCGATCGCGATGACGCGGTGTCCGGCGGCCAGATGCGGGGCGATGTGGTCCCACCAGCCGGCATGGGCGGCTCCGCCGTGCACGAGGACCGCGACCGGGTCGCCGCCCTTGCCCCAGGCGCGATAGGCGATGCGTACGCCATCGACCTCGACGTCGCCGGAGTCGTACGACTGCCCGAGGGCATCGGCGAACCATGCCGGGGTCTCTGGGCTCATCGCGACTCTCCTCATGCGCAGTCGGTACCTGGACTTTAGGCGAGACCGTCAGCTGAACTGCGTTCAGGGCGACATTGGTCACTTACCGTCAGTATTGACTGTAAGTGAGGGCCACGGCAGGATCGAGCCCATGTCCCTTGCAGGAAAGACCATCATCATGTCCGGCGGGTCCCGCGGGATCGGCGAGGCGATCGCGATCCGCGCCGCCAAGGACGGCGCCAACGTCGCCCTCCTCGCCAAGACGACCGAGCCGCACCCGAAGCTGCCGGGCACGATCTACACGGCCGCGGCCGCGATCGAGGAGGCCGGCGGCAAGGCCCTGCCGCTCGTCGGTGACGTGCGCGATGACGACTTCGTGATCGACGCCGTCGCCAGGACCGCCGAGGCGTTCGGCGGCATCGACATCGTGGTCAACAACGCGAGCGCGATCGACCTGTCCAACACCGCGGACATCTCGATGAAGAAGTACGACCTGATGAACGACATCAACACCCGGGGCTCGTTCCTGCTCGCGAAGTCCGCGATCGAGTGGCTCAAGAAGTCCGACAACGCCCACATCCTCACGCTGTCGCCGCCGATCAGCCTCGACCCCAAGTGGTTCACGAAGCACACGGCATACACGATCGCGAAGTACGGCATGAGCCTCGTGACGCTCGGCCTGAGCGAGGAGCTGCGCGAGTTCGGCATCGCCGCCAACTCCCTGTGGCCCCGCACCGCGATCGACACCGCGGCGGTCCGCAACGTCGTCGGCGCCGGTCTCGTCAGTCACTCCCGTACGCCGGCGATCATGGCCGACGCGGCGTACGAGATCCTCACCAAGCCGAGCCGGGAGCTCACCGGCCAGTTCCTGATCGACGACGACGTGCTCGAGGACGCGGGAGTCACCGACTTCTCGGTGTACCTCAATGGCGGCACGGAGGAGGACCTCGCGCTCGACTTCTGGGTCGAGCCCAAGGGCCCGCACAACCCCGAGCTCAGGATGCACTGACCGGGAGCGCCTCCGCCGAGGCACGGTGCCCGCGGAGCGCGCCACCCCATGCGATGAGCTCGTCGAGCATCGTGTGGACGGTCTGCTCCTTGTCCGGGCCCGGCGTGAATGTCGTGTAGTCGCGGAAGTCCTCGGCGAGTGTCAGGGTGACCAGCGAGCGCACGGTGGCCACCTTGAGCTCGGCCAGCATCGAACGCAGGTGCTCGGCGGCACGGACGCCGCCGCCCTGCGCGCTGTAGGTGATGAAGCCGGCAGCCTTGTCGCCCCACTCCGCAAAGAGGAAGTCGACCGCGTTCTTCAGGACGGCAGGGATCGAGTGGTTGTACTCGGGCGTGACGAAGACGAACGCGTCGAACCCGTCGATCAGCGCCGACCATGCCTTGGTGTGCTCGTGGGTGTACATCCCGATGATCGGTGGCGCCGGCTCGTCGAGGTACGGGAGCGGGTGGTCCGCGAGGTCCACGATGTCGACCTCGGCGTCGCTGCGGGTGGCGGCGATCTCGTACGCCCAGCGGGCGACCGCCGCGCTGTTGCGACCGGGCCGCGTGCTGCCGACGATGATGGCGATCTTCAGGGGTTCTGTCTGAGTAGTCATGTCTCGAGCCTGGGGGCGTCGGCGCACGTCAGGGAGACCGAGCCGAGGCCAGCCCTGTCAGGGCTACCCTCGGCTCCGCGATCACTGTCAGACTCGAGGAGTGATCGACGGTGAGCTCGGCTCGTTCCTCCGTACGAGGCGTGAAGCGTTACGCCCGGCCGATGTCGGACTGCCCACCGGTGACCGACGACGCACGCCGGGACTGCGCAGGGCCGAGGTGGCGACCTTGGCGGGCATCAGCGTCGACTACCTCGTTCGGCTCGAGCAGGGGCGCGACTCGCATCCGTCGACGCAAGTGCTCGGAGCGCTCGCCCGCGTGCTGCAGCTGACCGCGGACGACATCGGTCACCTGCAGCAGCTGGCCATGATCAGCAACGGCACCGAGCTGCTCTGCCAGCGATCCCGATCGGTCCCAGACACCGTGCGCCCGACCGTGCAGGCGATGATCGACAACCTCGACCCGGCGCCGGCATTCGTGGTCAACGACCTCAGCGATCTGTTGGCGTGGAACGACGCCTATGAGCGGCTCGTACGTCCCCTTGGCGTGCTGGACGACCCCCGGCCCAACCTGTTGCTCTACCTGTTCGGCGACCCACGCTCCCGTGAGGCATACGCCGACTGGGATGCCGCCGCCGAGGACCTCGTGGCCTCACTGCATGAGGCGAGGCGCGGACCCGGCGAGGCGAATGACCTGGCCGACCATCTCGTGGCGGAGTATCCAGAGTTCGCGTCGCGATGGGAGCGCAAGCCGGTGGGCAGCCGTCGCATCGGCACGACGGGCCTGCGGCATCCCGATGTCGGCGACGTGTGGCTCGCCTTCGAGACCATGCAGCTCGCCGACGAGGGCCATCGCCTCGTGGTCAGCCTGCCCGCCGATGAGGAGAGCGCCGCTTCCCTCGATCGGCTCGTGGGGCGGCGGCCCGGTGGGCTGCGGGCGGTCGACGCCGGCTAGTACTTGACGTACTCGTTAATTAACCAGTACGTTAAATGGCATGGCGACCGATCAGCTCAGCAAGGTGTTCTCGGCACTCGCCGATCCGACCCGGCGTGACATCCTCACCCGGCTCGGACAGGGCGATGCCACCGTCACCGAGCTCGCCGACCCGTTCCCGATCAGCCTTCCGGCGATCTCGCGGCACCTCAAGGTGCTCGAGGGTGCCGGACTGATCAGCCGGGACAAGCGCGCGCAGTGGCGTACGAACAGCCTCGAGGCCGCGCCACTGAAGGAGGCGACAACGTGGATGGAACATCTCAGCCACCTGTGGGACGACCGCTTCACTCGTCTCGACGCGCACCTCGCCGCCATGAAGGCACTGCAGGACGACACCACGGACACCGACAAGGAAGAGGAATCGAACGATGACTGAAACCACATTCGAAGTGAACATCTCGCGTTACTTCGACGCCCCTCCCGAGCTCGTCTACCGGGCCTTCACGGATCCCGAGCAGCTCGCCCAGTGGTTCGGGCCGTTGATGTTCGTCGTGCCGCTCGACACGGTGGACGTCGACATCCGCCCCGGCGGCCACTGGGAGATGACGATGGTCGGCAAGGACAACCCCGAGTGGCGGGCACCGGTCCACGCCACCTTCACGGAAGTCGTCGAGAACCAGCTGCTGGTGGGCTACGAGACCGCAGAGTCGATCCCGGGCATCGAGGACGGCACCAAGATGTCACTCTCGATCGAGTTCATCCCGGAGGGCGACGGCACCCGACTCGAGCTCCGCCAGGGACCGTTCCCCGAGGAGATGCGCGAGATGAGCGAGGTCGGCTGGAACCAGTCGTTCCACAAGCTCGATGCTCTGCTCGCCACGCCGGCCAAGTTCCGCAACAGCCCTGACACCGTCGAGGGTGGCGCGTCATGACCACGATCACGCCGTTCCTCTGGTTCGACGACAACGCCGAGCAGGCGATCGAGCGCTATCTCAAGGTGTTCGACGACGCCGAGATCGTCGACGAGAACCGCTTACCCGACGGCAAGCTGTTCATTGCGACGATCCGCCTGCAGGGCCAGACGTTGACGCTCATGAACGGCGGACCCGGCCACAAGCTCACCGACGCCTTCTCGCTGTCGGTCGGCGTGGAGACGCAGGAAGAGGTCGACTCGATCTCGGACGCGCTGATCGACGGCGGCGGCGAGCAGGGCCCGTGCGGCTGGCTCGTCGACGCGTTCGGCCTCTCGTGGCAGGTCATCCCTTCGCTGCTCATGCGTCTGATGAGTGACCCGGATCCCGAGAAGGCTGGCCGTACGCAGGCCGCCATGATGCAGATGAAGCGCCTCGACCTCCAGGCCCTGCAGGACGCGTACGACGGCAAGGCCTGATCAGCGCTCGACGACGACGGACTCCACCGGCGTACCGACGACGACCGTACGCGTGACGGTGCACAGCCGGTCGTGCGACTGGGCGACCGCCCTCGGGAGAGTCTCCCGGGCGCGGTCGCCGTCGGCGCCCTCGGGGAATGTCACGTCGAACGTCACGCGTATGTCGGTCAGCCGGTTGCCGAGGTCGTCGCGGATCTTGTCGGCGCGGATCGAGACGTCGAACGACTCCGGATCGACGCGCTTGCCCACCAGGTAGTCGACATCGATCGCGCTGCAGCCCGCGATCCCCGCCAGCAACAGCTCGATCGGCGTGAAGTCGCTGTCGTCGCCCTCGCCGAAGTCCAGGGTCCCGCCCCGGACGTTCGTCGCCCGGAATCGGGCCTTGCCGGTGCGGGTCAGCTCAACGGATCGCTCGGTCTCAGTCGTCATACCGTGACGCTATCTCGCGCGGCCGTTGCCGGGTCTTTCCGATGTGTCAGTTCTCGAGGTTGAAGTACACCTGGTCGGCCACGTCGACTCCGCCCACGCGAACCCAGCCACCGAACTGGTCGGGGTACTCGGTCTGCCCCTTCTTGGCCGCTGCACACTCGACCATGACGGTGGCGAGGTCGCAGTGGTTCTCGGTGTAGGCCAGCAGGTCGGGTGCGATCTCCGTCGTCATGTTCACGTGGCTGGCCACCGAGGGCACGTTGTCGGTGTAGTTCCCGTA
>NZ_JAKFCB010000274.1:0-7539 GCF_036676885.1 Aeromicrobium sp.
ACTCCCCACTCGGCGAACGGTCCGGTCGCGGCGACGAGGATCGCCATCTGGACGAACGGGAACGCCAGCCCGTCGTTGAGCCCGGCCTCGGACGTGAGGGCGAACCGCACCTCGTCGTCCTCGTCGATCTCGTCCTCGTCCGCCTCCGTCGTGGTGGGTCCCTCGACCTGGACGTCCGAGGCCAGGACGGGATCGGTCGGCGCGAGCGCGGCGCCGAGGAGCAGGGCGGCGGACGGGGCGAGGCCCATGACCCACCAGCCCAGCAGCGCGATCCCGGCGATCGTCAGCGGCATCGCGATCACGAGCAGCCGCCACGTCGCGCTCCATGCCCGCCAGGAGTCGAACGACCGCAGGCTGAGCGGGCGGTCGAGCGCCAGCCCGACACCCATCAGCGCGACGAGCACCGTGAACTCCGCGAGGTGCTCGACGAATGCGCGATGGGCGATCGGCGAGAAGGCCGACTCGTCGGTGCCCGGCAGCAGCCCGATCAGCGCGCCGAGCCCCAGCAGGACGACGGGTGGCGAGAGCGCGGCGGTGCGCAAGGCGTACGGGAGGACGACGGCCACGAGGAGCGCCGCGCCGCCGAGGAGATAGACGAGATGCGTGGTCATGGCCCCTCGAGGCTACGGCGAGCGGGCCAAGCAAGCACGTCGGCGTACGTGGTCTCGATGGGTTGCCGCTGCTGCGGCAGACGTAGCGGCCTCGCGGCGTACTGCGCCCGTGGTAGCCGAGACTGTCGGCGTACGGAGGACGCGCCGGCGCCGTGTGCTTCGGGAGGGTGGAGACACTGCCGCGAGACCCTTCGCGGCCCCGTCTTCTCGGAGGTTTCCGCATGGCTGCATTCGCCCGATGGTGCTTCGACCATCGACTCTCCGTCATCGGCATCTGGGTCGCCCTGCTGATCGCGATCAGCGGCGCCTCGCTGGCCGCCGGCACGAGCTATTCCAACGCGTTCGACCTGCCCGGCACCGAGTCCACCAAGGCGCTCGAGCTGCTGCAGAAGTCGCTGCCGGAGTCCGCCGGCGACGCCGACCAGATCGTCCTGCACGTCGACGAGGGCAAGCTGACCGATCCCGCGGTCGAGCAGAAGGTCGAGGCGATGCTCAAGGACGTGAGCACGCTCGACTCGGTCGTCGGCGTCACCAGCCCGTACGACGAGGCCGGCGCGGCGCAGCTGAGCCAGGACGGCCGCACGGCGTACGCCACGGTGCAGTTCGACAAGCAGGCCGACGAGCTCGCCCTCAACGACATCGACGCCGTGATCGACACGGCCCAGGACGCCCGCGGCGACGGGTTGCAGGTCGAGCTGAGCGGCCAGGCGATCGACACCGCGACGCAGTCCGGACCGGGCAGCACCGAGCTGATCGGTGTCGCGGCAGCGGCCGTGATCCTGTTCGTCGCCTTCGGCTCACTGCTCGGCATGGTCCTGCCGCTGGTCGTCGCGATCGCCGGGCTCGTCGGCGGGCTCATGTCGATCACGCTGCTGTCGCACGTCATCGGCCTGAGCGACGTGACCCCCACGCTGGCCGCGCTGATCGGGCTCGGCGTCGGCATCGACTACGCGCTGTTCATCGTCACGCGATACCGGACCGGGCTGAAGTCCGGCCTCGAGCCCGAAGAGGCCGCGACCAAGGCGCTCAACACGTCCGGGCGCTCGGTCCTCTTCGCCGGTGGCACGGTCGTCATCGCGCTGCTGGGCCTGCTGGTGCTGAACGTCAACTTCCTCTCCGGCATGGGCATCGGCGCCGCGATCACGGTGATGTGGACCGTCGCGGCGGCGCTGACGCTGACGCCGGCGTTCCTGGGCCTGTTCGGGATGCGGTTGCTGTCGAAGCGGCAGCGCAAGGTCCTCGCGGCCGAGGGTCCGCAGCTCGAGACGGTTGGCATCTGGGCTCGGTGGGCGCGGTTGGTCGCTCGCCGCAAGGCACTGACCGCGGCCGTCGCGCTCGGGCTGATCACGCTCCTCGCGATCCCGTTCTTCTCGCTGAGACTCGGGTCCGCGGACGCCGGCAACAACCCGGCCGACACGACGACCCGCAAGGCGTACGACCTGCTGGCCGACGGCTTCGGCCCCGGGTTCAACGGGCCGTTGCAGCTCGTCGCCGAGCTCAAGTCGCCCGGCGACCAGCAGGCCCTGACGGCGCTGGTGTCCGACGTCGAGTCGACCACAGGGGTCGCGGCGGCGACAGCGATGCCGATGAAGGCCGACGCCACGGTCGGCATCGTCCAGGTCGTCCCGACCAGCGCGCCGCAGGACGAGGCCACGACCCAGCTGATCGACAGGCTGCGGGACGACGTCATCCCGGCCGCGGAGGAGGGCAGCACCCTCCAGGTGTACGTCGGCGGCAACACCGCGACGTTCGGTGACTTCGCCGACGTGCTGACCGGGAAGCTGCCCCTGTTCCTCGGCGTGATCGTGGCGCTGGGCTGCGTGCTCCTGATGGTCGCGTTCCGCAGCATCGTCGTGCCCCTGACGGCGGCGTTGATGAATCTGCTCGCGGCCGGGGCGGCGTTCGGTGTCCTCGTCGCGGTGTTCCAGTGGGGCTGGTTGGGCGAGCTGCTGAACATCGGCAAGGAGGGCCCGGTCGAGGCGTTCCTGCCGGTCATCATGCTGGCGATCCTGTTCGGCCTGTCGATGGACTACCAGGTCTTCCTGGTCAGCCGGATGCACGAGGAATGGACGCACACCAAGGACAACCGCAGGGCCGTCGTGGTGGGCCAGAGCGAGACCGGCCGGGTCATCACCGCCGCGGCGCTGATCATGATCTGCGTCTTCATCGCCTTCGTGTTCGAGGGGGAACGGGTCATCGCCGAGTTCGGCATAGGCCTGGCCGCGGCGGTCGCGGTGGACGCGTTCATCCTCCGGATGCTGCTGGTGCCGGCGATGATGCACTGGTTCGGCGCAGCCAACTGGTGGCTCCCCGCGTGGATCGATCGTCGCCTCCCGCACCTGTCGGTCGAGCCGATGGAGGATGCGCCGGTCGCCGAGATCGCGGAGCTCGATGTCGTCGACCAGCCTGTGAGGACATGACAGGCTGAGCACGTGAAGCTGAAGGAAGAGCTCGTCGAGCAGGCGCGGTGTCATCCCCTCGGGGCTGACGCCGTGCTTGCCGCCGTGCTCTTCGCGATCGCGATGATCGTTCCGCACAACCGGGTGACGCCCTCGACCGGACCCGACTGGATCGTCTACGCGATCGAGGTCCCGGTGTTCCTGGCCCTGGTGTTCCGGCGCCGCCAGCCGATCCTGGTGTTCGGTGTGGTGGTCGTGGGATCGGCCGTCGTGATCTCGCTGCAGGAGGGCAAGTCGCCGGTCCTCTCGGCGGCTTTCGTCGCGATCTGCACGGTCGCCTACTACGCCGCCGACCGCAAGACATCCGTCATGGCGTGGCTGGCGAGCGGCCTGGCTCTTGGCGCCGGCTCGGCGATCGGCCTCGGCTCGGTGGTCAGGTTCGAGAACTTCTCGTCGTTCGCCTGGACCGGATTCGCGGCGGCCATCGGTGCCGCCGTCCGCTCCCGCCAGGAGTGGTTCGCCGAGGTCGAGCGACGCGCGATCCAGGCCGAGGAGACCCGCGAGGAGGAGGCGCGCCGCCGCGTCGTCGCCGAGCGCCTGCGCATCGCCCGCGAGCTGCACGACGTCGTCGCGCACCACATCGCGGTCGTGCACGTGCAGGCCGGCGTCGCCGACCACCTGCTCGAGACCAAGCCGGCCGAGGCGCACGAAGCCATCGCGCACATCCGCCGGGCCAGCGGCTCGGTCCTCGACGAGCTCGGAGGGCTCCTCGACGTGCTCCGGCAACCCGACGAGCCCATCACGCCGACCGCTCCGGCCCCGGGCCTCGGTGGACTCACGTCGCTGATCGACTCGTTCTCGGCCTCCGGGCTGACGGTCGACGTACAGGCGCGCGGAGTCCCCGAGCCCATGCCACCGGCCGTCGAGCTCGTCGCCTACCGGCTCGTGCAGGAGGGCCTGACGAACGCCCACAAGCACGGCTCGGGAACCGCGACGCTGGACTTCACGTACGAGCCGGGTGCGCTGGGCATCGACATCGCCAACCCGTGCCCCGAGGGCAGCTCGCCCAACGGTGCGGGACACGGCCTTGCCGGTATGCACGAGCGGGCCAAGGCCGTCGGCGGCACCGTGGAGACCTCGATCGACGGTGACGCCTGGCGCGTCGCCGCCCGACTGCCGTTCGAGCCGGCCGTATGACGATCCGCGTCCTGCTCGCCGACGACCAGGCGTTGATCCGCGGGGGCTTTCGCGTCCTGATCGACTCCGACCCCGAGCTCGAGGTCGTGGGCGAGGCGACCAACGGCAAGGAGGCCGTCGAGCTGGCGCGCAGCACGCGGGCCGATGTCATCGTGATGGACGTACGCATGCCTGTGATGGACGGCCTCGAGGCGACCCGCCTGATCTGCGCCGACGACGACCTCGCGGGCGTCAAGGTGCTCGTCGTGACGACGTTCGAGACCGACGACTACCTCATCGAGGCGCTGCGGGCCGGAGCGAGCGGCTTCGTCGGCAAGGGCGTCGAGACCGAGGAGCTGCTGGGCGCCATCCGTACGGTCGCGGTCGGCGATGCCCTGCTCTCGGCGCGCGCGACCCGCAGCCTGATCACGAACTTCCTCGCCCAGCCGGCCGGGCGACCCGTCGCGACGCCCGCCGAGCTCAAGGTGCTGACGCGTCGCGAGCGCGAGGTCGTGAGCCTCGTCGCGCAGGGACTGTCGAACGACGAGATCGCCGAGCAGCTCTTCGTCAGCCCGCTGACCGCCAAGACCCACGTCAACCGGGCCATGATCAAGCTCGATGCCCGCGACCGCGCGCAGCTGGTCGTCGTGGCCTACCAGTCCGGCCTGGTCAGCGCGGACCCACCGCTCTAGGCCGATCAGCCAGACTGGTCACATGATCATCGACGGCGGGCTGTCCAATGCGCTCGAGGACCGGGGACAAGACCTGTCGTCCGACCTCTGGACCGCCGAGCTGCTGCGTGATGCGCCGCAGGAGATCGCCGCGGTCCACCGGGCGTACTTCGACGCCGGCGCGCAGGTCGCGACGACCGCGAGCTACCAGGCCAGCGTGCCCGGCTTCGTGCAGGCCGGCATGTCGAGCGCCGAGGCCGAGGCGCTGATCCGGCTCAGCGTCGCGATTGCCCGCGACGTGCGCGACGAGCGCGATGAGCCGGGCCGCCTCGTCGTGGCGTCCGTCGGCCCGTACGGCGCCGTGCTCGCGGACGGCTCGGAGTACACCGGTCGCTACGGGCTCACCGCGACGCAGCTGTACGACTTCCATCGCCCGCGGCTCGAGCTCCTCGCGTCCGCCGAGCCCGACATGTTCGCGGTCGAGACGATCCCCGACATCGACGAGGCGACGGTGCTCGCCGGCCTGCTCGACGAGATCGGCATACCCGCGTGGCTGTCGTACACGATCGACGGCGAGCTGACCCGGGCCGGCCAGCCGCTGGCCGACGCGTTCGCCGTCGTGGCCGACGCCGACGCGGTGGTCGCCACCGGTGTCAACTGCTGCGCACCCGCAGACGTGCTCGGTGCCGTCCGGACCGCCCACACGGTGACGGGCAAGGCCGCGGTCGCGTACCCCAACAGCGGGCAGGTGTGGGACAGCTCGAGCCACACGTGGCACGGCGAGCCGTCGTACGACCTCGGGCTCGTGCCGGCGTGGATCGACGCCGGTGTCGCGTATGTCGGAGGGTGCTGCCGCATCGGCCCGGCGGACATCGCGGCCCTCGCCGAGAGCCTGGCCTGACGACGGATCGCCCCCGCCCGCGACGTGTGTCAGATTGGAACCATGACCAGCCGCATCTCGCACACGACGATCGACTGCCGTGACGCGCATGCCCTGTCCGAGTGGTGGGCCGAGGTGCTGGGCATGCAGCAGGATCCCCGCGATCCCAACGAGCCGGGCCACGAGGAGTGCATGATCTTCTCGCGCGACGGCCGCACGCGGCTGCTGTTCATCGAGGTGCCCGAGCCCAAGCAGGTCAAGAACCGGATCCACCTCGACCTGCGGCCCACCGACGTCACGCAGAACGAGGAGATCGAGCGGGTCCTGGCACTCGGCGCCACCGAGGTCGCCGACCTCCGTACGCCGCAGGGCCTCGGCTGGATGGTCCTCGCGGATCCCGAGGGCAACGAGTTCTGCATCCTGCGGAGCGACCTCGAGATCCCGGACTACCACTCGCACCTCATCACCTGATGGCGGAGCTCCTGATCACGAACGCCCACGTCTACGGCGGCGGCGAGTGGCGTCCCGGCGTCGACTCGATCGCCGTACGCGACGGGGTCATCGTCGGGCTGGGCTCCGACGCGGAGCTCACCGGTCTGGTGCCGTCCGCCGAGGTCGTGGACCTGGCCGGTGCCTGGATCCTGCCGGGATTCCAGGACGCGCACATCCATCCGGTCCAGGCCGGCCTCGAGATGAATGCCTGCGACCTGCTCGCCGGTCAGGACCTCGACGACTACGTCGACACCATCACGGCGTACGCCCTCGCGAACCCCGATGCCGAGTGGGTCGTCGGCGGCGGCTGGTCGATGGATGTCTTTCCCGGCGGCGTACCGACCGCTGCGGTCCTCGACCGAATCGTGCCGGACCGTCCCGTGTTCCTGCCGAACCGTGACCACCACAGCGCGTGGGTCAACACCACGGCCCTCGAGCGGGCCGGAATCGCGGCGACCACCCCGGATCCCTCCGACGGGCGCATCGAACGGGACGATCGCGGCGAAGCAACCGGCGCGCTCCACGAGGGCGCGATGGAGCTCGTACGCCGGCTGATCCCGCCGCCCACCGACGACGAGATCGCCGCGGCGCTGCAGACCGCACAGACGTACCTGCACTCGTTGGGGATCACGGGCTGGCAGGACGCACTCGTCGGCGAAGGGCTCGGCATGCCGGACTCGCTCGACACCTACCTGGCGGCGCAGCGCGGCGGCACCCTGACCGCCGGCGTCGTCGGCGCCCTGTGGTGGGACCGGTCGCGGGGTGAGGAGCAGATCGCCGACCTGGTCGAGCGCCGGGCGCGGGCCGCCGCGGCCAGATTCGACGCGAGCACGATCAAGATCATGCAGGACGGCGTCTGCGAGACGTTCACGGCAGCCGTCGTCGACCCCTACCTCGACCGGCACGGCAACCCCACAGACAACCACGGCCTGTCGTTCATCGCGGCGGCGGACCTCGCCCACTACGTCCAGCTGCTCGATGCCGCGGACTTCCAGGTCCACATCCATGCCCTCGGCGATCGCGCCGTACGCGACAGCCTCGATGCGATCGAGCACGCGATCGGGGTCAACGGTCGCCGCGGCAACCGTCACCACCTGGCGCACATCCAGATCGTCCACGCCCAGGACGTGCCGCGCTTCGCCGAGCTCGACGTCACGGCCAACGCCCAGCCCCTGTGGGCGTGTCTCGACGACCAGATGTCGGACCTGACCCTGCCGTTCCTCAGCCCGCAGGCACGCGAGCAGCAGTACGTCTTCCGGTCGCTGCTCGATGCCGGCGGCCGGCTCGCGTTCGGCAGCGACTGGCCGGTC
>NZ_JAKFCB010000275.1:0-6624 GCF_036676885.1 Aeromicrobium sp.
CATGACCGAGCGCGTGGAGAACAAGGGCAAGCTGGCCAAGGAGATCAACGACACGATCCGCTACACGATGTGGTCGGTGTTCCGGCTCGAGCGGGTGCTCGGCGACGCGCCTCGCGCCGCGTTCGCCGCCGAGGTCGACGCGCTCTTCAGCACGTTCGCTGCCGATGACGTCGTGGTGCGCGGCACGTACGACGTCAGTGGCCTGCGAGCCGATGCCGACCTGATGATCTGGTGGCACGCGCCCACGAGCGACGCGCTCCAGGCCGCCTACAACGCGTTCCGCCGCACCGAGCTCGGCTCGCACATGGCACCGGTCTGGTCGCAGGTCGCGATCCACCGGCCCGCGGAGTTCAACCGCTCGCACATCCCTGCGTTCATGGCCGAGGAGGAGACGCACCCCTATGTGTGCGTCTATCCGTTCGTCCGCTCGTACGAGTGGTACCTCCTGCCCGACGAGGAGCGCCGCGACATGCTGCGGGAGCACGGCATGCAGGCGCGCGACTATCCCGACGTACGTGCCAACACCGTCGCGTCGTTCGCGCTGGGCGACTACGAGTGGATCCTCGCGTTCGAGGCCGACGAGCTGCACCGCATCGTCGACCTCATGCGTGAGCTCCGCGCGAGCCGCGCCCGGCGTCACGTACGCGAAGAGGTCCCGTTCTACACCGGTCGCGCGCACACCGTCACCGAGCTCACCAACCTCTGGCCGTAACCGCTCTGGCTCAGTCCTCCTCCCAGCATCGCAGCAGGACGTTCTCGTCGTCGACGTCCTCGCCAAGCGCGGGAGGAACCTCACCGGGGACCTCGTCCCCGGTACAGAAGGCGATGCCGACATTGGTCCGCATCGACTTGGTGACGCCATGGACGGTGTATTCGACGGTCATGCCCTGCATGGCCGTGGGCCCATCGGGCACATCGAGTCGCACGGCGAGCGTGCGCCGGTCGTAGTTGGACGGCTCGCATGCCATCGTCAGGCGCCGGGTCAAGTCGTTGTTGGAGTCGACGGCCTCGTACCAGGCGTCGAGCTTCGCTCCTGGGCGCAGTTTCTCCCATTCGGCACCCTCGTTGTCGGTCGGACCGAGCTGGAACTGACGCACTGTGATCTCTCCGGCGCTGCCTTCGCTCATGATCGGTGAGACTCGCTTGACGGTGAGCGGCTCGCTGCCGTCAGCGCACAGCTCAGCCGCTTCGAACAAGTAGGGCGCGGAGGTTTCCGTGTCGGAGACCTTCGTCGTACCCGTGCCACTGGTGTAGACGAGATCGGTGCGCAAGCCGGCCAGCCACCCGACTGCCGCGGTCAGCAGTACACCGACGACCAAGCCGACGCTGAGGAGGACCAGTCGAGAGCGCATTTCGCACACGCTAGGCGATCGGGACCAGCCACGGAGTGAAACGTCGAAACTGCGTCACACCGAGTGAGTGCCGGACACGCAGAACTGGTTGCCGTCGGGATCGCTGAGGACGTTCCAGCGGAAACCGCTGGGCATCTCGTGGCGCACGACCACTCCGGCCCCTGCGGCGATGAGCCGGTCGGTCTCGGCCTCGAGATCTGGTGTCGTCAGGTCGAGGTGCAGGCGGTTCTTGCCCGGTGACGGGTCAGGAACCTTCTGGAACGAGATCTTCTGGGCCAGTCCCGGCAGCCCGACGATGACGTACCAGCCGTCGTTCTCCTGCTCGATCGTGCCGCCGAGCTGCTCCGTCCACCAGCGAGCCAGCGGCATCGCGTCCGTCGTGTCCACCGTGATCATGCCGAGCGTGAGGGTCATGCGATCACGCTAGTGACGAGCGCCGACAAGATTCGCCGCTGAGCGTGACGATGTGCAGGCCGAGATCGGCGTGTCGCCTGCAATTCGTCACTCCCAGCGGGGGCTCAGGCGTCGGGCTGGAGCTGCAGGGCCACGCCGTTGATGCAGAATCGCTGATCCGTGGGTGTCGGGAAGCCCTCGCCCTTGAACACGTGCCCGAGGTGCGATCCGCACCGGGAGCAGCGAACCTCGGTGCGTACGCCGCCGAACAGCGAACGGTCCTCGATGTACTGGACACGGTCCTCGGCGAGCGGCGAGTAGAACGCCGGCCAGCCGCAGTGCGCGTCGAACTTGGTCTCGCTGCGGAACAGCTCCGCGCCGCAGGCGCGGCATGCGTAGACCCCGACGGTCGGGTCGGTCTCGTAGGGCGAGCTGAACGGGCGCTCGGTGCCCTGCTTGCGCAGCACCTGGTACTCCTCGGGGCTGAGCTCGGCCTGCCACTCTTCCTCGGTCTTCTCCACGTCGTACGTCATGCGTCCAGCGTACGCGCGGAGGCGGGGCCGAGCCGTGACGAAGCTGTGACGGGGATCAGCGCTGGGCGTCGAACGGTACGTGCTCGAGCAGGTGGACGCTCGGGACGTCGAGCTTGCGCTGGGCGCGTGAGGTCCAGTCGATCCGCAGGAACTCCTGCACGATGTGCGGCTCGGTGAGGATGATGGCCTCCGACGACCCGGTGTCCTTGACGAGCTGGACGAGCGCGTCGATGGGGTCGTCCTCGGTGAGCTTGGCGGTGACCTGCTGGCCACGCTCCTTGATCAGCGCCGCGCTGGCCTCGAGCTCGGACTGCCCGGCCTTGACGATCTCCTGCTGCACGTCCTCGATCGCATCGGGCTCGCCGATCGGCACGATCTGGCCTGAGCCGAGGGCGCTCATGGACGACGTCAGGATCGCGTTCGAGCTCTCGACCGGCAGGAGCAGGTGGTAGCGAACGGTGTCATCGAGCCCTTCGTGCAGCGCGATGATCTGGTCGGCATCGAGGGCGTTGAGCTGGCGCTCGATGAGCAGAGCAACGTCATACATGTGCAGAATCCCTTCGTCGCCTTCACCATACGGTGGGGCGTCCCACGCGCCCGCTGTTGCTTCCATGTTCCGGCATACTTCGGCCATGGCCAAGACCCTGGATTCCCTGCTCACCGTCACGACTCCGGTGGACCTGTCGACGTACGACTCGCGCGCAACGACAGGCTTCTCCGGCGAGAAGGCGGACGCGGAGCGGCAGCTCGCGGCGATGGGCGAGGAACTCAGCGACCTGCAGGAAAAGCTGTTCGCCGTTGGGCGCGCCGGTACGAGCCAGACGCGAGTCCTGGTCGTGCTGCAGGGCATGGACACGTCCGGCAAGGGCGGCATCATCCGCCACGTCACCGGCCTGGTCGACCCGCAGGGGCTCGCGATCACGTCGTTCAAGAAGCCGACGCCCGAGGAGCTCGAGCACGACTTCCTGTGGCGCGTCGAGAGGCGGCTCCCGCAGCCCGGCATGATCGGCGTCTTCGACCGTTCCCACTACGAGGACGTGCTGATCGGCCGGGTTCGCCAGCTGGCCGGGCCGGAGGAGATCGAGCGGCGCTATGGCGCGATCAACGACTTCGAGAAGGCGTTCACCGACTCCGGCGGCATCCTCATCAAGTGCTTCCTGCACATCACGGCGGACGACCAGAAGGAACGTCTCCTCGCGCGCCTCGACGACCCGACGAAGCACTGGAAGTACAACCCGGGCGACCTCGACGAGCGGATGCTGTGGGACGACTACCAGCGCGCGTACGCGCTCGCCCTCGAGCGCTGCTCGACCGACGACGCGCCGTGGCATCTCGTGCCCAGCGGGCGCAAGTGGTACCGCAACTGGGCTGTCGGCGCCCTGTTGACCGAGAAGCTCCGGGCCCTCGAGCTGGAGTGGCCGAAGGCCGACTACGACGTCGAGGCCGAGAAGGCCCGCCTCGCCGGCATGTGAGAGTCGCTCCTTGAGCTTGTCGAAAGGATCCTTTCGACAAGCTCAAGGAACGGGTGGCTCAGGCGAACAGGGCCTCGAACGGGACCAGGTCGACAGCACCGACGGCGTAGCGGGCGAGGATGACCCGGGCCACCTCGACGTCGACGCCCAGCGGCTCGGCCACGGCGACGGCACCGGCTTCGTACGCCAGCTCGGCCACGCGGTCGGGCAGCACGCCCGGTGCGAGGAAGAGCTGACCGACGGCGATGTGGCGCCGTCCGTCGGCGCGGTGCGTGCGTACGGCCTCGCCGGCCGCCGGCGGAACGCTCGAGGCGAACGCCGCGATCGTCGGGAGCTTGTGGTGCGCGCCCCACGCGCGAGCCGCCCGCGAGATCGCCGCATTGGCGATCGGGTCGGACGAGCCGGCACCGGCCAGCACGAGCGCGTCGAGCTCACGGACCCGGTTCTTGGACAGCGCCTCACGCAGCCGCTTGTCGAGCACGTGGAAGAACGCGTTCTCGATCCCGAGGACCTTGGTGGCCTCGATCTTGATGCCGTCGTGGCGCGCCAGTGCGGCGTTGATCACCTGCGGCACGTCGACGTTCGCGTGGAACGCCTCGGTGAGCAGCAGTGGCACGACGACGATCTCCTGGTGACCCTCGGCGACGAGCTGGTCGACGACGCGGTCGAAGTCGGGGTCGGCGAGGTCGAGGAACGCGGGCTCCACGCGGAGGTCAGGACGCATGCATGCGACCAACTCCGTAAGGGCTGTGATGGTCTGGGCAGAACGCGGGTCGCGGCTGCCGTGCGCAAGAGCAATGAGTGCTGGTGCGGTCATGATGCATCCTCCTTTCGAGGTCGTGCTGTGTCGGATGTTGCGGGTGATTCGTAGGTGGTCACGTTGCTGGGGGAGAGCTGGCCGATGAAGCCGAGGCGAAACGCCCTGAGGCAGGACCGGCACTCCCACTCACCATGGGTGTCGCCATGGGGACGCAGGTCCTCGTCGGCGCAGTAGGGGCAGTGAAAGGGCACGGCACGCGTGGTCATCGCAGGACCTCCTCGTCGGCACGAGCGACCCAGCGGGCGAAGGACTCGGAGTCCTCACGCTGCTCGAGGTAGGTCCGGGAGACCTTCTCGATGTAGTCGGGCAGGTGATCGCCGATGACCTTGTGCGCGCGCAGCTTGCGACCGAATCCGGCCTCGAGCCCCAGCGCGCCGCCGAGGTGCACCTGGAAGCCCTCGACCTGGTTGCCGTCCTCGTCCATCACGAGCATGCCCTTGAGGCCGATGTCGGCGGTCTGGATGCGGGCGCACGAGTTGGGGCAGCCGTTGACGTTGACCGTGATCGGGGTGTCGAGCTCGGGGACTCGCTGCTCGAGCTCGCCGATCAGGTCCTTGGCGCGGTCCTTGGTGTTGACGATCGCGAGCTTGCAGAACTCGATGCCGGTGCACGCCATCGTGTTGCGGCGCCACTGCGAAGGCCGGGCGTTGAGCCCGATCTCGGCCAGCGCGGCCACGAGCGACTCGACCTTGTCCTCGTCGACGTCGAGCACCAGCAGCTTCTGCATCGGCGTCGTGCGTACGCGGTCACTGCCGTGAGCCTCGACGATGTCGGCGACCTGGTGCAGCAAGGTGCCGGAGATGCGGCCGACGGTCGCCGCGGCGCCGACGAAGTACTTGCCGTCCTTCTGGCGGAAGACACCCACGTGGTCAGCGGGGGTCTCGGGCGCCTCGGGCTCGTCGAGATCGATCAGCGTACGTCCGAGGTACTCCGTCTCGAGCACCTCGCGGAACTTCTCGACGCCCCAGTCGGCGATCAGGAACTTGAGCCGGGCGCGCGTGCGGAGGCGGCGGTAGCCGTAGTCGCGGAAGATGCTGGTGACGCCCTTCCAGACCTCGGGCACCTCGTCGAGCGGCACCCACACGCCGAGCCGCTGCGCGAGCATCGGGTTGGTCGAGAGGCCGCCGCCGACCCAGAGATCGAAGCCGGGACCGTGCTCGGGGTGAACCGCGCCGGCGAACGCGATGTCGTTGATCTGCGGGACGACATCGTGCCCGGGGTGGCCGCTGATCGCGGTCTTGAACTTGCGGGGGAGGTTGGAGAACTCCTTGTCCCCGATGAACTGGCTCTCGATCTGCTCGATCGCGGGCGTGCCGTCGATGATCTCGTCCTCGGAGACCCCGGCGACGGGGCTGCCCAGGATGACGCGGGGGCAGTCGCCGCACGCTTCCTGCGTCGACAGGCCGACGGCCTCGAGGCGGTTCCAGATCGTGGGGACGTCGCGGATGTCGATCCAGTGGTACTGCACGTTCTGCCGGTCGGTGAGGTCCGCGGAGTCGCGGGCGTACTCGACCGAGAGGTCCGCGACGGTGCGCAGCTGCTCGAGGTTGAGCTGGCCACCGTCGATGCGTACACGGAGCATGAAGTACTTGTCGTCGAGCTCTTCGGGCTCGAGCGTCGCGGTCTTGCCGCCGTCGATGCCGGGCTTGCGCTGCGTGTAGAGGCCCCACCAGCGGAAGCGACCGCGCATGTCGCCGGGATCGATCGACTCGAAACCGCGGACGGAGTAGATGTTCTCGATGCGAGCGCGGACGTTGAGCGGGTTGTCGTCCTTCTTGGACTGCTCGTTGGCGTTCAGCGGCTCGCGGTAGCCCAACGCCCACTGGCCCTCGCCGCGCTTGGGGCGCGGTCGGCGGGCTGGTGTGTCGGTGCCGGGTGCTGAGGCCATGAACTTCCCTTGGAGGCAGGGCACACGGCGATCAGGACGATTGCGTCACGATGGTTGTCGCCGCACGCCTGGATTGATCGAAATCAGTGCAGAGGTCGCGCGTTGATCAGCGACACATCATGTTGCGGGCGCGACCGAGGTCGACGTGAAGTCGTCCCACGAGCCA
>NZ_JAKFCB010000276.1:0-8066 GCF_036676885.1 Aeromicrobium sp.
GTGGCACCGGACCGGGGATACGCTTGCGGCGGGCGTGGCCCCGGTCCCTCCCCTGGATGATCGGGGCCACGTTCCTGCGGTTCCTCGCCCTTCGTCAGACTTGGCGGGCGCGGTCGCCCCAGTACGGCTTGCGCAGGTCGCGCTTGAGGATCTTGCCGGACGGGTTGCGCGGCAGGGCGTCCACGACGTCGATCGACGTCGGCGTCTTGTAGCCGGCGAGCCGCTCCCGGGCGTACGCGATGAGCTCGGCGGCCGGCACCGCCTGGCCGGGCTTGAACGCGACGACGGCCTTGACGGTCTCGCCCCACGTGTCGTCGGGAACGCCGATGACGGCGAGCTCCTGGATGGCCGGGTGCTCGGCGAGGACCCGCTCGACCTCGGGCGAGTACACGTTCTCGCCGCCGGTGATGATCATGTCCTTGATCCGGTCCTCGATGAACAGGTAGCCGTCCTCGTCGACCCGGCCCAGGTCACCCGTACGCACCCAGCCGTCGGGCGTGATGAGCTCGGCGGTCGCCTCCGGACGGCCGAGGTAGCCGCTCGTCGCCTGCGGCGTACGGAACCAGGCCTCGCCGGACCCGCCCTGGGGGACGTCCTGGAGCGTCACCGGGTCGACGATGCGCATCTCGGCGTGTGGCACGGGCCGGCCGGCGGACACCAGTCGTTCCGGATGCGAGGCGTCGCGGTGTGCGGCATCGGTGAGGACCGTGACGACGCCGGCGAACTCCGTCATGCCGTAGACCTGCTGGAACTCGGTGTCGGGCCAGGCCTCCATCACGGCGCGGAGCACCGGCAACGGCATGGGCGCGGCACCGTATCCGAGGGACTTGAGCTTGCCGAACAGATCCATGACCTGTGGGCCTGCGGCGATCAGCGCTGTGACGACGGCGGGCACGAGGAACGCATGCGTGCAGCCGGCCATGATCCCGCCGGCCAGCAGCGCACCGTCGACCTCGGGAACGATGTAGCCCGTCGCGCCCACGACCGGAGCCTGCAGCGCGTACGACGTGCCGCCGACGTGGAACATCGGCATCGCGACGAGCATCATGTCGCCCTCGTCGTACGTCGCATCGCCCAGCCCGTTAACGCTGTGCTCGACCATGGCGTGCTGGCTGAGCTGCACGCCCTTGGGGCGACCGGTCGTGCCGGAGCTGTACATCACGACACAGACGTCGTCGGAGCGTACGCCGGGCTGCAGATCGGTCGGCCTCCCTGCTGCCTGCCACGCGTCGAACTCATCGTGCTCGCCGCCGACCACGATGACCTTCTCGACGTGCTCGAGCCGTTCGCGCACGAGGTTGAACTGCTCGAGCAGCTGGTGGCCGACGAGCACGACCTTGGCGGCGCAGTCGTTGAGCACGTAGTCGAGCTCGTCGCCGGCCAGGCGCCAGTTGACGACCGTCGTGGCGGCGCCGAGCTGGCAGCCGCCCAGGATGACCTGCAGCACGGCCGGGTTGTTCTTGTCGAGGATCGCGACCCGGTCACCACGGGCCACGCCGTCGGCCTGGAGCGCGCCGGCCGTCCGGCGTACGGACTCCCAGGCTTCGGCCCACGTCCACGTACGTTCGCCGAAGATCCAGCACGGTTTGCCGGGCCGCTCGGCCGCGCGATGCGCGAGGAAGTCGGGCAGGTAGGTGGCGGGCGGGATGGCGACCGGCATGATGCTCCCTCGACGACGTGACGTGGATCACGACAGCGTAGCGGCCGCCTCTGAACCTGTGGATAACTGCTGCAACGGCGGGAAATGAGTGTAGGAGCGGCCGCCGGGTCCTTCTGGCCTATTGCTGACCCGCCCGCACGCCTGTAACTCTGGAACATGGACCGAGGATTTGTCGTCCTTGCCGATCAGGGTCGTTTGCTGGACCTGGGGAACTTCCAGGCGGTCGTGCTTGCTGACGGTGACCAGACGTCGGGCGACTTGGCCGTGTTGCAGACCCAGGGTGAGCCGTCTGGATTCGGCCCGCCACTTCATCGTCATCGTGACGCGGCCGAAGCGTTCTTCGTCCTCGAAGGCGAATACCTGATGTTCCTCGACGGCGAGCAGCATCTCTGCCCGCCGGGCGCCTTCGTGTACGTGCCCCGGGGCGTTCCACATACCTTCAAGGTGACCTCCGAGGGTCCCGGTCGAAAGCTCAATCTCTTCACGCCAGCGGCGATGGTCGGGTTCTTCGAAGAGCTGGCGGCTGCGGAGGCGGCAGGAACCGCAACGCCGTCGGCTCTGGACGAGATCGCGATCAGGAACTACATGGAGGTGCTCGGGCCAGTGCCCGACAGCTATCTCTGAAGATCGGAATCGACGCGATGCCCGCTTCCAGAACGAGCGGCATTGGGTCGGAAAGGGCTGCGGCCCCTACACTTGGAGCGTGCCCCGCGGAGATGGACGCCTGACCCACGACCTCGATCCCCAGGACGCCGGACCCCAGGACGCGTGTGGCGTCTTCGGAGTCTGGGCCCCCGGCGAAGAGGTCGCCAAACTCACCTACTTCGGCCTGTACGCCCTGCAGCACCGCGGGCAGGAATCGGCCGGGATCGCGGTCAGCAACGGCCGCCAGATCCTCGTCTACAAGGACATGGGACTCGTCTCCCAGGTGTTCGACGAGGCCACGCTCGAGTCGCTCAAGGGCGAGATCGCGATCGGGCACGCCCGCTACTCCACGACCGGCTCCAGCGTGTGGCACAACGCGCAGCCGACGTTCCGCCCCACGGCTGCCGGCTCGGTGGCTCTCGGCCACAACGGCAACCTGACCAACACCGCCGAACTCCTCGAGCTGCTGCACGAGCGCGACCTCGAGGCGGGCAAGGCCGCCAGCAAGGGTGAGACCGCGACGTCCGACACCTCGGTCATGGCGACGCTGCTGTCGTCCTACCCCGACCGCTCGGTCGAGGAGGCCGCCCTCGAGGTGCTGCCCAAGCTGCGCGGTGCCTTCTCCCTGGTCTTCATGGACGAGGGCACGCTCTACGCCGCCCGCGACGCCCAGGGCATCCGTCCGCTGGTGCTGGGCCGGCTCGAGCGCGGCTGGGTCGTCGCGAGCGAGACCGCGGCCCTCGACATCGTCGGTGCGTCGTTCATCCGTGAGATCCAGCCCGGCGAGTTCATCGCGATCGACGAGAACGGGCTGCGCACCGAGCGCTTCGCCAAGGCCGAGCCCAAGGGCTGCGTGTTCGAGTACGTCTACCTCGCCCGCCCCGACACCACGATCTCCGACCAGCGCGTCTTCTCGGTGCGCGCCGAGATCGGCCGCCGCCTGGCCCGCGAGTTCCCCGTCGACGCCGACCTGGTCATCCCGGTGCCGGAGTCCGGCACCCCGGCGGCGATCGGCTACGCCGAGGAGAGCGGCATCCCGTTCGGTCACGGCCTGGTCAAGAACTCCTATGTCGGCCGTACCTTCATCCAGCCGTCGCAGACCCTGCGCCAGCTCGGCATCCGGCTCAAGCTCAACCCGCTGCGCGACGTCATCGCCGGCAAGCGGCTCGTGGTCGTCGACGACTCGATCGTCCGCGGCAACACGCAGCGCGCCCTCGTACGCATGCTCCGCGAGTTCGGCGCCGCCGAGGTGCACGTCCGCATCTCGTCGCCTCCGGTCAAGTGGCCCTGCTTCTACGGCATCGACTTCGCCTCGCGGGCCGAGCTGATCGCCAACGGCATCTCGGTCGACGAGATCTGCCGCTCGATCGGGGCGGACTCGCTGGCGTACGTCACGCTCGACCAGCTCGTCGAGGCGACCAACGTGCCCAAGGACGATCTCTGCCGGGCCTGCTTCGACGGGATCTACCCCGTGGCGCTGCCCGAGGACGACCTGATCGGCAAGCACCTGCTCGAGGTCCAGGACACCCTTCCGCTCGAGGTCATCTGATGGTCTCCTACGCGAGTGCAGGGGTCTCGATCGAAGCGGGCGACCGCGCGGTCGAGCTCATGAAGGAGTGGGTCGAGAAGGCCCGCCGCCCCGAGGTCGTGGGCGGCATCGGCGGCTTCGCCGGCCTGTTCGACGCCTCGGCCCTCAAGGCATACACGCGACCGCTGCTCGCGACCTCCGCCGACGGCGTGGGCACCAAGGTGCAGATCGCGCAGCGCATGGACAAGCACGACACGATCGGCTTCGACCTCGTCGGCATGCTGGTCGACGACCTCGTGGTGTGCGGCGCAGAGCCGTTGTTCATGACCGACTACATCGCGTGCGGCAAGGTCGTGCCCGAGCGCATCGCCGACATCGTCAAGGGTGTCGCCCAGGCCTGCGCCGAGAGTGGCACGGCGCTGCTCGGCGGCGAGACGGCCGAGCACCCCGGGCTGCTGGCACCCGACGAGTACGACATCGCCGGCTCGACCACCGGCGTCGTCGAGGCCGACAAGCTGCTCGGCGCCGAGCTCGTACGCCCCGGTGACGTGGTCATCGCGATGGCGTCGAGCGGGCTGCACTCCAACGGCTACTCGCTGGTGCGGCACGTGTTCTTCGAACAGGCCGGCTGGGAGCTCGACCGCGACGTGCCCGACTTCGGTCGTACGCTCGGCGAGGAGCTGCTCACGCCGACCCGTCTCTACACGCTGCCCTGCCTGGCGCTCGCCGACGCCGTCGAGGTCCACGCGATGTCGCACATCACCGGCGGCGGGCTCGCGGCCAACCTCGCTCGGGTCGTCCCCGAGACCGTCTCCGTACGCGTCGACCGCTCGACCTGGTCGCCACACCCGGTGTTCGGGCTCGTCGGCTCGCTCGGCGGGGTCGCGCAGGCCGACCTCGACCAGGCGCTCAACATGGGCGTCGGCATGGTCGCCCTCGTGGCGCCGGATGCCGCGGACGCCGCCGTACGCCTCCTCGCTGAGCGGGGGATCGACGCCTGGATCGCCGGCGACGTCGCCGCTGCTGGTGTCCACGGCGACGGCGGCACCGTCACGCTGAGCGGCTCCCACGCCTGACGGTTTACCAGGAGAACCTGGTACTCCAACACTTCTCCGGGCAAATTTGCCCGGGTAAGTGGCGTTTTACCACGTTCTCCTGGTAAACCGCCGCTCCTCCGGGGGGTCGATGACGGATTTGTTGTCACCTTTGGGTACCCTTGAGGTACGACATACTGACTACTTTTCTGCGAGGGGGTCGACCCATGGGGCGCGGCCGTGCGAAAGCCAAACAGACCAAAGTTGCGCGCGACTTGAAGTACCGCACACCTGATACGGACTTCAACACTCTGCAGCGCGAACTCCACGGTGAGTCGGGCGAACCGATTCCTGCTCAGTATCGCGACCTGGAGCGCGAGGACCCGGCCGCCTCCTAGGCGACCGGGCCCCTCACTTCTCGCGCTCACCGACCCGCAAGGTCGGGATTACAGCCAACCCCTCGTGCAGGTCGACCCCTACGGGAGCCAGACCGAGCGCAGGCGGCCGACCTCGCGCATGCGCTGCTCGGCCATGCGGTCGGCGGCGATCGACGGCGGTACGCCCTCGGACTTCGCCCGCTCGAGCACGCCCAGCGTCGTGTCATAGATCGTCGTGGCGCGCATCTTGGCCCGGTCGAACACGAAGCCCTCGAGCTCGTCGGCGACCTGGATGACGCCGCCGGAGTTGACGCAGTAGTCGGGGGCGTACGTGATGCCGCGCTCGTCGAGCCGCTTCTCGATGCCCTCGTGCGCCAGCTGGTTGTTGGCCGCTCCGCACACGATCGTCGCGGTCAGGACCTCGACGACCTCGTCGTTGAGCGCACCGCCCAGGGCGCACGGTGCGTAGATGTCGAGCGGCTCGCGGACGAGCGCGTCGGTGTCGACGACCGAGGTGATCGACGGGTACGTCTGCTTGAGCGCCGCGACGGCCTCGGCGTTGACATCCGTGACGACGACCTGGGCGTCCTCCTCGACGAGGTGGCCGACGAGGTGCTTGCCGACCTTGCCGACGCCGGCCACGCCGACGCGCTTGCCGGCGAGCGAGGTGTCGCCCCAGAGGTGCTGCGCCGAGGCGCGCATGCCCTGGTAGACGCCGAACGCGGTGAGCACCGACGAGTCGCCGGCGCCGCCGTGCTCGACGGTCCGCCCCGTCACGAAGTCGCACTCACGGGCGATGATGTCCATGTCGGGGCTGAAGGTGCCGACGTCGCACGCGGTGTAGTAGCGACCGCCGAGCGTCTGGACGAAGCGGCCGTAGGCCCGCAGCAGCGCCTCGGTCTTGATCTTGGTCGGGTCACCGATGATGACGGCCTTGCCGCCGCCGAGGTCGAGGCCCGCCAGTGCGTTCTTGTAGGCCATGCCCTGCGAGAGGTTGAGGACGTCGGTCAGCGCGTCCTGCTCTGAGGCGTACGGGTAGAAACGCGTGCCGCCGAGGGCCGGGCCGAGCGCGGTGGAGTAGATCGCGATGATGGCCTTGAGGCCGGAGGCCTCGTCGTGGCAGAAGACGACTTGTTCGTGGTGGCTGCCGAATGCGGACGGCGCCCTGGTGCTGGAGTCGGTCACGGTAGTGCTCTCTGTTGTATGGCGGAGGTGCGTTGGTGGGCACTTCCATCGGTGGGGCCACGGGGTGGTGTGGCTCAGCGCTGACTCTACTCGCCCGGCGATCGACGTGGGAGCATGCCGCGATAAGGTAAGGCACACCTGATTCGCAGGAAAGAGAGTGCGCGTGAAGAAATCTGTCGTGGCCGTTGCGATCGGCCTGGTCCTCGCCGGCCTGAGTGGATGTGGCTCGAGCGGTGACGACGGGCCGTCGATCACGGTCTACAACGCCCAGCACGAGGAGCTCCTCGCCGAGCTGGCCCCCGCGTTCACCAAGAAGACCGGCATCGAGGTCAAGCTGCGCAACGGCAGCGACTTCGAGCTCGCCAACCAGATCGTCCAGGAGGGTTCGGCATCTCCGGCCGATGTGTTCCTGACCGAGAACTCACCGGCGATGTCGCTGGTCGAGAGCAAGGGCCAGTTCGCCAAGCTCTCGGACAAGACGCGGTCGCAGGTGCCGGCAGAGTACGTGCCCGCGAGCGGCGCCTGGATGGGATTCACCGCTCGCTCGACCGTCATGGTCTACAACACCGACAAGGTCAAGCCCGCCGACCTGCCGGCCTCGCTGATGGACCTCGCCAAGCCGGAGTGGAAGGGCCGCATCTCGTTCTCACCGACCGGCGCCGACTTCCAGGCCATCGTCAGCGCGGTCCTGGAGCTCAAGGGCGAACAGGCGACCAAGGACTGGCTCGCCGGCCTCAAGGCCAACGGCACGGTCTACCAGGGCAACAACGTCGTGCTGAAGTCCGTCAACGACGGCACGATCGACGCCGGCGTGATCTACCACTACTACTGGTATCGCGACCAGAAGGAGGCCGGCGACAACAGCTCGGACTCCCAGCTGCACTTCTTCGGCAACCAGGACCCGGGCGCCTTCCTCAGCGTCTCGGGCGCAGGCGTGCTGAAGTCGAGCAAGCACAAGAGCGACGCCGAGAAGTTCGTCGCCTACCTCAGCAGTGTCGACGGACAGCGCGAGCTCGCCAAGAGCTATGCGCTGGAGTACCCGCTCAACCCCGAGGTTGATCTCGGGCAGGGCGTCAAGCCCCTCGCCGAGCTGCAGCCGCCAACCGTGGACCTCTCGTCGCTCAACGGCCCGAAGGTCATCGGTCTGATGGAGGACGCGGGATTCCTCTGATCGACACGACCATTGCGCCACGGCAGGGGGGAAGGCAGCGCTCGGCGCCGCCTTCCCTCGTCGTGTTGTCCGTTGTCGTCGCCGCGTTCGCACTGATCCCGCTGGCGTTCGTCGTGGTCTACGCGGTGTCGCTGGGCCCGGCCGAGGCGTGGCGCCTGCTCGTACGCCCGCGGGTCGGCGAGCTGCTCTACAACACCGTCCGGCTCGTGGTCGGCGGCTGCCTGCTGAGCCTGGTCCTCGGCGTCGGGTGCGCCTGGGCCGTCGAGCGTACGGACCTGCCCGGGCGCAACGTGTGGCACGTCCTCGCGGTCGCCCCGCTCGCGGTCCCGGCGTTCGTCAACAGCTACGGCTGGGCCTCGCTGACGCCGGACGTCGAGGGGTATGCCGGCGCGCTCGTGATCGTGACGATGTCGTACTTCCCGCTCGTCTACCTCCCGACCGTGGCATCGCTGCGCGGGCTCGACCC
>NZ_JAKFCB010000277.1:0-35040 GCF_036676885.1 Aeromicrobium sp.
GCATTCGCTGTGACGTCGGTGCCGTGAAGGCGGCCACCGATGCCGGTGCAGTCGCCGCCAACAAGGTCGGCGAGGTCCTCTCCGTCCACGTCATCCCGCGACCGCACGACGACATCGCGGCGATCCTGCCGACGGTCTGATCGTCCAGACGATGTCCGATTCCCAGTTCCGCGCTGTTCTCGACAGCATCCAGAACGCACCGGGTCGCCCGGCCGACCTGCCGCGGCCTCCCACCCGCGTGACCGTGCTCGGCACGGGCCCGGTCGGCCTGCTGCTGGCATGTGAGGCGTTGGTCGCGGGACTCGAGGTGCGGTTGTCGTCGTTGTACGGCCGGGACCTGGGAATGCTCCGGGAGGCCGGTGCGATCACGGTCCGCGGCGAGCACCTCGTCGGCAGCTACGCGGTGTCCTCCGGCAAGTCAGGGGAGCCGGCAATCGAGCTGGTCGACAACGTCGACGATGCTGTCAAAGGCTCGGACATCGTCTTCATCGCGACTCCTGCGACGAGCCACACGACGTACGCAGGCGTGCTGGCGCGGGCGCTCGTGCCCGGGCAGACGTTGGTGCTGGTCCCGGGGCGATTCCTCGGATCGGTCGCCGTCTCGCGAGCGCTCAAGGCCAACATGGCACCGGGAGGACTCACGGTCGCCGAGCTGGAGCATCCGCCGTACCTTGCGACAAGCAAAGGTGCCGCGGTGCGCGTACTCGCGGTCGCGAACGCCGTGAGCTGTGCCTCGCTCCCGGTCGATGCGGCACCCGATCTGTGCGCCGGTCTGGCTGACGTGTTCGGCATGCTGCAGCCGGTCGACAGTCCGCTGGACATCGCGTTCTCGACGATCACCGGCGTGCTCAACGTGGCACCGCTGGCCAACAACGCTCTTGCCCTCGAGGCTGAGGCCGATGCCCTTCTGCGGGACCTGGTCACCCCCGGACTGTCGCGCACCGTGCTTCGTCAGCTCGACGAGGAGCGACGGGCGGTGGCATTTCGGTTCGGCGTACGCGACCCCGGCTCGGCCGCCGCCTGGCTGCTCCGAGCCTTCGGCGATGCCGAGGCCGACCCCGCGACCGACGACCTCGCCACAGCGATCCAGGAGCTTGAGGCATTCGATGACGTGCTGGCCGGCTGGGACGGTGGACCGCACGTCGTCGATGACGTCGCACATGTGCTCGTCCCGCTCGCGAGTGCAGGACGCGCGTGTGGCGTGCCCACTCCGATCACCGATGCGGTCGTCGCGCTGAGCTCGTCATTGGCAGGCACTGATCTCGGCGCGGCAGGCCGCACTCTCGACCGGCTGGGCCTCGGCGCCCATGCGCCGTCGGACCTGCGCCGAGCTCTTGCGGACAGCGCGACCACACACCCCATGAACGTCTTGAACCGGCAGGCGGTCTGACATGTACGAGGACCTGGAGAGCATCGCTGATGCCCGTCGATGCGCTGAGCGCGGGCACGAGGCGTGGCTGAAGTTCCGGTCGTTCAGTCCTGAGCAGGTCGACCGCATCGTCAGTGCCATGGCCAAGGCCGCCGAGCGTGAAGCCTCGTCGCTTGCCGAGCTCGCGCTGGTCGAGACGGGTTACGGCAACGTCGAGGACAAGCGCCTCAAGAACCTCTACAACTCGCGCGTCGTGGCGGACTGGTTGTTGAACGTCACGACACTCGGCGTGCTGTGGCGCGATGAGACCACGCGGGTCGTGGCCATCGGCGAGTCGATGGGCGTCGTCGCCGGGCTGATCCCCGTGACGCATCCGACTGCCCTGGTCATCTTCAAGGTGCTGTCGGCGGTCAAGGCCGGCAACGCGATCGTCCTGGCACCACACCCCCGCGGCGCCCGTGCATCGGCGAAGGCGACCGAGATCATGGCGATCGCCGCTGAGCAGGCGGGCGCGCCGCGGCACCTGGTGCAGTGCCTGGAGCACGCTTCTGTCGAGGGCTCGCAGGCGCTCATGCGACACCACCGCACGGCCGTCGTGCTGGCCACGGGTGGCGCCAACATGGTCAAGGCCGCGTACTCGTCGGGCAAGCCGACGCTGGCGGTCGGCCCCGGCAACGTCCCGTGCTACGTCGATCGCTCGTCGGCCAAGCGGCTTGCCGACATCGCTGACGGGATCCTCACGTCGAAGAACTTCGATCACGGCACCGGCTGTGTCTGCGAGCAGGCGATCATTGCCGACCGGCCGATCGCCGACCAGCTCCGCCAGGAGTTCCGCCAGCACGGCGGATACATCTGCTCGTCCCGCGAGGCAGAGGCTCTCGCCAAGGTTCTGTTCACGCCGTCGCTGGGCATCGTCGCGGACAGCGTCGGCCAGTCGGCCGAGACCCTGGCGAAGCAGGCGGGCTTCGATGTCCCGCCCGGCACACGGGTGCTGCTGGTCGAGCAGGACGGCGTCGGCCGGGCGTTCCCGTTGTCGGCGGAGAAGCTCAGCCCGGTGCTGGCCTTCTATGAGGTTGCTGACTCGGCCGAAGGTCTGGCACGAAGTCGAGAGATCCTGCGATTCGGCGGGGAGGGCCATTCCGCGGCTCTGCACTCGGAGGACAGTGACGTCGTCGCAGCGTTCTCGTCGCTCGACGCCGGACGCGTGTTCGTCAACGTGCCCTGCATGCACGCCGGCATCGGCTTCTCGGCGGACGTGGAGCCGAGCTTCATGCTCGGCACCGGCACGCTGTCCGGCTCCATCACCTCCGACAACGTGACGGCGATGCACCTCATCAACGTCAAACGCGTGGCGTACGAATCCCGCCCATGGCGAACCATGGCCGACCTCTTCGAGAAGGGTGCACAACGATGACCACGGCAACAGCGAGCGGGTTCTCCCTGCGGGCGCTCATCCAGATCGACCGGCTGCAGCCGCAGTTCGCGGCCTACAACGGTGCCACCGTCAAGGGCTCGGTGCCGCTCGCCGGCGACACCGTCCTCGTCGGCGAGCTCGGCCCCGGCAACGAGGTGTTCCGCATCGTCGACATCGCGCTCAAGGCGGCGCAGGTCGAGGTCTGCACGCAGATCGTCGAGCGTGAGTTCGGCTTCTTCATCCTGCGCTCGACTAACAACTCCGAGGTCAGCGCCGCACGCGAGGCGATTCTCGCGCATACCGGCCTGACGGTTTCGGACCGGATCGCCCCGTCGATCGAGAGCAGCCAGATCATCACCTCGGTCGAGCCGTACCAGGCGCAGCTGCTCAACAAGTGGCGCTACGGATCCCTGCTCGTGCCGGGGGAGACGCTCGGAATCGTGGAGTGTGCCCCAGCGGCGTACATCACGGCAGCGGCCAACGAGGCTGAGAAGTTCGCCTCGATCAAGATCGTCGAGGTCCGCGCGGTCGGTCGATTCGGGCGGCTGTTCATCTCCGGTTCCGAGGCAGAGGTGAGGACAGCCGTCGAGGCAGCAGGTGCTCTGCTGGCGTCAATCGAAGGCGCCTGATGCCCATCGTGTCGGAGTACGACGTCCGGACGGTCGCGTCTGCGGGTGGTCGAGCCCTCGAGGTCCCTGTCGATGCCGTCATCACACCGCAGGCGCTCGACATCGCGGACCGCCTCGGCGTCGAGCTGCGGCACGAGCCGGGATCGCCTGCCGCTGTGCCGGCGATCGACGGGGCCCGAGCCATCCAGCGTGTGCTGCTGAGACGGTCGCCGCGATGGGTGGCCCCCGACGTACGTCGAGGCGGTGAACCGACGCGATTCGGCCGGATTGCGTTCGTGGGCAGCGGCATGGTCGGTGCGACGTCGGCTCACCTGACGGCGATCGCCGGAATGGCCGACGAGCTGGCGATCGCCGATGTCGTGCCCGGGCTCGCCGCCGCCACCGCACTCGACATCGAGCACGCCTCCGGTGTCACCGGATCACCCACGAGGGTGCGGGGCGGCACCTCGCTCGAGCTCGTCGCGGGCGCCGACGTCGTGGTGGTCACGGCCGGCCGGCCGCGCACGCCCGGAATGACTCGCGACACCCTCTTCGCCGTCAATCAACGCGTGATCGCCGATGTGGCTGAGGCCGTGGGGCAGCACGCACCGCGCGCGGTCGTCATCGTCATCACGAACCCGGTGGACGAGATGACGTACGAGATGTGGCGCAACAGCGGGTTGCCCGACCGTCAGGTCATGGGCATGGCCGGCACGCTCGACTCGAGCCGGTTCCGTCGGGCGATCGCACGTGCCGCTGACGTCCGGCCCCGCGACGTCTGGGCGATCACGCTGGGCAGCCACGGGGCGGAGATGGTGCCGGTGGTCTCGAGTGCCACGGTCAAGGGCCGACCGTTGACCGACGTCCTCGCTGCTGACGTCATCGCCGCGTGTGTGAAGGACGCGGTGGATGGTGGCGCGCAGGTCGTCGGCCTGCGCAAGACCGGTTCGGCGTTCATCGCCCCGGCCCACGCGACCGTCGAACTCCTCGATGCGATTCGGGGTGCCTCCGCGGAGCCGGTCCCGGTGTCGGCGATGGTTCACGGCGAGTACGGACTCGAGGGTGTCTTCCTCGGCGTCCGGGCGCGATTGTCCCCGCAGGGTGTCGCGGAGGTCGTCGAGGAGTCGCTTCTGCCGGGCGAGCTCGAGGCGCTGGTCGGGGCCGCCGACGCGATTCGCTCGAGGGTCAGCGCGGGCTGAGGGTCGTTCGGGCGCAGCCTCCTTGCCGATCACCGGCCGGCGACCTAGTGTGACGCAGGACACATCGGCGTATCGCGAGGAGGGTCATGTCCGAGATGCCAGCAGAGTTCCTGGATCCTGAGGGGGAGTCCGAGCTGCCGAACGTACGTGACCGCGGCGGCGACGAGCCCGTTCGCGATCCGCGTACGTCGAGCCAGCCCGACACCGACGTGGCGTACGGCGACGGCTGAGCGGCAACTCGAGACCAAGGTCCCTAGTGGGAGATCTTGGAGAGTTGATAGGAATGGACTCAACTTTGAACGCGTTGAGATGAGTGACACTCGTTCCATTCCAGGAGAACCACCATGGACCTTGCCAAGTTCACGACGCGCAGCCAGCAGGCGCTGGGCAGCGCGATCTCTGCTGCTGCCGCCGCGGGCAATCCCGCCGTCGAGCCGGCGCACCTGCTGTCCGCCCTCCTCACGCAGGAAGGCGGCACCGCGGCGCCCCTGATCCAGGCCGCCGGCGTCGACGCCCAGGCCGTACGCGCTGGGCTCAAGTCGGTGCTCGAGTCGCTTCCGTCTGCCAGCGGCGCCAGCGTGCAGAATCCCGGGCTGTCCCGGTCGAGCCACGAAGTGCTGCAGCGCGCCCAGGACCTCGCCGCCCAGCTCGGCGACGACTTCGTGTCGACCGAGCACCTGACGGTCGGCATCGCGACCGTCGAGTCGGCGGCCAAGACCGTGCTGACCGACGCCGGCGCGACCGCTGATTCGCTGCAGGCCGCGTTCGCCGCCGTACGCGGGACGGCGCGGGTCACCAGCGCGGACGCCGAGGACACCTATCAGTCGCTGGAGAAGTACGGCGTCGACCTCACCGCGATGGCCCGTGACGGCAAGCTCGATCCGGTCATCGGCCGCGACAGCGAGATCCGGCGCGTCATCCAGGTGCTGTCCAGGCGCACGAAGAACAACCCCGTGCTGATCGGCGAGCCCGGCGTCGGCAAGACCGCCGTCGTCGAGGGCCTCGCGCAGCGCATCATCGCCGGAGACGTGCCCGAGTCGCTGCGCGGCCGCCGGCTCATCTCGCTGGACCTGGCGGCGATGGTCGCCGGCGCGAAGTACCGCGGCGAGTTCGAGGAACGCCTCAAGGCCGTCCTGACCGAGATCAAGGAGTCCGAGGGCCAGGTCATCACGTTCATCGACGAGCTGCACACCGTCGTCGGCGCCGGTGCCGGCGGTGACAGCTCGATGGACGCGGGCAACATGCTCAAGCCGATGCTGGCGCGCGGCGAGCTGCGCATGATCGGCGCGACGACGCTCGACGAGTACCGCGAGCGCGTCGAGAAGGACCCAGCCCTCGAGCGCCGCTTCCAGCAGGTGTTCGTCGGCGAGCCGAGCCCCGAGGACACCATCGCGATCCTGCGTGGGCTCAAGGAGCGCTACGAGGCGCATCACAAGGTGTCGATCTCCGATGCCGCGCTCGTCGCCGCCGCGACGCTCTCCGACCGCTACATCCCCGGCCGCCAGCTGCCCGACAAGGCGATCGACCTGATCGATGAGGCCGGCAGCCGGCTCCGCATGGAGATCGACTCGAGTCCCACCGAGATCGACGAGCTGCGTCGTGTCGTCGACCGGCTCCGCATGGAGGAGCTCCACCTCGACAAGGAGGAGGACGACGCGAGCCGTGAGCGACTGGAGAAGCTGCGGGTCGAGCTGGCCGACAAGCAGGAAGCCCTTCGCGCGCTCGAGACCCGGTGGGAGCGCGAGAAGCAGGCGCTCAACGCGGTCGGTGAGATCAAGGAGCGGATCGACGAGGTCCGCAGCCAGGCCGAGCGCGCGCAGCGTGAGGGCGACATGGACACCGCGAGCCGCCTGATCTACAGCGAGATCCCCGCGATGGAACGGCAGCTCGAGGACGCCCAGGCCGCGGAGGCTGCGCAAGAGGGCGACTCGATGGTGCACGAGGAGGTCGGCGCCGACGACGTCGCCGAGGTCGTGGCGTCGTGGACCGGCATTCCCACCGGGCGACTGCTCGAGGGCGAGACCGGCAAGCTCCTGCGGATGGAGGAGGAGCTCGGCAAGCGGCTCGTCGGGCAGAAGACCGCGGTCGTCGCGGTGTCCGATGCCGTACGCCGAGCGCGCGCCGGCATCTCCGACCCCGACCGGCCGACCGGATCGTTCCTGTTCCTCGGCCCCACCGGCGTCGGCAAGACCGAGCTGGCCAAGACGCTCGCGGAGTTCCTGTTCGACGACGAGCGCGCGATCATCCGCGTCGACATGAGCGAGTACTCCGAGAAGCACTCGGTCAGCCGGCTCGTCGGAGCACCTCCGGGTTACGTGGGGTACGACGAGGGTGGTCAGCTGACCGAGGCCGTACGGCGCCGCCCGTACTCCGTGGTGCTGCTCGACGAGGTCGAGAAGGCGCACCCCGAGGTGTTCGACATCCTCCTGCAGGTGCTCGACGACGGGCGCCTGACTGATGGCCAGGGACGTACCGTCGACTTCCGCAACGTGATCCTGGTCCTCACGTCCAACCTCGGCTCGCGGTTCCTGAGCGATCCGGCACTCGACGAGACCGCCAAGCGCGAGGCCGTCATGGAGGTCGTCAAGGCGTCGTTCAAGCCCGAGTTCCTCAACCGGCTCGACGAGATCGTGACGTTCGACGCCCTCGGCGCCGAGGAGCTGGCCCACATCGTCGACCTGCAGGTCGCGGCGCTGGCCAAGCGGCTCGCGGTCCGGCGGATCACGCTCGACGTCACGCCGGCCGCTCGCGAGTGGCTCGCGCTGACCGGATGGGACCCGGCGTACGGTGCCCGTCCGCTGCGCCGGCTCGTGCAGCAGGCGATCGGCGACCGGCTCGCGCGCTCGCTGCTCAGCGGTGACATACGCGACGGCGACACCGTCGTGGTCGACCGTGCCCCGGATGCCGACGAGCTGACGGTCAAGGCCGCCTGACGGCGCAGCTTGGGCTACGTGTTGGAATGGGGGGATGACCGAGCACCGATCTGCGCGTCCACCCAGGCTGGTGACGACGTGCGCCTACCTGGGCGTGATCGGCGTGTTCCAGGTCATCCAGGTCATCATCGTCCTGACCGGCTGGTACTCCGCGAGCGGCGAGGAACAGGTCAAGCGGTTCACCGACCCGCTCGTCTCCGACGGGATCAGCCGCGGCGACGCGGAGACGGTCTACCGCATCTATCTCGCGACCCTGGCGATCCTCGCCGCGTCGGTCCTGGTCTTCGCGGTCTACACCGTCAAGGGCCATGCCGTCAGCCGCATCATGCTGACGATCACGGCGCCGCTGATGGCCCTGCTCGGCATCACGCAGGGCTCGTTCCTCTCGATCGTGGTGAGCATCGTGGCACTGACGTGCGTGTTCCAGCTGTGGAACGCCGACGTACGTCGCTGGTTCGCGCTGATCAGCGGCAAGGAACAGCCCGCCCCGGTCGCGTCCGGCTGGCCTCCGCCGCTGCCGCCGACCCAGACGGAGCAGAGCCCGGCGGCACCGAACCCGGCGGCACAGCACCCGCAGGGTGCGCCACCGCAGCAGTGGGCGCCGCACCCTCAGGCGTACGCCCAGCCGCGGCCGCCCGCCCCTGCGGACTGGGTCAAGATCCTGTCCCTCATCACCCTGATCGGCTCGTCAGTCGTGGCGGCGGGCTGCGCGGTCTACCTCGTGATGTACGAGTTCGCACGCGAGGAGCTGGTGCGGCAGCAGCTCGACTCCGGCATGAACTGGATGAACCTGACCGAGGCCGAGATCCGTGACAGCTATCGCGATCTCGCAGTGGTCTCGTGGGTCGTGCTGCCGCTGTGCCTCGCCGCGATCGCCGTCTCCACGGTGCTCCTCGTACGCCGCAGGCGTCGCAGCTGACCTGGACCGTTTTGTCCGGACATGAGAGTCGTCACAGCGGCCGCGCACGATGTGCGTCGCCGCAGGCGCGGTCGATAGAGTGGAAGCATGCCTGATAGCACCGTTCCCGGTCAGAAACGTCCTCACGTCGTCGTGGTCGGAGGCGGGTTCGGAGGCATCGCCGCCGTCCGCAAGCTCAAGCGCGCCGACGTCGACGTGACGCTGATCGACCGTCACACCTACAACACGTTCCAGCCGCTGCTCTACCAGGTCGCGACCGCCAGCCTCAACCCCGGCGACATCACCTGGTTCCTGCGCGCGATCCGCGCCAAGCAGAGCAACGTGCGCTTCCTCAAGGGCCTCGTCGAGTCGATGGACCACGAGGCCAAGACGCTCAAGCTCGACGGCGGCGTCGAGGTCAAGTACGACTACCTGGTCATCGCCGTGGGTGTGACCGCCAACTTCTTCGGCATCCCCGGAGCCGCCGAGCTCTCGATGCCGCTCTACCGCCGTTCGCAGGCGCTCGCGGTGCGCGACAAGATGTTCGCCGCGCTCGAGGACGCCGCGGTCAACGGGCAGGACCGTGACCTGCGCATCATCGTCGTCGGAGGCGGCGCCACCGGCGTCGAGACCGCCGGCGCGTTCGCCGAGCTGCGCAACAACGACATGCCGGTCACCTATCCCGAGCTCGACCGCAAGCGCGTCCACATCACGCTGATCGAGATGCTGCCGCACGTGCTGGGACCGTTCCACCCCAAGCTGCGTGACTACGCCAAGAAGTCGCTCGACAAGCGCGATGTCGACCTGCGCCTGGAGACCGCCGTCAAGGAGGTCCGCGAGGACGGTGTGCTCGTCGAGCGCAAGGGAGAGCAGGAGTTCCTCCCCGCCGACCTCGTCGTGTGGGCCAGCGGCATCACGGCGCACCCCACGGTCCAGGACTGGTCCGTGCCGCAGGGGCGTGGTGGACGCATCGAGACCGACGAGCACCTGCGGGTCAAGGGCATGACCGACGTCTTCGCGATCGGCGACGTGTCGATCAGCCCCGATGAGCCGCTGCCGCAGCTCGCGCAGCCCGCGATCCAGGGTGGCAAGCACGTCGCGAAGTTCATCAAGGCCGAGCTCAAGGGCGGCACCGTCAAGCCGTTCAAGTACAAGGACAAGGGCACGATGGCGACGATCGGCCGCTCGTCAGCAGTGGCCGAGATCAAGTTCCTGCCGCGGCTCACCGGGTTCCCGGCCTGGATCATCTGGGTCGGCCTGCACGTCGCGACCCTGCTCGGCAACCGCAACCGGTTCGCCACGATGATCAACCTCACCGCCAAGTACCTCGTCTGGGGCAGCCACAACGCGATCGTGGGCGAGACCCCGCCGGTCGTCGCGCTCAAGCCCGTCACGGTCGAGGCGCGCGAACCCCGCAAGGCGGTGTCCCGCGCGGCTGCCCGCAAGGCGGCCGTGGCGAGCGCGACCAAGGGCGTCGACGCGATCAGGCAGGACCCCAGGAGCTGACCGCTAGTCGAGCGTCGACTCGAGCTCGGCGCGGGCGGTCAGCATCGACGGGCCGTACCAGGTGAGCGACCGCCCGGACACGAGCCGGGTCGGCGTGTGCGCGAAAGCCTCGGGCCCGTCGTCAGCGGTGAAGACGTACGGCTCGTCGGGCAGCAGGACGAGGTCGACGTCGGGGGAGTCGATGTCGGCGAGCTCGACCTTCGGGTAGCGGTCGACGTCGTCGCTGAACGCGTTGACGAGACCCAGCCGGCCGACCAGGTCGCCCGTGAACGTACGGCCGCCGACGACCATCCACGGATCGCGCCAGATCGGGATCGCCACCCGGCGGCCGGAGTCGGGCGCGGGCTCGGCCCACACCGCCCGGGCCTCATCGAGCCAGTCCGGCAGGTCCCAGCCGAGTGCCTCGGTGAACATCCGCTCCATCGAGGCGAAGGCCTCGTCGACCGTCTCGATGACCGTGACCCACACCGCGATGCCGTCTTCGCGGAGGCGCCGGACGTCGAGCTCGCGGTTCTCCTCGCGGTTGGCCAGCACGATGTCGGGCTCGAGCGCCTTGATCGCGGCGCGATCCGGGTTCTTCGTGCCCCGCACTCGCGGTACGTCGAGACCGGGCGGGTGGGTGCACCAGTCGGTGGCACCGACGAGCGCCTCGGGACGCGTCGCGGCAATGGCCTCGGTCAGCGATGGCACGAGCGACACGACGCGCCGCGCCGGACGGGTCAGCTCGACCGGGTGGCCGAGGTCGTCCGACGCGGTCGTGGTCATGACGTCACTCTAGGCAGCCCTACGGGATGTCTCGCCGGGTGTCGCGCGGGGCTTCGCCGGCGACCCGGTCCTCGGTGAGCCGATCATCCCTGATGCGGTCGTCGTCGGGCCGGTCGTCGGTGAGCCGGTCATCCGTGATGCGCTCGTCCCGGAGCGGGTCGTCGGTCGCACGGCCACGGTCGGCCAGCGCGCCGTCGTCGACGTCGGGATCGATCTCGTCCGCCTTCGCCAGTCTCTCCCCGGCCGCGGCACGTACCTGACCCGCGTCCTGCGCGTGCTCCTGCGCCTGGCGCTCGAGCTGCTCAGCGGCGATGCGCGCCTGCTCGGCCTCGGCCTGCGCTGCCGCGGCATCCGCCTCGCGGCGACTCGCCTCGACGGCGCTCACCTCGGCCTCCTCGCGGAGCTCCCCCGCTCGGTGACGCTTGTGCTCGATCGCCTTCGCCGTGGCCCGGTTCCTGGCCGCCACGGCCACGATTGCGATCAGTGCGATGACAGCGACGGCGATGATCAACCACACCCACCAGTCCATGTCGTCCATGTCCTTCTCCCTCATCTCGGGGCGGCCTGCAGCCTGACGGGCGCAGACCGTTGTCGCAGGGTGAATACCCGCTTACGGAATTGCCACACCTCTCGGGGAGGCGCTCAGCCCTCGAGGGAGCCGACGGCCCGGGCGATGACCAGGAGCGATGTGAGCAGCGCGGCCGTCGCCTCGATCCCCATCAGCACCTTGGCGCGGGAGCTGAGCGGCATCGTGTCGGTCGGGCTGAACGCGCTGGAGTTGGTCAGCGAGACGTAGAGATAGTCGACGAAGGTCGGGATCCAGCCGGACTTCTTGCTGGCGGTCGCGGCGACTTCGTGGACCGCATCGTGGTTCTCGTCCTGCGAGAACCGCCAGTCCGCGGGCGGCATCTGGGCATGGGTCTTGACGCGCCGGGCGACGGGGCCGCCACGGTCGAGCTCCCAGAACAGCAGGGCGAAGCCGATGACGTTGGTGAGCCAGACCTGCATCGCGCCGAGGAGCAGCGGCAGGCCGGGCGCGTCCTTGTCCGTCAGCGAGTAGACCAGCAACCCGAGCGACACCAGGTTGGTGATGATCACGATCGACGCGAGGGCGATCGAGGCGATGCGGGACCACCGGGTCTCGCGGGTCATGCGTCGCGGGTTGGTCGCGACGAGGGCGACGAGCAGGGCCAGCTCGATCGCCGGGATGACGTACCGCGGCTCGAAGAGCAGGGACTTGGGCAGCAGGGCGTACGCGAGACCCGCCACGATGACCGCGAGCGCCGGCGGCAGGCGGTGCTCCCCCTCCGCATTGCGACGCGAGGCGAGCTCCTTCTTCGCCTCGTCCTTCGGGTCGGCCATGCAAGCACGCTAGACCTGCTCGGGCCCCTCCGCTCGTCAACGCGGTCGCCGTAGTCTGGAGTCGCCGCCGATCCCGAACTAGGAGCGCCATGCCTGCCACCCGTCTGATGCCGTCCGAGGAATCCTCTGACCTGATCGCGTTGACGCGGGACATCGTGGCCAAGGAGCTGGCTCCGAAGGTCGCGCAGATCGAGGCGTCGGGGGAGTTCCCGCGTGAGGTGTTCCGCACGCTGGGGCGGGCCGGCCTGTTGTCGTTGCCCTATCCGGAGGAGTTCGGTGGTGGCGGGCAGCCGTACGAGGTCTACCTGCAGGTGCTGGAGGAGATCGCGGCGGTGTCGGCTTCGGTGGGTGTGGGCGTGAGTGTGCACGCGTTGTCGTGCTTCGGCCTGTTCACCGCCGGCACGGACGAGCAGCGCAAGCAGTGGCTGCCCGAGATGTTGTCAGGTGAGCAGCTCGGCGCGTACTGCCTGTCGGAGGCGCACGCGGGTTCGGACCCGGCGGCGATGAAGACGCGTGCGGTCCGGGACGGCGACTCGTACGTGCTCAACGGCGCGAAGGCGTGGACGACGCACGGGGGCAAGGCCGACTTCTACAAGGTCATGGCCCGCACGTCTGACGACGGCGGTCGCGGGATCTCCTGCTTCCTGGTTCCGGCCGAGACGCCTGGGCTGTCCGCGGACCACCCGGAGCAGAAGATGGGCCTGATGGGCTCCACGACCGCGACGATGCTGTTCGAGGACGTACGCATCCCCGCCGAGCGCAGGCTCGGCGACGAGGGCCAGGGGCTGCCGATCGCGCTGGCGGGCCTGGACTCCGGACGCCTGGGCATCGCCGCCGTGGCAACGGGTCTGGCGCAGGGTGCGCTGGATGCCGCGGTCGCGTACGCCAAGGACCGTCAGACGTTCGGCAAGGCGATCATCGACCACCAAGGCCTCGGGTTCGTGCTGGCCGACATGGCCGCCGCCGTCGAGTCCGCCCGCGCGACCTACCTCGCCGCGGCCCGGATGAAGGACGCCGGGCAGAAGTTCTCCCGGCAGGCCTCGATCGCCAAGCTGGTGTGCACCGACAACGCCATGAAGGTCACCACCGACGCGGTGCAGGTCTTCGGCGGTGCCGGCTACACCCGCGACTTCCCGGTCGAGCGCTACATGCGCGAGGCCAAGGTCATGCAGATCTTCGAGGGCACCAACCAGATCCAACGCCTCGTCATCGCCCGCGACCTCGCCCGCTGACCGCCGACCCGAAGGAATCGAGGTTGCCCCGATGCCGAGGCGGTCGTCGCGGGCCGAGTCGAGTCGATGACCCGGCTCATCGGGCGGTGTATCCGCCGTCGATCGGCAGCGTGACGCCCGTGACCCACTGCGACTCGTCAGACGCGAGGTAGAGGACCGCGTACGCGACCTCGATTGGCCGGCCGAGGCGCCTGATGGACTGGTTGGCCGTCATCATCTCCTCGTACGCCGCGAGACCGCCGTCGTAGGCGTTCGCGATGCCTTCCACGAGGGGAGTCAGAACCGTGCTCGGATGAACCGAGTTGACCCGGATCCCGTACTTCCCATACGTCGCGGCGTCCTGCCTGGTCTGCATCGTCACGGCACCCTTGGCCACGTGGTAGGGCGTGAACTCGTCGTTGCCGATGAGGCCGTAGATCGACGAGAAGTTCACGATGCTGCCACCTCCGTTGTCGATCAGATGGGGGACGGCATGCTTCGTGGAGAGGAACACGCCCTTCACGTCGACCGCGAACAACGCGTCCCACTCATCCTCGCTCACCTCGTGAGTGGGCTTGTCGACGCCGATGACTCCGGCGCAGTTCACGAGGATGTCGAGCTTGCGGTATCGGTCGACGGCGGATGTCACGACGTGTTCGACCTCCGCCTCCGAGCTGACGTCGAGCGGCCAGAACGTGGCCTCGCCCCCGTCAGCGCGGATGCCTTCGACCGTTTCCTCGCCGAGGGCCTTGTCGACGTCGGTCACGGCGACGAGCGCGCCCTCGCTGGCGAGTAGCTCGGCAGTTGCCCGGCCCATTCCGGATGCTGCCCCCGTGATGAGGGCGACCTTGCCGGCGACGCGGCTGGCCATCAAGCGTTCACCGACGCCGGGACGTGGGCGAGCAGCGACGAGTAGCCGTTCTCCGCGACCTCACGGCAGTACTGCTGGTACACCTGGCCGCCGCCCATGTAGACCTGGAACTCCTCGGCCTTCCCGGGCACGTTCTCGCCGAGGAACCAGGCCTTGGCCTTCTTGCCCTCGGAGTACATCACGGTGGCCTTGCCGGCGCGCTCGGTCTCCTCGACCCACCAGTCCTCCGACTCCGGTGTCGCCTCGAAGAACTCGATCCCGTTCTCCTCGGCCCATTTCAGGGCGCTCTGGAGCCACTGGGCACCGAGCTGGATCGGCACGATGAGGTTGGAGTAGGGCGTCTGCGGGCCGAGCGACATGAAGAAGTTCGGGAAGCCGTGGGCATTGATTCCGAGATTCGACCTGAGCCCTTCGGTCTGCCACTTCTCCCGCAGCGTGACTCCGCCGCGACCGACGATGTCGATGTTCGTCAGGGTTCCGGTCATGGCGTCGAAGCCGGTTGCGAAGATGATCACGTCGAGCTCGTACTCCGTGTCGCCGACCTTGAGCCCCTTCTCGGTGACCTCCGTGATCGGGACCGACGCGGTGTCGATCAGATGGACGTGCTCCAGGTTGAACGCGTTGTAGTAGCCGTGCCCGGTGGGGACTCGCTTGCCGTTGAACGAGTAGGTGCGGGGTGACAAGAGCTCTGCAGTCTCCGGATCCTTGACGATCTCGCGAATCTTGGAGCGGATGAATTCCGACGCCAGCTCGCTCGCCTCGTGGTTCGTCGCCAGGTCGTTGAAGCACTCGTTGGCAAAATGGAAGCCGCCCTCGTTCCACTTGCTCTCAAAGATTCGCTGACGCTCCTCGGGGGTGACCTCGAGGGCGCTGAACTGGGCCGGCTCCATCGCGACGCCGAACGGGTGGCTCGCCGCCTTCTCGTAGATCGCGTCGTAGTTCTCCCGGACGTACGCCATCTCCTCGGGGGTCACGGCGTCGTTGTTGGTCTCGACGATGAAGTTGGGTGTGCGCTGGAAGACGAAGAACTCGCCGACCTCCGGAGCGATCTCGGGAACGATCTGGATGCCTGAGGCGCCGAGACCGATCAGGCCGACGCGCTTGCCCGACAGGTCGACGCCGGAGCGTGGCCAGTGTGCCGTGTGGTACTTCTCCCCTGCGAAGGATTCGATGCCCGGGATGTCCGGGTAGATCGCTTGGGACAGGACGCCCATACCGCTGATGAGGTATTTCGTCGTGATGGTGCCACCACCTGCAAGGTGCACTGTCCAGGTGTTGAGCTGCTCGTCGTAGACCGCCGAATCAACCCGCGTCTCCAGGCGGATGTCCTTGCGCAGGTCGAGGCGATCCGCGACGAAGTTGAGGTAGCTGAGCACCTCTGCGCCGGCGGGATAACGGTGCGTCCACGTCCACTCCTCGCGGACCTCCTTGGAGAAGGAGAACGAGTAGTAGCTGTACTCGCTGTCGGTCCGCACGCCCGGGTAGCGGTTGACGTGCCAGGTGCCGCCGATGCCGTCCTCGCCATCGACCACGAGAGTCTTCAGGCCGATCTCCCGGAGATGATGGAGCAGGGCGAGGCCGGAGAAGCCGGCCCCGATCACCAAGGCGTCGACGTCGGTGTTGGTCGCGGTGTGTGTCGTGCTGGTCATGATTCGTCCTTTCGAGACAGTGGGGTCAGGCGGAGACGTGGAGGGTGGATTTCGCGCGGTACCAGTCGCCGATGGCGGCGATCTCGGCATCGGCCTGGGGATGGTTGCCGGCCAGGAACGGGTAGACGTGCTGCATGTCGTCTGAAACGACGAACGTCACGTCGACTCCGGCCTTCTCCGCCAGGGCGTGGAGCTGGACGGCATCGTCGAGAAGCGACTCGACTGCGCCGGCGCAGATGTAGAGCGGGGGGAACCCGGCCAGGTCGGCGTACAACGGGTTGACGAACGGGTCGGTGGGACTCGCGCCAGCGATCAGATAGCGGTCAATGTTGGCCTGCAAGCCTTCGCGAGCGATGAGGAAGTCCGTCGCGTCATTGGACTCGAGCGTGGCGCCGTTGTTCTCCATGTTGAGCCACGGCGACATGGTGATGACCGATCCGGGTGGTGTCGCGCCGTCGGCGAGCAGCCGCAACGTCATGCTGATGGCGAGGTTCGCCCCGGCGCTGTCGCCGACGAGCGTGATGTCCTGCGGACGGTGTCCCGCAGAGACCAAGGCGTTGAACACGGCGAGTCCCTCGTCGCGCGCCACCGGATACGGATGCTCCGGCGCGAGGCTGAAGTCGACGACGAACGCGCGAGCGCGACAAGCGCTGGCCACGTGTCCGGCCAGCTTGCGGTGGCTGATCGCCGAGCCGAGCGCGAACCCGCCGCCGTGCATCAGCACGAGGATTCGGTCGGGGTCGTGGTCGACCGGGGCCGCCATGATCCCGGGCACGTCACCGACAGTGGTGTTCTCGTACGTGACGTTCGCCGGCTCGGCAGTTGCGCGTTGCCAGTCGTCGAAGATGATCCGCAGGAGCTCGATCGACATGTCCGGGTAGCGGGTCATCTCGACGATCCACTGGGCGTAGATCTCGCCGAGCAGGTCTGTTGGTTCAGGTGCGTTCATGGTGTCTCCAGAGTTCGATTCCCACGGCAATGAGCGCCGCGCCTCGTTGGTGTTCGTCGGGGCGACTTGTGCGCTTGAACCCAGCATGTAGGCCGGAATCGCAGGGTGGAGATGTCGTCGCAAAATGACGCACTGCCGTCTCACGGTGACCCGTGTCACACCTCGATGCGGACACGAGACTCGGTCACACCAGGTGCTTGCGTCGCGCTCCGCACCGCTGGATCAGACAGGAATTGCACAATGTCGAGGAATACGAACTACGCGGCTCTCGTGCTCGCTGCCGGGCTCGCGCTCGCCGGCTGCTCGACGGGCACGGCCGGTACGTCAGGTGGGGGCGGTGAGGCTGTCAAGGACCAGAAGGTCGGGATGGTCGGCACCGAGGACCAGATTCAGGACATCTCGAAGTTCTGCGGGAAGAAGGACATCACCGTGGGCTTCGCCGATGGCTTCGGAGGGAACTCGTGGCGCAAGATCACCCGCGCCATCCTTGAGGACGAGGCAGCCAAGTGTCCCAACATCAAGAAGGTCATCTACACCGATGCCCAGGGCGACACCCAGAAGGCGATCTCTGACATCAACTCGCTGGTCTCGCAGGGTGCGAATGTCATCGTGACGTTCGTCGACGGCGGCGAGGCGTTGCTGCCGACGATCAAGAAGGCGACGGCGGCCGGGGTGAAGGTCGTTCCGTTCGTCGGCTCGCCCGGAGGCAAGCCCGGCACCGACTATGTCGACTTCGTCGCGGAGGACATCACGACGTACGGCCAGGCCCTCGCGAAATGGACGATCGACCAGATGGGCGGCAAGGGCAATCTCGTGATGCTCGGCGGGATCGCCGGCAACTCGTACTCGCAGGGCGTCTACGACGGCGTCGTCAAGGAGGCGAAGGCGCACTCGGGCATCAAGCTCCTCAATTCGGACGGGCCTGTGTCGACCGACTGGGAGCCTGGCAAGACCCAGCAGGTCGTCGCCGGTCTGATCACGAAGTACGGCAGCATCGACGGGATCGTCGCCGATTACGGCGGAGGTTCGGTGGGCGGCATTCGTGCCTTCATCGCGGCGGGCAAGCCGCTGCCGGTGTGGTCGGCCAACGACTCGAACGAGTTCGCGTGCCTTTGGTACAAGTACAAGGATTCGCAGCCCACGTTCCAGGTCGCCACGGAGTCGTCCCGCAACTGGGTCGTCAAGGTCGCGCTTCACAAGGGTCTGTCTGCGTTCAACGGCATCAAGAACGACGAACCGTCGACGTTCAACCTGCAGATCATCGAGGACTCCACCGATCCGGCCAAGCTGCCCAAGTGCGAGAAGGACCTGCCGCCTGACGCGATCCTCTCGTCGGGCCTGACGGTCCCGCAGCTGCAGAAGCTGTTCAAGTGAGATCGGCGGCCGCTCCCGAACCTTCAGTCGGGAGCGGCCGCTCCACCCCCGGTCAGGATCGCCAGACGAACCCGGCCAACCATCACGAACCGAGGAACACATCATGAGCCGACTCAAGGGCAAGGTCGCGATCGTCACGGGTGCCGGCCGAGGCATCGGTCGCGCCATCGCGGAGACGTTCGCCGAGCAGGGAGCCACGGTCGTCGCAACCGGTCGCGGCAGCGAAGCGGAGTTCGACGAGGGCATCGAGTACCACCAGCTTGAAGTTGCCGAGGAGCAGGACTGGCGGCGGGTGGTCGCGGAGACGATCTCCGACCACGGACGCATCGATGTGCTCGCCAACAACGCGGGCATCATCACGTACGACAACCTCCACGAGCTGAGCCTCGACGACTGGAACCGGGTCATCGCAACCAATCAAACGGGGGTCTGGCTCGGGATGCGCGAGGTGATCCCGCACATGCAGGCGCAGGGTGGCGGGTCCATCATCAACATCTCGTCGATCTGGGGAACAGTCGCGGTGTCTGGTGCGCACGCGTACCACGCCTCCAAGGGGGCAGTGCGGAACATGTCGAAGAGCGCCGCCATCTCCTACGCGCAGGACAACATCCGGGTGAACTCCCTGCATCCGGGCTTCATCGTCACGCCGCTCACCGAGGCCCAGGACCCTGACATCAACGCCTTCGTGATCGGTCAGACGCCGATGAAGCGCGCGGGCCAGCCACATGAGGTCGCCAACGGGGCGCTGTTCCTGGCCAGCGACGAGTCGAGCTTTGTCACAGGCTCCGAGCTCGTCGTCGACGGCGGGTACCTGGCGCAATGAGCACCCACATGACTGACTCGGGCGTCGCGGTTCCGTCGCACGCGACACCCGACGTCGAGGTGTCCGTCGCCGTCGCGGCGCTGCGGCTGAAGGCCATCACGAAGACATTCCCCGGCGTGCGAGCCCTCAATGACGTGACGCTCGAGGTCCTTCCCGGAGAGGTCCACGCACTGGTGGGTGAGAACGGCGCGGGCAAGACGACCTTGATGGCGGTCGCCAGCGGCGCCCTGGAGCCAGACGCAGGACAGATCGAGATCGCCGGCCGTCAGCTGACCGCCGGGTCGCCCGATACCGCTCGCGAGCTCGGTCTCGGCATCGTTCGGCAGTATCCGGCCCTGCTGCCGGACCTGACCGTTGCCGAGAACATGGCCGTCGGTGTCGGATATGCCCGGGTCGGAGGACTCCGTGGCGCTCGCGCATGGTCGCAGGAGGCACTCGACCGGTGGGAGATGGGCATCGATGCCAGGAGCAGGGTTGCCGACCTCTCGGTGGAACAGCGATTCGTGGTGGAAATCGCCAAGGCGCTGGCGCTTGAACCACGCGTCCTCGTCCTGGACGAGCCGACGGAGCACTTGAGCCTCGAAGAGGTCGAACGACTCTTCCGCCGGGTCCGCGAGCTCGTCGCCGGCGGCACGGCCGTCGTCTACATCTCGCATCGCATTCCCGAGGTCAAGCGCATCGCCGACCGGATCACCGTGCTCCGTGATGGCAGCATCCGCGGGACGTTCCGCGCTGATGAGGTCGATGAGGCGCAGATCGTCGAACGGGTGATCGGCCGAGCTCTGGAGACCGTGTTCCCGACCAAGGGAAGCGTCGCGGGCAGTGTGGGCGACGAAGACCTGCTGGTCGTCGACGACCTGACGGGTCCGCACTTCGAGAATGTCTCGTTCACCGTCAAGGCAGGAGAGATCGTCGGACTTGCCGGCGTGCAGGGCAACGGCCAGGCGTCGCTCGTACGAGCGCTGGTCGGCTTGGAGCCGTCCTCGGGAGCCCTGAGTGTCTCGGGGCGCAAGGTCCGATCCGGGTCAAGCGCCTCATCCGCTGCTGCCGGCATGGTCTACGTCCCGGCCGATCGCCATGAGGAGGGCGTGTTCCTTCCGCTCTCCGTTGCGGACAACGCCGTGATGTCGACCCTGGGAGCTGTCTCGTCAGCAGGGATCGTGAGCTCCCGCGCTGCCGATCGTGTGGCGCGTGAGCAGATCGACAATCTCGAGATCAAGACGCCGTCGGTGGCGACGCCCATCTCGTCGTTGTCCGGTGGAAATCAGCAGAAGGTCGTGCTGGCACGCACGCTGCTGGCGCGACCGCGCGTCCTGGTCGCTGAGGAGCCGACGCAAGGTGTCGATGCCGGCGTACGTGTCGAGATCTACCAGATCCTCAGGGATGCGGCGGATCGTGGCGCGGCTGTGCTGATCCTGTCGTCGGACGGGGTTGAGCTCGAGGGACTGTGCGACCGGGTCCTGATCATGTCGCGCGGATCGATCGTTGCCCAGCTCACGGGCGACGACGTGACCGAGAGTGGCATCACCGGCGCGGCTCTCATGTCGACGACGGTGCGCAATCGGGTATCGACCAAGGCTGAACGTCGCGGTCGGCTGCGGAGCTGGCTCAGCGGCGACCAGTCTCCGGCTGCCGTCCTTGGCCTGATCTTCGTGCTTCTGGCGCTCTACGTCGGCTCGACCAACTCCACGTACTTCTCGGACTTCAACATCAACAATCTCTTGTTCATGGCGGCCCCGCTGATCCTGGTGGGCACGGCGCAACACGTCGTCGTGCTGGGATCGGGCATCGACCTGTCCGTCGGACCCTTGATGGGATTCCTGGTGGTGGTGTCGTCGTTCTGGGTCGTGGACAGCGGGAACATCGGCGTCGGACTGGTTCTGATGGTCCTGGTGGCGCTGGCAGTTGGCCTGGTCAACGGTGTCCTGGTGACGTACCTCAACCTGAACCCTGTGGTGGTGACCCTGGCGATGTTCATGGCCTTGCAGGGGTTGTATCTGACCCTGCGGAGCACACCGGGCGGCGTCATCTCGTCGGCGGTGTCGGCACAGGTCTCGACGCGCGTGTCGTTCGTGCCGATCGTCACGATCGTCGCTGTCGCCGTCGCTCTGATCATGGAAAGACTGCTCCGCCGGAGCCGCTGGGGTGTGGAGCTTCGGGCGCTCGGGTCCAGCCGCGGCGCAGCCGAGAGCCTCGGCGTCAACGTCAGGAGGGTGCAGGTCCTCTCGTACGTCATCTGCTCGCTTCTGACCCTGCCGGCCGCCCTGATCGTGATGGCGCAGATCGGCATCGGCGACGGCCGTCCGAGCCTGTCCTACACGCTGTCGTCCATCACGGTGGTGGTGCTCGCCGGAGCCAGCGTCTTCGGCGGCCGCGGGTCGTTCCTCGGAGTACTCGCAGCTGCGTTGCTGGTGCAGCAGATCCTCAACTCCTCCCCGTTCCTCGGGCTCTCGCAGGCTTGGTCGTACTGGCTTCCGGGGCTGATCACGCTCGGGTCCGCTGCTCTGTACGCCAAGCTCCGCAGGACAAGGAAGGCATCATGACTCCGATCGATCCCACCGCTCAACACGGGGCTGCCATGTGGCAGCGCATGCTGACCGGTCGTTCCACGGCCATCTGGATCGCGACAGCGGCGCTGTTCGCGGTGAGTCCCATGGTCGCGCCGGGCAGCCTAAACTCTGCGCCCCTGCTGAGCATGTTGCCGTTCGCCGCAGTGCTCGCGATCGTCGCAGCCGGCCAGACCCTGGTCGTCCAGCAACGAGGGCTCGACCTGTCCGTGCCGGGCATGATCGCGCTCGGCGCCGTCCTGGCCACGGGTCTGCCGCAGGGGCACGGGTGGCCTCTCGGGTTGGCCGTCGCCGCCGGGATCGTCGTTCCTGCCTTCTTCGGTGCACTCAACGGCGTCCTCGTCACGGCCTTCGGAGTCTCACCACTGGTCGCCACACTCGGGATGAACGCCGTGCTCCTGGGAACCGTCTTCTCTATCGCAGACGGCACCCCGTCCGGCGCATCGGCAGACCTCAACCAGTTCGCTCTGGACCGGACGCTTGCGATCCCCAACACGGCCTTGATCGCGGTCGCCGTTATCGCCGTCGCCGGTGTCGTCACCCAGCGCTCGATCGTGGGTCGCAAGCTGACCGCGGTCGGCGTGAGCAACCGAGCGGCCTCGGCCATGGGCATCCGGGTGAGCGTGTTCCAGGTTGTGGCCTACGCCTTCGCCGGGCTCTGCTACGGGATGGGCGGCGTCCTGCTGGCCGGTTACACGAAGACGCCGGCGCTCTTCCTCGGCGACTCCTACCTGCTGCCATCCGTCGCCGCGGTGGTTCTCGGCGGGACCGCGCTCACGGGCGGCCTGTCCAGCGTGGTCTGCTCGGGCGTCGCGGCGGTATTCCTGACCCAGCTGGGTCAGCTCCTCAGGGCCCTGGGTTGGTCCGACGCCTCGCAGCTCGTGACACAGTCGCTGGTGCTCCTGCTCGTCGTCCTCGTGCGTGAGCTGGTCCCGCGTCTGCTGCAACGACGCCGGACGGGGCTGCCTCTTACGCCCCGGCCCGTGGTCGCTTCGTGAGCGCACCGGGCTCCAGGCTGTTCACGCCGATCAAGATCCGCTCGCATGTCGCGCGTAACCGGCTGTGGGTGTCCCCGATGTGCCAGTACAGTGCGCTCGACGGTGTGCCGCAGCAATGGCATCTGGTGCACCTCGGCTCGTTCGCTGTGGGTGGTGCCGGGCTCGTGATGGCCGAGGCGACCGCGGTGGTGCCGGAGGGCCGGATCTCACCAGGATGCGCTGGCATCTGGAACGACGAGCAGGCCGACATGTGGGCCACCATCGCGAGCTTCATCGAGGCGCAGGGGTCGCTCCCGGCCATCCAGCTCGCGCATGCCGGCCGCAAGGCATCGACCCGTGTGCTGTGGGAGCCGGACGGAAGCGTTCCGGTCGAGGACGGCGGTTGGTCCACAGTCGCCCCGTCGTCGACGCCGTACGGCGACTACGCCGTGCCGCGGGCTCTGACGACAGCCGAGCTCGACGACGTCGTGTCGGCGTTCGTTGACGCCGCCGTGCGGGCTGAGACGGCAGGGTTCTCCGTCGTGGAGATCCACGCGGCGCACGGCTATCTGTTGCACGAGTTCCTGTCGCCCCTGTCGAACCTACGGTCCGACAGCTACGGCGGGCCATTCGAGAATCGCGTGCGCCTCCTGCTCGAAGTGGTCGACGCCGTCCGCGCCGCGATCTCGGAAGGTACTGGCCTCTTCGTACGCCTGTCTGCCACCGACTGGGTAGAGGGCGGCTGGACGGTCGAGGAAACCGCCCGATTGACCCCGCTCCTCGAAGCACGCGGCGTCGACCTGATCGACATCTCGAGCGCCGGACTGGACCCTCGACAGCAGATACAGATCCGTCCGGGATACCAGGTGGAGCTGGCGGCCGAGATCAGGAAGGCAGCGGCTGGACCGGTCAGCGCCGTCGGCTTGCTGACGACGCCTCGCGAGTTCGAGGACGTGCTCCAGCTAGGCCACGCTGACGTGGTGTTCGCGGGTCGGGAGTTCCTCCGTGACCGCATGCTCCCGATGCGGGCTGCCCTCGAGCTGCAGCAGCGGGCAGAGTGGCCGCAGCAGTACGTCATGGCCAAGTTCCCGGGCAGCATCCCGTGAGATCTTCGCCCTAGCTGTGTGCCGGCCTCAGAGCGTGATGCGGTAGGCCTTCATCTTCCGATAGACGGTGGCACGGGAGATGCCAAGGATCTCGGCAGCGCGGGCGCGGTTTCCGTCAGCCTCTCGCAACGCGTTCCGGATGGCGTCCAGCTCGACTCGTTCGATGACGCTGAGAGACTTGGCGCTCTGCATGCTTGCCGGCAGGTCGGCGGGGGCGACCGCGCCCGTCTTCCCGGCCACGGCGAGTTGGCTGATCACCGTCCGCAGCTCCTTGAGGTTGCCGGGCCAGCGGTACGTACGCAGGACGTCCACGGTCTCGTCGCGGAGGGTGAGGCGGGCCTCGGGTGCCAGCTGCTTGGCGAGGATGTGCCAGAGACTCGGCAGGTCGCCGGCCCGCTCCCGAAGTGGTGGGAGCCACACGGTCTGGGCGCCGTAGCGCAACGCGAATGCCGCGGCATCCTCGCGGCTCCCGGCGGTCAATGTCATGAACACCGCGCCACGTCCGGGCGAGCCTTCCAGGAGAGCTCGGAGGCCATCGAGGACCGGAATGTCGAGCGTCTCGATGCCGCGGATCGTGATGGCGCTGCCCTTCGACAGGAGGTCGGAGACTCGTTGGAGCCACTCCTGTCCGCCGGCAAGGTGTCGCTCAGCCGCGTCCACGACCACGGACGAGGTCTCGCCGGCGCGATGGGGCCGTCCGAGCGCAACCGACAGCTTCCCGACGCCCGCCTCGCCGGCAATGATCAGGGGGGTCTTCGAACCGCGGTGACGGGAGACCTGCTGCAGGGCGGTGAGCCACTCGGGCGACCGGCCGATGAGTCCGGGTTGCGAAAGCGTCGACCTGACGCTGCCGGAGACAGGAGTGCGAACCGTCTGCTCCTGCTCGAGGACCACGACGACGTTGTTGCCGGACTCGAGGGCCGTCACCTGCAGGTCGACGGAGCCGGTCGATAGCTGGATTGCGTACTTACCGCTGCGAACGTTGTCCTGGCACAGATGTTGGATCTGGCTCACGTCGGCGCTGGAGAGACGGCCGGCTTGCTGGTTCTGGATCAGCAGGCCATCCGGTCCGAATGCCACCACAGGGTCTGGCTGAGACCGTGACAGCTCGAGAAACGCGTTGAAGGCCTGGCGCGATGCCGGCTTCTCGATGTCCAGGACGTGCTGCTCGAGCCGGTCGGTCACGGATCTGAGCAGCGGCCAGAGAAGGTCCGCGCGGGGGGTGAGGTTGCACGAGAGCGTGACGACCGCCAGCAGCTTGCCGGTGATCGGGTGCTTCACGGCCCCGCCGGTGCACACCGCGTCACGGTAGAGGTCGGCGAAGTGCTCGATCCCCTGGATCTGCACGCTGTGGCCGGTCGCGGCCACCGTCCCCACACCGTTCGTCCCGACGACGTCCTCGGCCAACACGGCACCGCGCATCGTGCCGATGCGGTCGTGGTGGCGCTCGGAGGACCGATCGCTGCACCACCGTTGGAGGATCTGCCCGTCGGAGTCGGCCAGCAGCACGGCCAGCCCCGTCCCGTCCAGGCTGTCCGAGAATCGGGCCAGCGGTGCCTGGAACATGTCGAGGAGGTGAGCGTCGAGCAGTTCCTCAGCCACCTGCGGCACGTCGGTGACGTTGCCGGGCACTCCGATCGCGGCTTGCGAACGTTGCCAGGACCGGTACAGCTCCGCGTCGTGGGGAGTCTCGGCCTGCAGGAGCCCGAGCACCTGCTCCTTCGCGCGCTGGATTCGATCGGCATCTGTCCCCATGGCCATACGGGCACTCCTTCTCGTCGAATACGCAGCTCTTGTTGCCAAGCCCCCGAGTGCTGTGTCGATGTCGCGCCTGTTGCGTGGATGCCGCGACACGGCCGTCGTGTGATCGTAATACGGTATTCGCATTTTCGCTATAGGATGCTGATATGTCTGTTCGTCAGGACCCGTGGATTCACCGTTGGGTGCGCTCCCCGGGGCAGACGATTCGGGAGGAGATCGAATGAAGGTGCAACAGCACGCGGCCCCACTTCGCAAGGAGGTTGCCCGGCTCCTTCGTACCGACATCCTCGAGGGGGCGCTCTCGCCCGGTCAGCGGTTGACCGAGGGTCTGCTGTGTGACCGGTACGGCGTTTCGCGCACGGTCATCCGCGAGGCGCTTCGCCAGCTGGAGTCCGAGAGGCTCATCTCGGTCTTGCCCAACCGGGGCCCCATCGTCACCGTGCTGACGGCTGAGGACATCTCGGCGATCTATGAGGTGCGGCGCTGTCTGGAGGGTCTGGTCGGGGAGCTGTTCGCCAAGAACGCCACTGATGAGCAAGCACGGCAGCTGATTTCGCACGTCGACTCCATGAACTCGAGCTATCTGAACGGGGACGAGGCCTCGCGGGGTGCGGCCAAGGAAGAGTTCTACCGGTTGCTCCTCGCGGGCGCCGGCAACCCGGTCCTCGAGGCGAACCTGCAGACCATCCATGCCCGTGTTGGCATCTTCCGCCACTACGCGTTCATCGACGAGAAGCGCGTCGCCCTGTCCATGCAGGAGCTGCGGTCCATCGTCAACGCGGCTGCCGTGGAGCGTGACCCCGTGGCTGCGCGGCACGCGTGCGAGGAGCACATTCGCCTGGCCGGCCATCTGGCCGTGCTCGAGCACGAGCAGCGCGCGGCTGCCAGCACGCACTGAAGAGGTAGTTGTCTCGATTTGCGACGGGCCGTGACCGCAGGGTTTCACGACCATATGATCGTAATACGAGATGACGAACCATGTGAGGCCGTCGTCGAACATCGTCGGAAGGCATCGCATGACCTCGCTCGTAGGAACCCCCGCTCTCGCCGACCTGAGAGGGCACCGCATCAGCACGGAGCTGTTCATCGGGGGGCGCTGGACTTCGACGGCGTCAGCGTTCGACGTCACCAACCCCAGCACCGGCGAGGTGATAGCCGCGATGAGCGATGCAGGTCCCCAGGACGGCAGCCTCGCCATGGACGCGGCGGTGCTCGCTGCCGAAGCCTGGGCGGCGATGTCTCCGCGTGCCCGCGCCAATCTCTTCCACGCGGCGCATGCCCTCTTGGTCGAGAGGGCCGATGCGTTCGCGGAAGTCATGGTCCTGGAGAGCGGCAAGCCAAGAGCGGAGGCGGCAGGGGAGTTCGCACTGTCAGCGGGATTCTTCCAGTGGTATGCCGAGCAGATCGCCCACCTCCACGGCACCTTCGCGTCCGGGTCTCCGGGCGGCTACCGCATCATCACGACCCACCAGCCGGTTGGACCGTGCTTCCTGATCACCCCGTGGAACTTTCCGCTCCTGATGTCGGCACGCAAGGCGGGCGCCGCGCTGGCGGCGGGCTGCACGGTGATCATCAAGTCGGCCAAGGAGACCCCGCTGACCGCCGCGCTCTTCGTCCAGACGCTTGAGGATGCCGGCTTCCCGCCCGGCGTCGTCAACCTTCTGCACACCAGCGATTCGGCCGCGTTGTCCGAGCAGGTGATGTCGGATCCCCGACTCCGCAAGATCAGCTTCACCGGCTCGACCGGCGTCGGCAGCACGTTGCTCGCCAAGGCGGCGTCGAACATCGTCAATGCATCGATGGAGCTCGGCGGTGACGGGCCGTTCATCGTCCTTGACGACGCCGACATCGATCTCGCCGTGCGTGAAGCCATCGTCTGCAAGTTCCGCAATGCCGGGCAGGCCTGCGTGGCCGCCAACCGGATCATCCTGCACGAAGCGATCGCAGAGGAGTTCACCCAGAAGTTCATCGCGCAGGCCGCGCAGCTGCGTGTGGGAGATGGATTCGATGACGGGGTGGACGTCGGGCCGATCATCTCCGAGCGCCAGCTCGAACGGGTCGCTCGCCTGGTCGCCCAGTTCACGGAGGCGGGCGCTGAGCTGCTCATCGGTGGTTCACGCATCGACCGGACGGGGAACTTCTTCGCTCCGACGGTGTTCCGTGCCGGCAGCCTGTCCGGTGAGCTCTGCAACGAAGAGCTGTTCGCCCCGGTAGCGGCGCTGTACACCGTCTCGTCGGGTGAAGAGGCGCTCGCGTTCGCCAACGCGACGCCGTACGGATTGGCGTCCTATCTGTTCACGAATGACCTCTCGCGCGCGTTTGTCCTGGCGGAGAAGCTCGAGTTCGGCATGGTCGGCATCAATCGCGGCATCATGGCCGATCCAGCGGCAGCATTCGGCGGCACCAAGGCGTCGGGGTTGGGTCGCGAGGGCGGTCACGACGGGATCTATGAGTTCCTCGAGCCCAAGTACCTTGCGGTGACGATCGACGAGACACGAGGTGCCCACGCATGAGCATCGACAACACGATCGGCCTGGGTCTGCTCCGGCAACCGGCCGCGGTGTATTTCGGTCCGGGCCAGCGGTCACAGCTCCCACACGTCGTGTCCGCTCTGGGTACCCACGTCCTGCTGTGCACCGACGAGAGGATGGCGACGACGCCTGTGTTCGAGGACATCGTCGCCGCGTTGAACAACCACGGACTCAAGGTGCGGGTCTACGCCAAGGTCGATCCGGATCTCCCGCGAGAGAATCTGGTCGCGCTCGTCGATGAGCTGGGAACGCACGACCTGGACGTGGTCGTTGGCATCGGCGGCGGAAGCTGCCTGGACTTTGCGAAGGTGGCATCGATCCTGCTCGCGCGTGGCGGGGACGTTCGGGACCTGTACGGGCAGAACCTCGTGGAAGGGCCCGGCCTCCCGGTCGTGACCGTGCCGACGACGGGCGGGACAGGCGCTGAGGTCACATGCATCTCGGTGGTCTTCGATGCCGACAAGGGCATGAAGATCGGGGTCGCAAGCCCCCACCTCGAGCCGCGCGTGGCGATCGTCGATCCTGAGCTCACCCTCAGTTGTCCGCCCGGTCTGACAGCGGCGACCGGCGCGGATGCCCTGTCGCACCTCGTGGAGGCGTTCACCGGCCGGGCGAAGAACCCGAGTCCTGAACAGGTGAACGAGACCCTGTATGTCGGCAAGAACGTTTTGACCGACGTGTATGCGCGTCACGGCCTGACTTTGCTCAACACGTCCTTGGAGCGCATCGCGACCGATCCGGCAGATCTTTCTGCTCGCTCGGACACGATGCTCGCGGCACTCGCGGCGGGAATGGCGATCAACACCGCCGGCACAGCGGGGGCGCACGCGATCCAGTCGCCGATCGGAGCCCTGACCCACACCCCCCACGGCATCGGTGTGGGCGCGCTGCTGCCGTACGTCATGCGGTTCAACCTCGGGGTGCGCGAGGAGGTGTTCGCGGAGATCGGCGAGATCCTCGGCGTCGAGGGCACCTCGGCGTCCGAGCTCGCCCGAGGCGGCATCGTGCGGATCGAGGCGATTCTCAGTGCCTTGGGCGTGCCGGGCGACCTGCGCGCCCTGGGCCTTGAGCCGTCGCAGTTCGAGTACGTCGCGGATCACGCGCTCCTGGCCACGCGCCTGACGGCCAACAATCCTCGTGACCTCGACCGCGACGCCATCATCTCGATCCTGCAGCACGGCTATGACGGCGATCGGTCCTGGTGGACCGAGTGACAGGGCAACACGAGACAGCTCCGGTCGCAGTGATCGGAGCGGGCTCGATCGGCGTGGCCTTTGCCGTCCTCTTCGGTCAGGCCGGCTTCGGTGTACGCGTGTGGGACCCGCTGGAGGGTGCGCTGGACCGCGCCACCATTGACATACGAGATCGGCTCGCGATGTTGTCGGAAGCGGGGCTGCTAGATGAGGATGCGACCTTGGTGGCCGGCCGCATCACCTTCACAGATGACCTCGCGGCATCACTTGACGGCGCGGTGCTCGTGCAGGAGTGCACACCAGAAGACATCCAGCTCAAACGCGACCTGTTCGCGCGACTGGGCTCGATGACGACGAGCGCGGTGCTGGCGAGTTCCAGCTCGGCGTTCGTGCCCAGTCAGTACGCGGCAGACCTGGCGTGCGCTGATCGAGTCCTGGGCGGGCATCCGGGCAATCCGCCCTACCTGATCCCGGTCCTCGAGCTGATCCCGTCGCCGCGAACCAATCCCGACGTCGTGGACGCGGCGGAGGCGCTCTATCGACGAGCCGGGTTGCGGACAGTACGGGTCAACCACGAGCCCGAAGGCTTCATCTTCAACCGTCTGCAGGGCGCGCTGTTGCGAGAGGCATACTGCCTGCTCCGTGATGGCGTGGCGACGGTGGAGGACATCGACGAAGTCGTGAGAAGCGGACTGGGTCGGCGGTGGTGTTTCATCGGACCCTTCGAGACCGCTGACCTCAACACCAGGGGAGGTGTGGTCGCCCATGCCGAGCGGATGGGACCGGCATACGCGCGGATGGGTGCCGAGCGAGGGCAGCATGACCCGTGGACTCCGGACCTCGTTGCCACCGCGGAAGGACAGCGCCGCGCGGTCCTGCCGTTGGACAGCTGGGCCGAGCGAGTCCGATGGCGGGACCAGCAGCTGATGCGTTGGAAAGCCGTCTTCGAACCCGCCTAGACGTTGCGGCGGTACTGGCCGCCGACCTCGAAGAACGCCTCGGTGACCTGCTGCAGCGAGCACACCCGGGCGGCGTCCATGAGCACCGCGAAGACGTTCTCGTGGCTGATCGCGGCCTGCTTGAGCCGGTCGATTGCCTCGGTGGCCTCGTCGCGGTGGGTCTTGTGGAACGTCTGGACGCGTTCGAGCTGGGAGGACTTCTCGGCCTCCGTCGCACGGGCGAGCTCGACCTTCGGCGGCTCGAGGTCATCGGCGTGCGGGTTGCGGAACGTGTTGACGCCGACGATCGGCAGCGAGCCGTCGTGCTTGCGCTGCTCGTAGAGCATCGACTCGTCCTGGATGCGCCCGCGCTGGTAACCGGTCTCCATTGCGCCCAGCACACCGCCGCGCTCGTTGATGCGGTCGAACTCGGCGAGCACGGCCTCCTCGAGCAGGTCGGTCAGCTCGTCGATGATGTACGCGCCCTGCGTCGGGTTCTCGTTCATCGCCAGCCCCCACTCGCGGTTGATGACGAGCTGGATCGCGAGCGCGCGGCGTACGGACTCCTCCGACGGGGTCGTGACGGCCTCGTCGTACGCGTTGGTGTGCAGGCTGTTGGCGTTGTCGTAGATCGCGATGAGTGCCTGCAGGGTCGTGCGGATGTCGTTGAAGCTCATCTCCTGCGCGTGGAGCGAGCGGCCCGAGGTCTGCACGTGGTACTTGAGCTTCTGCGAGCGCTCGTTGGCGCCGTACTTGTCGCGCATCGTGATCGCCCAGATGCGGCGGGCGACCCGGCCCAGCACGGAGTACTCGACGTCCATGCCGTTGGAGAAGAAGAACGACAGGTTGGGCGCGAAGTCATTGATGTCCATGCCGCGCGCGAGGTAGGCCTCGACGTACGTGAACCCGTTGGCGAGCGTGAACGCCAGCTGGCTGATGGGGTTGGCCCCGGCCTCGGCGATGTGATAGCCGGAGATGCTGACGGAGTAGAAGTTGCGTACCTGGTTCTCGATGAACCACTCCTGGATGTCGGCCATCATCCGCAGGCTGAACTCGGTGGAGAACAGGCACGTGTTCTGCCCCTGGTCCTCCTTGAGGATGTCGGCCTGCACCGTGCCGCGGACGTTCTGCAGGGCGTACGACCGCAGGACCGAGTACTCCTCGGCGTCGGGCTCGCGGTCGTGCTCGGCGCGGAACACGTCGACCTGCTGGTCGATCACGGTGTTGAGGAAGAACGCGAGGACCGTCGGCGCGGGGCCGTTGATCGTCATCGACACCGAGGTCGATGGCGACACCAGGTCGAAGCCGTCGTAGAGCGCCCTCATGTCGTCGAGCGTCGCGACCGAGACGCCCGATGTGCCGACCTTGCCGTAGATGTCGGGCCGCAGGTCGGGGTCGCGGCCGTAGAGCGTGACCGAGTCGAACGCGGTGGAGAGGCGGGTCGCGTCGCCGTCCGCGGACAGCAGCTTGAAGCGGCGGTTGGTGCGGAACGGATCGCCCTCGCCGGCGAACATCCGGGCGGGATCCTCGCCGTCGCGCTTGAACGGGAACACGCCGGCGGTGAACGGGAAGCGGCCGGGCAGGTTCTCCTTGCGCCAGTACGTCACCAGGTCGCCGTGGTCGGTGTGCCTCGGCAGGCTGACGCGGCGGACCTTGGTGCCGGAGAGCGACTCGCGGGTCAGTGCGGTGTGGTTGTCGGTCTCGCGGATGCGCACGACGAGCTCGTCGCCGGAGTACGACTCGACGACGGCGGGCCAGCCCTCGATCTGCTCCTTGACCTCGTCGGGCAGCTGCGTGCGGGCGTCCTCGAGGAGCTCGGCGACCTCGCCGGGCACGTTGCCGCTTGAGCCTGTCGAAAGCTCGGCGGCGACGGCCTCGAGGCGCTGCAACCGGCGCGCCTTGGCGACGAGGTCGTCGGTCGTCGCGTGGTACGCCCGTACGGCCTCGGTGATCTCGGCGAGGTAGCGCGTGCGCTCGGGCGGGACGACCTGGTCGATGCCGCTGGAGAACTTGACGTCCGCCGGCGCCAGGATGCCCTTGGAGACCTCGAGCCCCTCCGGCGCGAGGATCGACACGAGGTGCTGGAACAGTGCCGTCACACCGTCGTCGTTGAACGTCGCGGCCGAGGTGCCGAACACCGGCATGTCCTCGGGCTTCTGCCCGAACGCCTCGCGGTTGCGGACGAGCTGGCGCCCGACGTCCCGGAGCGCGTCCTTGGCTCCGCGGCGCTCGAACTTGTTGATCGCGACGACGTCGGCGAAGTCGAGCATGTCGATCTTCTCGAGCTGCGACGCGGCGCCGAACTCCGGCGTCATGACATACATCGCCTTGTCGACGAACGGCACGATCGCGGCGTCGCCCTGGCCGATGCCGGGAGTCTCGACGATCACGAGGTCGTGACCGGCGGCCTTGACCAGGTCGATCACGACGGGGAGGCAGTCGGGGAGCTCGTGGCTGCCGCGGGTGGCGAGCGAGCGGAAGTAGATCCGGTCGCCGTCGAGCGAGTTCATGCGGATGCGGTCGCCCAGCAGCGCTCCACCACCGCGCCGACGCGTCGGGTCGACCGCGATGACTGCGATGCGCAGCTTGTCCTGCTGGTCGAGGCGGAACCGGCGTACGAGCTCGTCGGTCAGCGAGGACTTACCGGAGCCGCCCGTGCCGGTGATCCCGAGGACGGGGGTGCCCGACGTCGCCGAGGCGGCGCGGATCGTGTCGAGGAAGGCCGAATCGAGCCGGTCGAGCTCGGCGCCCGTGATGGCGCGGGCGAGGGCGCCGCGCTCGCCGGAGAGCACGGCGTCGGCGCCGGACTGGCGCTCGTCCCACAGATCGCGGTCGCACGCCTCGATCATCGTGTTGATCATGCCGGCGAGGCCGAGGCGCTGCCCGTCCTCGGGGGAGAAGATCGTGACGCCGGCCTCGCGGAGCCGGGCGATCTCCTCGGGGACGATGACGCCGCCGCCACCGCCGTAGACCTTGACGTGCCCGGCGCCGCGCTCGCGCAGGGACTCGACGAGGTACTCGAAGTACTCGACGTGGCCGCCCTGGTAGGAGCTGACCGCGACGCCCTGCACGTCCTCGTCGATCGCGGCGTCGACGACTTCCTGCACTGATCGGTTGTGTCCGAGGTGGATGACCTCGGCGCCCTGCGACTGCAGGATGCGGCGCATGATGTTGATCGACGCGTCATGCCCGTCGAACAGCGCCGAAGCCGTGACGAAACGTACGGGGTGCGTGGGGGTGTGGAAGTCCTGCGTCGTCATGCAACCTCGATCATGGTGGTGCGGAAAATAATCCTAGGCCTTAAAATAGTCGGGCATCCAACTAAATGCCAGTTGGTGTGACGAGTTCCCCCTACGATGGTGCCCATGCCAGGCGATCCGAAGCTGCCGTTCGACCCTATCGAGCGCGCCTCGGAGTTGTGGACCAAGCACATCGGTGACCCGACCTCGATGCGGCTCGCGACGTCGATCATGCGCGTCCAGCAGCTGATCATCGCCGAGCTCGACGCGGCCCTGAAGCCGTACGGCATCACGTTCGCGCGCTACGAGGTGCTGGTGCTGCTGTCGTTCAGCTCGACCGGCCGGCTGCCACTCAGCAAGATCGGCGAGCGGCTCATGGTGCACCCGACGTCGGTGACGAACGCGATGGACCGGCTCGAGGCCCAGGGGCTGGTCAGGCGGGTCGCCGACGTCGAGGATCGCCGGCGTACGTTCGCCGAGCTCACGCCGGAGGGCGAGGCCGTGCTGGCCAAGGCGACGGCGCAGATCATGTCGATCGACTTCGCGATCAAGGGCCTCGACGCGAAGCAGCAGGACGAGACGTACGAGCTCCTTCGCAGCCTCAGGTCGTCCGCAGGGGACTTCGACTGAGCAAGCGAGCTCCGCGAGAGCAGGTTGAGCGGTCGACGAAAAGGTCCCGCCTCCCCACCTGGGAGACGGGACCCTTTTCGAACGGATCGATCAGATCAGGGCGCTGGTGACGGTGCGTGAACCCAGGATCGTGTCGGTCGTCGGGTAGTACAGGCGGTAGCGACGCTTGGTGCTCGTGATCGTCGAGTACGACCCCGTGCCGTAAGCGTTGAGCTCGATGGTCTTCCGGGTGAGCCAGTTGCCGGCGCTGTCCTTGTACTGGAGCTTGATCGTGTTCATCGGGACGTATGTGCCCGTCGACGGCTTGAAGATCTTCCAGTTCTGAGCCTTGAACGTGATGCGTGAGCCGCTGCGGGTGATGACCAGGCCGTACGCGTTGGTCGACTTGGTCAAGCGCCGCAGCTGGAAGTAGTTGCTCATGGTGTCGTCGACGCTCGAGCTGCCGTCCGTGTAGTGGATCGTGCTCGGCCCGAGCTGCGCCTTGCCGGCACCGACGGTGTTGAGGATGTCGACGAACTGGCCGATCTCGTCCTCGAGGAGCGTGACGGTGCCCTTCGGCACGCCGTTGAGGCTCAGGTTCATGTCGATGTGGTCGATCGGCACAGACCCCTGGGTGCCGTCGACGAGGCCGTCGACGCTGTTCTCACCGGCACGGAACAGCACGCCGTCGGAGAACGAGAAGGTCGTGATGTCGGCAGGTATGGCCGCAGTTTCGGTGGTTTCGGCAAGCGACTGGAACTTCTGGGCGCGAGCGCTGGGTGCGCTGAAGCCGCTCCCCGTCGCGGGTGATCCGGTTCGAGCTTCGGCGGTGTCGGACACCGACGCCGCCTTCTCAGTCTGCGTGGAGTCGGCTGTTGCCGGTCCGGCACTGAGGCTGAGGGCGAGGGCGGCTGCGGTCAGCAGCGCGCCGCCGCGGGCAAGGGTGGTCCTACGCACAGGGGTCTCCCGAATTGTGTGGTGAGTGAGGGGTGGCCGAGCCAGTGTTCCACGTCAGGAGCCGACGCGGACGTGCTTTCTCAATTAAGCAGCATCGCTGCGTTGAGGGTGCCGACCGGCACGCCGAAGCCCTCGATCAGGGTCAGGGTGTGGGGTCGCAGCTTCTCGAGCAGCTCGTTGACCAGTGAGGTGACGGTCTTGGCGCGGGTGTCGGCGAGGCGGTTGTGGCCC
>NZ_JAKFCB010000278.1:0-13223 GCF_036676885.1 Aeromicrobium sp.
ATGTCCTCGAAGATCAGCGGCTCGCCGTCCTCACCGATCGCGGCGATGGTGCCGTCGTCGTCGGTGCTGTACTTCTTGTCGTTGCCGCCGATCAACTTGGCTGCGTCGGAGAAGAAGGTCTTGGTCTCGTCCTTGGTGTTCTCGATCGTCAGCTCGACGATGACGTAGACGCCGCCGGCCTTCTCCTCGAAGAACTCGCCACCGACCGTCGACGCGGTCTTGGCGGACTTGACCGTGTATCGGGTGCCCTGAAGCTCAACTGTCTCGCCGACGGCGATGGGATTGCTCTTGGAGCCGACCTTGTCGTCCTTCTTGGTGTCGACCGTGTTGCCGGATGAGTCGACTTTCTTCGGGTCGTCGCCTCCGCCGCTGCTCAGGCTCGCGATCACGATGATGACGAGGATGATGATCGCGCCGATCCAGCGCTTCTTCTTGTACCAAGGCCGGTTCGCCTTCGCGTACGCCTTGGCGGCCTTCAACTCAGCCTTCGGGTTGCGCGGCTGCTCGGCCGACGGGCCCGGCATGGTCGCGGTCGACGTGTGCGACGTCTGGAGGGTCTCGGTCCATTCCGAGCCATCCCACCAGCGCATGGTCCCTTCGCTGTCGGGATACCAACCTGCAGGTGGGTTGTCGGTCATGGTGATTCCCTCCGAGAGCGGCGGCTCCAGTGAGGCGCGGCACCTGAGGGTAGGTCGGATCCCGGGAGATGACCCGGGACGAAGGTCCTGACATACGCAACAGACTTTCCGCGACTTGAATCGCGGCGCGTTTAGCGGCCGCGACGGGCCCATTCGCGGGGTGGTTCTTCGGCTCGGTGGGCCGTGCGTGACCGCCCACCGAGCCGAAGTCTGGGTCGCGGCTATTTCAGCGCGAGGTTGATGCAGGCGTCGCTGCTACTTCTTGAACCACGACCGGTCCGCCTTAGCCTTCGCGGGGGCTTTGTGAGCCCCTGCCTCTGTGCGGGGAGTGAGCGGCTGCTCGACCGGCGGCACGGGCATGATCGCGCTGGCGGTGTGTGAAGAGTGGAGGGTCTCAGTCCATCCCGAGCCGTCCCACCAGCGCGTCGTTCCCTCGGAGTCGGGATACCAGCCTGCGGGCGGTTTGTCGGTCATGTGATTCCCTCCGAGAGCGGCGGCTCCAGTGAGGCGCGGCACCTGAGCGTAGGTCGGATCGCGGGAGATGACCCGGGACGAAGGTCCCGAGTGTGGTGACTACCTGTCTTGCTCGGAGTGTCGTCGAGTCTCTGCAGCAGGCGGGCCCTCTGGATGCGGGCAGCGTGCGTTGCTCCATACGGACTTGGCTGGTCGATTCCCGTCGGCGTAGGGGCCTCGATACGCCTCCCTCGCAGGGCTCGGTCGGCTACTCGACCGGCGAGGGGCGCTCGAGCTTTGCGGCGAGCGTGGTTTCGACTGATTCGGATTGGTGCGGAAGTTTTTGCAAGATTCTGTGAGGCCGGGGCTCTTATCCATGAGCCCGGCAGACGTCCGGAGCTGAACAACTCACCTCCAAGGACGGAATCATGACCACCACACCCACCTTCCGCATCATCGCCAAGCTGGCTCTCGCCGGCGCCATCTCCGTCGTCGGCCTGACCGCGACCGGCACCGCGGCCCAGGCTGCCCCGTGCACCGACGGCAAGGTCATCATCGCGAAGCCCGGCGTCACGACATACGGCACCGCCTGCGCCGACAAGATCTACGGCACCTCCGGCAACGACACGATCTACGCCCTCGGCGGCGACGACGAGGTCCTGTCCGGCACCGGCGCCGACGTCGTGTACGGCGGCGAGGGCCACGACGAGATCTACACCGGCAGCGGCGCGGACCAGGTCCTCGGCGAGGCGGGCAACGACTTCATCATGGGCGGCACCGAGAACGACACCATCAACGGTGGCGCCGGCGACGACGTCATTCGCGGCGAGGAGGGCAATGACGTCCTCTTCAGCTGGGCCAGCGGCAACGACGGCTCCGACGAGCTCTACGGCGGCGACGGCAACGACTACCTCAACGGGTACGAGGGCAGTGACTGGCTCGAGGGCCAGGCGGGCGATGACACCCTCGAGTCGCACGAGGTCACCCCGGCGTACGACCACCTGGTCGGCGGTCAGGGCAAGGACAAGTTCGCGGTGAAGGACGTCATCGAGCACGATGCGGCTCACCGCGACAACGTGGACGTCGACAACTTCGACTACGCGGTCACCAACAAGAACGCCGCTGACACCTTCCACTGATCCATCTCAATGCCTCTCCGGCCGCGCACCTTTGACGGTGTGCGGCCGGGTGGCGTGGTCTCGATACGCCTCCTTCGCAGAGCTCAGTCGGCTACTCGACCGGCGAGGGGGCGGTCAGTCGGCTAGCGCGTCCACAGGGCCCGGTCGGCGCTGAACCATGCTGTCGGCGGGCATCTGTAGGCTGGGACCGCGAGGTCTGTGATTTGCATTTTGGCCTGAAATAGCAGCAAAAAAAGTAGACAGACGGCTTGACTCAGACCGGCCCGACTGGTTGACTAGAACACATGTTCGAGTCGACATTGGGAGCCGCCGCTGCAGCGCTCGATGCCATGCGACTCGACGCTTACGACCACCTGAGTGCGGCCGAGCAGATCCGCGCGTGCGAGATGCTGGGTCGGTTGGAGGCCCGGGTCAAGGCACACCAGCTCGCGGCGGCCGCCGCGGCCGACCGGTCCGAGGCGGCCGCGTCGATCGGTGCGGCGTCGACGGGCGCGATGATCGCCAACTCATTTGGCGGCGATCCGGCTGCTGCGTCTCGTCTGCTCAAGCAGGCGGCGAAGCTCGAGTCGGCGTCCGCCACGCAGGAGGCGCTGGCCCGGGGTGAGGTGAGTCTGGCGCAGGCGGAGCTGATCGCCGACAAGGTCAAGGACCTGCCCGGCGAACCGACCGACGCGCAGCGCGAAGGCTGCGAGACCCAACTGCTGGACGACGCCAAGAAGCTCAGCCTCAAGGACCTGAGCCGCAAGGCCGACCGAATCACTGAGACTTTCGCGCCCGATGACGTGGACAAGCACGAGAACGAGACCCTTGCGGAGCGTGAGAAGAACGCGCGCAAGGCTTCCTACTTCTGGATGGCGGACCGCAGGGACGGCACCTACAAAGGTGAGTTCGTCATCCCCGAGGCGCAGGGCGAGATGCTCAAGAACGCGCTCGAGGCGCTCAACGCTCCGCAGATCAAGAAGGCCGAGGACGACCCCGCACTGGCGGTGCTCGACGAGCGGCCGACGTACGGACAGCAGATGGCTGAGGCGTTCTGCACCCTGATCGAGCACTTGCCGGCCGACAAGCTCCCTGACACCGCTGGCGTCGGGGTGACCGTCACGGTCAACATCGACCTGAAGAGTCTGATCGACGGCCTGAAGGCCGGGACGCTGTCGACCGGCTGCCGAGTCTCCGCCTACGAGGCCCGGCGAATGGCCTGCGAGCACGGGCTGTTGCCGATGGTGTTCAACGGCAAGCCCCTCCCACTGGACTGCGGTCGCGAGCAGCGACTGTTCAACCGGGCACAGCGCCGAGCCGCCGAACGCCGCGACCGCGGGTGCAGCTTCCCTGGGTGCGACCGGCCACCATCCTGGTGCGTCGGCCATCACGCCCGCAGGCGTTGGGCCGAAGGCGGCGCGACCGACCTGGGCGAACTCGTCCTGATCTGCGCCCACCATCACCGGGTGATCCACGCCGACGAATGGGAGGTCTGGTTCGCCGACGACGGCTATCCCGAGTTCATCCCACCCGCGTCGATCGACCCAAGACGAAAGCCCGTGCGGAACTCCCGATTCCGCCCCGACGCCGCCACCCCAACCGCCGCCTGAGCCTGTCGACACAGGCTCCGTCGGCATGCCCGAGGTGCGGTTGGGTGGGTAATTCGACCGGCGCGGCGAGGGCCCACAACTGTGCGGGTGAGCCCTTCTTGAGTCATGATCGGGGATGGCCAAGTTTGTGTACGACTTCAGCGATGGCGGGATGGATCAGAAGGATCTCCTGGGCGGCAAGGGGGCCAACCTCGCGGAGATGACCAACCTCGGGTTGCCGGTTCCGCCGGGATTCACGATCAGCACCGACGCCTGTCGCGCATACATGACGGAGAACAAGGAGCCGGACGGGCTGGCCGACGAGGTCAGTGAGCACCTCGCGGCGCTGGAGCAGGCGCGCGGCAAGAAGCTGGGCGATCCGGACGACCCGCTGCTGGTGTCGGTGCGATCGGGCGCGAAGTTCTCCATGCCGGGGATGATGGAGACCGTCCTCAACGTCGGGCTCAACGACGAGTCGGTCAAGGGCCTGGCGCAGATGGCCGGCGGCGACGAACGGTTCGCGTACGACTCCTATCGCCGGCTGCTGCAGATGTTCGGCAGCACCGTGCTGGGCATCGAAGCCACCGTGTTCGCCGAGGCGCTCGACGCGCTCAAGGCAGACCACAAGACCGACGACGACCTCGACCTCACCGCCGACGCCCTGCAGGGACTCATCGAGACCTACAAGGGGCTGATCAAGGAGCACGGCGGCCGCGACTTCCCGCAGGACCCGCGCGAGCAGCTCGACATGGCGGTGCTGGCCGTCTTCGACTCGTGGAACACCGAGCGGGCCGCGCTCTACCGCCGCCAGGAGCACATCCCCGACGACCTCGGCACCGCGGTCAACATCTGCTCGATGGTGTTCGGCAACGGGGGAGACGACTCCGGCACGGGCGTCGCGTTCACGCGCGACCCGTCGACCGGCGCGCAGGGCCTCTACGGCGACTACCTCGTCAACGCGCAGGGCGAGGACGTGGTCTCCGGCATCCGCAACACGATCCCGCTCGCCGAGCTCGAGCAGGTCGACAAGGCCGCGTACGACGAGCTGCTCGTGATCATGGAGCGGCTCGAGCACCACTACAAGGACCTGTGCGACATCGAGTTCACCGTCGAGCACGGCAAGCTCTGGATGCTGCAGACGCGGATCGGCAAGCGTACGGCCGAGGCCGCGTTCCGCATCGCCCACTCGTTCGCCGAGGAGGGCATCATCGACCTCGACGAGGCGGTCGACCGGGTGACCGGCGCGCAGCTCGCGCAGCTGATGTTCCCGCGGTTCGACACCGACGCCGAGCGGCACCTGATCGGCAAGGGCATGAACGCGTCGCCCGGTGCCGCGGTCGGCAAGGCCGTGTTCGACTCGCCGACCGCCGTCGAGTGGGCGGCCAACGGCGACGACGTCATCCTCGTACGCCGCACGACCACCCCCGACGACCTGTCCGGCATGGTCGCCGCCAAGGGCATCCTGACGAGTCGCGGCGGCAAGACCTCGCACGCCGCCGTCGTGGCGCGCGGCATGGGGCGTACGTGCGTGTGCGGCGCCGACGAGCTCGACGTCGACACCGACGCCGGCCGGTTCACCGCCGCCGACGGCACGGTCATCGAGGAGGGCGACGTCATCTCGATCGACGGCACCACCGGCGAGATCTTCGAAGGCGCCGTCGACGTGGTCGACTCGCTGGTCGTACGCCACTTCGAGGGTGACGAGACCGCCGACGATGATCTCGTACGCGCGGTGACCGCGCTGATGGCCCACGCCGATGACGTACGTCGGCTGGGCGTGCGCGCCAACGCCGACACCCCGGACGACGCCGCGCGGGCCCGCAGGTTCGGCGCCCAGGGCATCGGGCTGTGCCGCACCGAGCACATGTTCCTCGGCGAGCGGCGCGAGCTCGTCGAGCACCTCATCCTGGCCGAGACGCCCGAGGAGCAGCACCAGGCGCTCGACGCGCTGGTGCCGATGCAGCGTGACGACTTCGCCGGCATCCTCGAGGCGATGGACGGGCTGCCGGTCACGATCCGGCTGCTCGACCCGCCGCTGCACGAGTTCCTGCCCGACTACACCGACCTCGCGGTGCAGGTCGCGATCGAGGAGGAGCACGGCGAGGACAACCCGCGTACGCACAAGCTGCTCGCCGCGGTGAAGCGGCTGCACGAGGAGAACCCGATGCTGGGGCTGCGCGGCGTACGCCTCGGCATCGTCATCCCCGGCCTCTTCAAGATGCAGGCGCGGGCCATCCTCGAGGCCGCCGCCACGCTCAAGGCCGCCGGCAAGGATCCGCAGCCGGAGATCATGATCCCGCTGGTCGCCGCGCCGCAGGAGTTCGAGCTGATGAAGGCCGAGGTGCTCGCCGTCGCCGCCGAGATCGAGAAGGAGACCGGCGCCGAGCTCGCGTTCAAGATCGGCACGATGATCGAGCTGCCGCGTGCGGTGACGGTCGCCGACAAGATCGCGCGATCGGCGGAGTTCTTCTCCTTCGGCACCAATGACCTGACGCAGATGACGTGGGGATTCTCCCGCGATGACGTCGAGGCGTCGTTCTTCTCGACGTACCTCGAGAAGGGCATCTTCGCGGTCTCGCCGTTCGAGTCGATCGACGTCGAGGGCGTCGGCCTGCTCGTCGAGCACGCGGTGATGAAGGGCCGCCAGGCACGCCCCGACCTGCACCTCGGCGTCTGCGGTGAGCACGGGGGAGACCCCGCCTCGATCCACTTCTTCGACGAGGTGGGGCTCGACTACGTGTCGTGCTCGCCCTATCGCGTACCCGTCGCCCGGCTCGAGGCCGGCCGCTCCGCAAGCGCGCCCTCGGCCTCCGCCTGAGCGCTAGACCACCTTGACGACGTCCTCGACGTCTTCGTCCGCCTTCGCCCGCCGACCCACGATCAACGCGGCGATCAGGGCGCCGAGGGTGCCGAGCAGCTCGTCGCTGAGGGTGTCCTCGTACGCGCCGTCGAGCTCGGTGCCGCGGCGGATGAAGGTGTACCACTCGCCGAGCTCCCAGCCGACGGCCAGGATCGCGCCGAGGCCGGTGATCGTGAGGACGAGGCCCCACGCCGGGCCGGACCAGATCAGGCGCAGCAGCAGGCCGCAGCCCCACAGCAGCAGGAACCAGTTGAAGAAGTGGTTGGCGTTGTCCCACCAGTCGACCGCGTCGTAAAGGTTGACCGTGTTGCCGGAGACGTCGATGAGGAACGGCGCCATGATCAGCGCGAACGCGCCCCACGGCAGCTGGTCGGCGGGCGTACGTTGTCCTTTCGACAGGCTCAAGGAGCGTTCCGCCGGATCGTTGAGGGTGCCGAGATCGCGCCACCACCAGACGGCCGGGACGATCAGCATCAGCGCGGGATAGGCGAGCAGGCGGTAGCCGAATCCCTTGCCCTCGAACTGGTCGAGCCCGGCGAACGCGCCGATCGCGAGCTGGATCAACGTGAGCGCGAAGATGACGGCCGCCGCGTAGAAGCCGCGGGTCCTGGGGATCTGCATGGCGAACACCCTCCCACAACCTCTCGCCTGATCAGCGGAACTTGCCGGTGGAGGAGTCGACCGGCTGGGGAGGCTCAGCGGAGGAGGAGCCAGGTGATCGCGGCGCAGGCGGCGAACAGCGTCGCAGCCACCGGCACGATGACCTTCGTCGGCCAGCCGGGTGACTCGACGTCGGCCTCGCCGGACGCGACACGTTCGAGGGCGACGGCGAACTCCTCGGCGCTCTTGGGCCGGGCCGCGGGCTCGAGCGCCATGGCGCGGGCGAGGACCGAGTTGAGCGCGACGTGCTGCTCAGCGGGCAGCCGCCCGGGACGATCGGACGCCTTGCGCGTCACGAGCGACATCGGGTCGCTGACGTCGTAGGGCAGCGTGCCGGTCAGCAGCACGTACGTCACCACACCGAGCGCGTAGATGTCGCACCGCTCGTCGATCCGGCGGCCGAGGGCCTGCTCGGGCGCCATGTACGACGGTGTGCCGGTCGTGACGGTGATGCCACTGGCCTCGGCGAGCCGCTTGGCGCTGCCGAGATCGGCGACCACGACCCGCTCGTGCCCGTCCTGGTCGACGTCGATCAGCAGGTTGCTGGGCTTGATGTCGCGGTGGATGACGCCGGCGTCGTGCAGCACCTGGACCGCCCGGGCCGACTGCGCGGCGAGCTCGAGCGCGCGGTCGGGCGGCAGCGATCCGTCGGCGCGATCGGCGAGCGTGCCGCCGGTCGCGAAGTCCATGACGAAGAACGGCTGACCCTCGTGCGTACCGACGTCGTAGACGCGCACCACCCGGTCGCTGCTGAGGCGACGCAGCAGCTTGGCCTCGGCGAGGAACCGCTCACGCACGTCGACATGGTGCGACCAGTTCTCGGCGAGCACCTTGATCGCGACGGGGATCTCGAGCTCGGTGTCGAAGCCCTGCCACACCGTCGCGAACGCACCGGACCCGTGGACCCGGTCCAGGCGGTAGCGTCCGATGTGCTTCATCACCGAGAAGTATGGACGACGCAAGGGGCGCGCGACGGATGGACACGGACGGCTGGGACGAGCTCGTCGCCCGGGCGCGCGCCGGCGAGGCGTACGCGATGGACGACCTGCTCGCGGCGGTACGCCCGCTGGTCGTGCGGCGCTGCGGGAAGTTCCTGCCCTTCCGCCAGGACGCCGAGGAGGCCGCGCAGGAGGCGCTGATGACGATCGCCACCCGGCTCGACGACTTCGCCGGGCGCGGATCGTTCGAGGGGTGGGTCACCGTGATCGCTTCCAACACGGCGCGGATGACGTACCGCTCGATGCGCCGACGCTTCGCCGACACCACGACCGACGTGGTCGGCGAGCGGTCCGATCCGCGCACCACGAGCGTCATCGCCGGCACCCGGCTCGACCTGCTGGACGCCCTCGAGCAGCTGGAGCGCGATCATCCGGCCGCGGTGGAGGCGTTCGTGCTGCGCGACCTGGGTGCGCTGCCGTACGACGAGATCGCCGCTCTTACCCAGTCCCCGGTGGGCACGGTCAAGGCCCGCGTCCACACCGCCCGCGGGTGTGTCCGCGAAAGATTGGCACCGACACCGACAACTTTTTTGGCGATTGACGCATCTGATCAATGACGAGTCGTCCATGATCGGAGCCAGAACCATGATGAAGAAGCAGATCGCCGCCCTCGTGCTGGGCGTCAGCGTCGTCGGAGGCGTGGGCGCCGGCGTGCTGGCGAACGCCCTGACGTCCAAGACCCCCGCCTCCGCGTCATCCGGCGACAAGGAGACCACCCAGGCCACCAAGCCGACGCCGACCGCGACCGCGACGCCGACGCCCGCCTCGCCCTCCGACCTGGTGATCACGCCCGGGGCCGTCGGCGAGGTGCGGGTCGGCATGAGCAAGCAGGCGGCGCTGGCGACGGGTATGTTCACCGCGGACCAGCCCCCGGCGGTCGACGGCTGCCCGGTGCTGCCGCTGACGTGGAACAAGCCGTACGCCGAGCTGCTCGACGTGCAGACCCTCGGCAACGGCGAGATCGCCTCGATCGGCGTACGCGGCAAGCTCATCCGCACCGAGGGCGGCCTGGGGATCGGCAGCACGTACGCCGAGGTCCGCGCCGCGGTCGAGGACAAGGAGCCGGTGAAGGCGGGCTACGAGCAGTCCGGGCTCTTCGAGTACGACCCGCAGACCGGCGGCTGGATCGGCTACCTGTTCGACCCGCCGGTGGGCGAGCTCGACGACTCCGACCCGGTGACGTTCGTCGAGGTCACCAAGGGCGTTCAGCCGGGACTCATGCGCGACGGCTGCTGAAAGCCGCCGCGCCGAGGTCAGACCAGCGGGTAGAGCGCGGCGGCGATCGCGAACGCCGACAGGCCGAGTGTCGTCTCCATGACCGTCCAGGTCTTGAGCGTGGTCTTCTCGTCCATGCCGAAGAACCGGCTGACCAGCCAGAACCCCGAGTCGTTGACGTGCGACAGCACCGTGGCGCCCGCGGCGATGGCGGTGACCAGCAACGCGATCTGCAGGTCGCCGAGGCCGCCGGCGTCCGACGCGATGAGGCCGGCGGTGGTGGTCAGGGCGACCGTCGCCGAGCCCTGCGCGACGCGCAGGGCGGTCGCGATCAGGAAGGCCTGGAAGAGCAGCGGGAGGCCGAGGTCCGACAGGGACGACGTCAGCGCCTCGCCGATGCCGCTGATGCGCAGCACGCCGCCGAACATGCCGCCGGCGCCGGTGATGAGGATGATCGAGCAGATCGGGCCGAGCGACTTGTCGAGCAGCGCGCTGGTCTCGTCGAGGCTGCGCCCGCGGGTGCCGAGCAGCGCGATCGCGGCGAGCAGCGTGATGAGCAGCGCGACCGGGGTGGTGCCGATCAGGATCAGCAGGTCGACGAAGTCGTTGCCCTCGTCGATCGTCCCGTTGGACTTCAGCGTCGTCAGGATCGTGTTGAACGAGATCAGCACCAGCGGGATCGCCAGGAGCCCGATCACCACGCCGAAGCTGGGCGGTGCGATCGTCTTGGTGGTGCCGCCGGTGTTGCTGACGGCCGTGCCGTTGGTGTCGTGCTCCTCGCCGAACAGGAGGTTGGACACCGGCACGTCGAACCGGGCGCCGAGCTGGCGCGAGACCAGGTAGACACCGACGTACCAGGCGACCAGGGCGATCGGCAGGTTGACCAGCAGGATGACGCCGATGTCGCCCTCCAGCAGCGTGCCGGCGGCGACCGGGCCGGGGTGGGGCGGGAGCAGCGCGTGCACGGCGGCGAAGGCGCCGGCGGCCGGCAGCGCGTAGTAGAGGAGCGATCCGCCGAACCGCCGGGCGACGGTCAGGATGATCGGCAGGAACACGACCAGGCCGGCGTCGAAGAAGATCGGCAGGCCGAAGATCAACGCCGCGATGCCGAGCGCGAACGGAGCGCGCTTCTCGCCGAACCGCCCGATGAGGGTGTCGGCGAGCACCTGCGCGCCACCGCTGACCTCGAGCAGCCGGCCGAGCATCACGCCGAACCCGACCAGCAGCGCCACCGAGGCCAGCGTGGCGCCGAATCCCGTGGTCAGAGCCGTGGGCACGTCGATCAGGGGGATCCCGGCTGCGACGGCGGTGATCACACTGACCAGCACGAGCGAGATGAAGGCGTGCAGCCGGACCTTCATGATCAGGAAGAGCAGGACAGCAACCGCGGCGATCGCGATCAGCAGCAGGGTCGTGGTGCCGTATGCCGGTTCGATCGGGTCCACGGTCAGCTCCTTGTATGAGGTGGGTCGCGCGGGGTCGTCGTCGATGCTTCCTCACCCCGGGCCACAAAGCAAAAGATGCGGCATGTTGTCGCATTTGCGGACGTACGCCTGCCGCCGCCCGCGGACGATTTCCACTGGCATGACGGGGGCGGTCACCTCTGACCCTGCACCCCAGTGCCTCTATCCTGAGCCGATGCTGCACATACGCCTGGGTGAGCTTCGTCAGGTAGACCCCATGACCGACGACCTCGGGCGCAGCTTCGTCGGCTACCGCGAGGGCATGACCGACTACGAGATGTACGAGGCCAATCGCGGCTGCTGGCGACTGGGGCCGCGAGCGCAGGACGAGCGGTACGCGATCTTCAGCTTCGACGGGATCGTCCGCCAGGCCGTCGAGATCTCGAGCGTCGAGCCGGCACCGAAGCGGACGATGCGCAGCGTCGTCTACGGTCGCGTCCTCGGCAGGGGAGACCGGATCTACGACCAGTACGTCAACGGCCCGGCGCCGGAGTCGCTGGGGCGCAACCCGATCTCGTACGTGCCCGACGAGGCAGGGCCCGCGGATGCGGCGTTCCACTTCGGCGATCCGGAGTCGAACCGCGAGGTCGAGCTCGTCGCGATGAGCTTCATCAGCGGGCAGTACGCGGTCGACGGCTGGATCGTCGAGGACGTCAGTGCCTTGAACTGCGGCTGGGACATCACGGCCACCAAGGGCCCCAGGTTGCGTCACATCAAGGTCAAGGGCCTCTCGGGTCCGACGGCGAAGGTGCTCTTCACCGGCAATGAGCTGCGAGCCGCCGGCCACGACCTGAACTGGTCGCTGGTCGTGGTGACCAACGCGCTGACCAGCCCGAGATCGCGTGAGTACGGGCCTGACGAGATCCGCAGGCTCGCCGTCCCGCTCGCGTACGAAGTGGACCTCAGCAGGTCCTGACGCCTCACCGCAGGCAGCCCGCTCGGCGGGCCGGTTTGCCGCGCCCTCACGCGATCCCTTATCGTGAATGAAAATCATTCCCAATAAGGAAAGCGACACTCATGCATCTGGTACGACGATCTCGGGTGGCCCTCGCGGCCATCATCTCGACGCTGGCTCTCGGCACCGCGGCGTGCGGCGGCAGCAGCGACGACATCGCCAAGGCGTCCTCCGACAACGAGCCGGCGGGCCAGCTGGCCGGACCCCGGCTCGTCGTGACGTACGACGGGGGAGTGCAGGTCCTCGAGCGGGACACGCTCGAGAAGGTCGCGAGCTTCCCGATGGAGGGATTCCTGCGGGTCAACAAGGGCGGCGACGAGCGGCACGTCTTCATCTCCACCGAGACCAAGGGGTTCCAGCTGCTCGACACGGCCGTCGAGGCCAAGTCGCACGGCGACCACTCGGACTACCTGCCAGACGGCAAGCCCGCGCTGGGTGCGTCGTTCGCGGCGCCGGAGCCGGGCCACGTCACCGTGCACGACGGCAAGACGGTGCTGTGGAGCGATGGCGCCGGTACGGCGCAGATCCTCGACGCCGACAACCCCACGAAGGTGCAGGACACCTACACGGCGGCCAGCCCGCACCACGGCGTCGCGGTGACGCTCGAGGACGGCATGCTGGTCACCGAGGGCACGGCCGACGCGCGCAACGGCGCCAAGGTCGTACGGGACGGCAAGGACATCGCCAGCACCGACGACTGCCCGGGCGTGCACGGCGAGGCGACGGCCGGCAACGGCGCCGCGGTGATCGGCTGCGAGGACGGCGTCGTGGTCTACCAGGACGGCACGTTCACCAAGATCGACAGCCCCGACTCGTACGGGCGCATCGGCAACCAGGCCGGCTCGCCGTCGTCACCGATCGTGCTGGGTGACTACAAGGTCGACAAGGATGCCGAGCTCGAGCGTCCTGAGCGCATCACGCTGATCGACACCGACACCAAGAAGCTCAAGATCGTCGACCTCGGCACGAGCTACTCGTTCCGCTCGCTGGGGCGTGGCGCCGCGGGCGAGGCGATCATCCTCGGCACCGACGGGGCGCTGCACGTCCTCGACGCGAAGGACGGCAGCACGCTCTCGACGATCAAGGTCGTCAAGCCGTGGAGCGAGCCCATCGACTGGCACCAGCCGCGCCCGACGCTGCACATCGGCGGCGACACGGCCTGGGTCACCGAGCCGGCGACCTCGACGGTGCACGTCGTCGACATCCCCTCGGGCAAGGTCGTCGACAGCCACAAGCTGGACGTCGTCCCCAACGAGATCACCTCGAGCTGAGGC
>NZ_JAKFCB010000279.1:0-22200 GCF_036676885.1 Aeromicrobium sp.
CTACGGCTGGGCCTCGCTGACGCCGGACGTCGAGGGGTATGCCGGCGCGCTCGTGATCGTGACGATGTCGTACTTCCCGCTCGTCTACCTCCCGACCGTGGCATCGCTGCGCGGGCTCGACCCGGCGCTCGAGGAGGTCGCGCAGTCGCAGGGCCACGGCCGGCTCGGCACCTTCGTCCGGGTCGTCCTGCCGCAACTGCGCCCGGCGATGATCGGCGGTGCGCTGCTGGTCGGGCTGCACCTGCTCGCGGAGTTCGGGGCGTTGCAGATGCTGCGCTTCCCGACGTTCACGACCGCGATCTACGACCAGTACCGCTCGTCCTTCAACAGCGCCGGCGCCAACGTCCTCGCGGCCGTGCTGGTGCTGTGCTGCCTGCTCCTGCTGCTGGCCGACCTGCGGCTGCGGACGGATCGACGCCTCGCCCGGGTGGGCAGCGGAGCGGTCCGGGCGGTCTCCCGGCACCGCCTCGGCAAGCTCACGGTGCCGGTCCTGGCGCTGATGCTGCTGCTCACCGCGGCCTCGCTCGGGGTTCCGCTCTACAGCCTCACGCACTGGATGGTCGTCGGCAGCTCGACGGCGTTCCCGGTCGGCGAGATCGCCTCGGCGGCGGGCACGTCCGTGGCGCTGGGGCTCGCCGCGGCGTTGCTGACGGTCGCCCTGTCGATCCCGATCGCCTGGCTCGCGGTGCGCTTCCGCAGCGCGTCGACCACGGGCATCGAGCGCAGCGCGTACATCGCCAGCGCACTGCCCGGCATCGTGGTCGCGCTGGCCCTCGTGACGGTCTCGATCCGTTATGCCCAGCCGCTCTACCAGACGTACGCGCTGTTGATCGCCGCCTACGCCATCATGTTCCTGCCTCGCGCGCTGGTCGCGGTGCGTGCCGCTGTCGAGCAGGCGCCGCCGGTCTTCGAGGATGTCGCGCACGGCCTCGGCCTCAGCCCGGCCGAGACGGCTCGCCGGGTCACGCTGCCGCTGATCGCCCCCGGTGTCGGTGCCGGTGCGGCGCTGGTCTTCCTCGCCGTGGCGACCGAGCTGACCGCGACGTTGCTGCTGTCGCCGATCGGCACGACGACCCTCGCGACGCAGTTCTGGTCGAGCTCCTCCGCGGTCGCCTACGGTGCGGCAGCGCCCTACGCCGTGATCATGGTCGTGATCTCGCTGCCCGCGACCTACTTCCTGAGTCGTCGACGAGATGGGTTGGTGCCCGCATGAGCGGACTCGAGATCGCCGGGCTGACGAAGTACTTCGGCGACCTTCTGGTGCTGGACGACGTCTCGATCGACGTCGAGGCGGGCGCGATCCTGGCGGTCCTCGGGCCGTCCGGCGGCGGCAAGACGACCCTGCTCCGGATCATCGCGGGCTTCCTCGACCCGGACGCCGGAAGCGTGTCATTCGGTGGCCGTACGCTCGTCCGCGACGGTCGCGGTGTCCCGCCGCAGCGGCGCGGCGTGGGCTACGTCCCCCAGGAGGGGGCGCTCTTCCCGCACCTCGACGTCGCCGCCAACATCGCCTTCGGCATACGCGGTGCGGCCCGCCGCGGCTTCGACGTCAACACGATGCTCGCCCTCGTCGACCTGCCGGCGGCTCTGCGCAGCCGCTTCCCGCACGAGCTGTCCGGAGGCCAGCAGCAACGTGTCGCGCTCGCCCGCGCCCTCGCGCCACGCCCCGACATCGTGCTGCTCGACGAGCCGTTCTCGTCGTTGGACGCCGGCCTCCGGCTCGAGACGGGGCAGGCAGTCGCCCACGCGCTCCGCGCAGCTGGTGCGACCGCAGTGCTCGTGACGCATGACCAGGGCGAGGCGCTGGCGCTGGCCGACCAGGTCGCTGTGCTGCAGGGTGGCCGCGTCGCTCAGGTCGCGAGCCCTGCCGACCTCTACCGGTCACCCGCGACCCCCGCCGTCGCGGCGTTCGTCGGCGCGGTCGTGACGCTGGATGCCGACGTCTCGGGCGACCTCGCATCGTGCGCCCTGGGCAAGGTCACGGTGCCGGCGGGCGGTCCGCAGGGTGCCTGCCGCCTCATGATCCGCCCGGAGCACCTCGTGCTCTCGCCGGATCCTGCCGACGGCGCGCCCGCGCGGGTCGTGCACGTCAGCTTCTTCGGCCACGACGCGACCGTCGAGCTCGTGCTGATCGACCAGGAGCTCACGCTGCAGGTCAGGGTGCCGGGTGCGGCCGTGCCGGAGATCGACGACCTGCTGTCCGTGTCGATCGGCGGGCCGGTTGCCGTCGTGGCAGGTGCGCGGTGAGCCCGGTGCCGTTCGCCGACCTGCGCCGGTGGGGCTCTCGACCTGCGCTGATCGCAGCGGACGACTCGCTGACGTACGCGGAGCTCGCCGACCGCATCGAGTCGATGCCGTGGCAGGACGAGCGGCGACTCGTGCTGGTGCCGGGGGCCAACACGCTCGAGACCCTCGCCGCATACGTGTCGGCGATCGCCAACGGGCACGTCGTGCTGCTCGTGCCCGGCGACAGCCCGGCGGTCTTCGAGTCGCTGATCGACGCGTACGACCCTGACCTCGTGTTCGACGCGGTCGCGGGCGGCTTCGTGGAGCGGCACGAGGGGACCCGCCACGACCTGCACCCCGACCTCGCGCTGCTGATGACGACCTCCGGGTCCACCGGCTCACCCAAGCTCGTACGCCTGTCGCGCGACAACGTGCTGAGCAATGCCGGTGCCATCGCGGGCTATCTGGGCCTGACGGCAGCCGACCGCGCGATCACGACGCTGCCGATGCACTACTGCTACGGCCTCTCGGTCATCCACAGCCATCTGATCGCCGGCGCCGGCGTCGTCGTCACCGACTGGTCGGTGCTCGACCCGTGCCTGTGGGACCTCGCCGATCGGGAGCAGGTGACGTCGTTCGCCGGCGTCCCCTACACGTTCGACCTGCTCGACTCGAGCGGCTTCGCCGAGCGTGAGCTGCCGTCGCTCCGCTACGTCACGCAGGCCGGCGGACGCCTCGCTCCTGAGCGGGTCGCCGGATATGCGCGACTCGGCCGCGAGCGCGGTTGGGACTTCATCGCGATGTACGGGCAGACCGAGGCCACGGCCCGGATGGCGTACCTGCCGCCGAAGCTCGCCGAGTCGCACCCGCATGCCCTGGGCGTGCCGATACCCGGAGGCTCGTTCCAGATCGACCCCGTCGCCGGGGAGCAGCGGCCCGGCGTCGGCGAGCTGGTCTACCGGGGCGACAACGTCATGATGGGCTACGCCTCGAGCGCGGCAGACCTGGCTCGCGGCCGCGACGTCAGCGAGCTGCGCACGGGCGACCTGGTGCGTCGCGACGACGACGGACTGCTCGAGTGGGTCGGCCGGCGCAGCAGGTTCGCCAAGGCGTACGGCGTGCGGATCGACCTCGACGACCTCGAGGCGGTCGTGGCGCGTCACGGTGGCGCGGCCCGGTGCGTCTCGACGGGTGACCGGCTGCACGTCTTCATCGACTGGCACCAGGACGCCGCGGACCTGCACGGTCTCGTCGCCCGCACGGCCGGGCTGCCCGCGCACGCCGTCAGCGTCACCCGGCTCCGCTGGGTGCCGCGCAACGCGTCCGGCAAGACCGACTACCCGGCCCTGGAGCGGCACGCCGTGATGACCGACGCCTCCCGCGACGAGCCCGCCGAGCCCGACAACCAGGTCAGCGTCGAGCGGGTTCGCGACCTCTACGCCCAGCTGCTCGGCCGGCCGGGTGCCACGGCCGACGACAGCTTCGCGAGCCTCGGCGGCGACTCGCTGTCGTACGTCGAGCTGTCGGTCCGGCTGTCCGCGCTGCGGCTCGACCTCCCGGGTGACTGGCACACCCGGCCCATCCGTGAGCTCGTGTCGGCCCCCGGCCGCCGGCGAGGGATGGGCGTGCGGCTCGAGATGTCCATCCTCCTGCGGGCACTCGCGATCATGCTGGTGCTGGGCACCCACGCCAACCTGTTCGTGATCCCCGGCGGCGCCCACCTGCTGCTCGCGGTGTGCGGCTACAACTTCGTACGCTTCCAGCTGTCCGGCGAGTCGGCGCGCGTCCGAGCCCGGCTCGGGCTGCGATCCCTGGCGCACCTGGTGATCCCCAGCGTCATCTGGATCGGCGCGGTCGCGGTCGTGCTGCGGACGTACGACCTCAGCACCGTGCTGCTGCTCAACGGCGCGCTCGGCAGCGACTCGTGGACCGATCAGTGGCAGTTCTGGTTCCTCGAAGCAGTCCTCTGGACCCAGGTCGTGGCGCTCGGACTGCTCTCGCTGCCGATCCTGCACCGTTCGTGGCGGCGCCATCCGTTCGGCTTCGCGCTGGCGTTCACCCTGGTCGCGCTCGCCACCCGGTATGCCCTGGTGGGCGTCGAGGCCGGGCCGACCGAGCGCTACACGCCATCGATCGTGCTGTGGTGCTTCGCGCTCGGCTGGCTCGTCGCCGCCGCGCGTACGCCCTGGCAGCGCCTCGCCGCCTCAGCCGTCGCGGTCGGGGGTGTCGCCGGATTCTTCGGTGACCCGCAGCGCGAAGCCGTCGTCGCCGGAGGCATGCTGCTGCTGGTGTGGATCGCCGCCGTCCCGGTGCCGCGTCTGGTCGCCCGGGTCGTCGGATCGCTGGCCGCCGCGTCGCTCTACATCTACCTGACGCACTGGCAGGTCTACCCGCACCTGGAGATGAAGGTCCCGATCCTCGCGGTGCTGAGCTCGCTGGTCGTGGGGCTGGCCTACCGGCAGGTCGTGGTGACGATCGCGGCGCGACTCGCGCTGGTCAGGTGGGTGCCCGCCAGGAGTCGCGCTCCGCTACCGCGACGCACGGTCGCGGTGCTCGAGCGCGTCTAGACACGCCCAGGCTCTTGCTCGGCTGTCAGTCGTCTTCGCGGGCGGCACGCTCGGCAGCGCCCTCGGGGTCCGGGATGCCGCGGAACGTCCGGAAGCTGTAGACGATGAAGCCCAGGGCGATGACCGCCGACAGGATCAGGGTCGCGCCGGTGCCCCATCCGCCGATCAGCCACCAGCTCTCGCGCAGCGGCCACCAGTCGGGCGCGTCCGGTCGTACGCCCCAGTAGACGCCGATCGCGCCGAGCGCGATCGCGCCGGAGCAGCTGGCGATGATGCGGGGCCAGGTCTGCACGCCGTCGGCGGCGGCCTTGTAGGCCATGACCTTGACCGGCTCCAGCCGGCGCTCGGCCCATTCGTACTGCTCAGCGAGGACAGCGAGGCCGGCGACCATCAGGAGGAGGCCGGGGCCGGGCAGGAATAGCGCGGCCAGGCCCGCGAGCAGGAGAACCCAACCGACGATCTCGAGCACCAGGCGGCGAACCGCCTTCGTCGACCGTCGGCGCTCCGGCTTGTCGTCGGTCATCGGGTGCCCGCCGGCGAGGTGTCCATGCCTCATCCTCGCATCCGGCGACCGGCCGGGATCGATCGGCCGTCGGCGCTGCGCTAGTCCCGGGCGCGCTTGGCGAGCGACTTGTCCATGCGCCGAAAAAGGGGTTGTGAGATCTTGGTGACGACACCGGGCAGTGCCGCCATGCCGAGCTCGCCCATGGCGCCGGGCAGGCTCGTGACCCGAGTCGGTTTGTCGACAATGGCCTTGACGAGCCAGTTGGCGGCCTTGTCGGCGCTCAGCATCGGCATGGCCTGGTAGATCGGCGTCGCTCCCGACATCTCGGTGCGCACCATCGGGAAGTAGACCGTCGTCGAGGTGATGCCGTCGTGCCCCAGCTCGGCGGTGAGTGAGCGGGTGAACGACTCCAGGGCGGCCTTGCTCGCGAGGTAGGCCGAGAACAGCGGGATCGGCACCTGCGTCGACATGGTCGACGAGATCACGACGTGTCCGTGGCCCTGTTCGAGGAATCGCGGGAGCAGCGCGAGGGTCAGGCGCACGGCGCCGAAGTAGTTGATCGCCATCGTGCGCTCGTAGTCGTGCACCCGGTCGAGCGACTCCTTGACCGGGCGGCGGATCGACCGGCCGGCATTGTTGACCAGGGTGTCGACCCGGGGGTGCTCGGCGAGCAGCCTGGCAGCGACGTCTGCGGCCGCCTCGGCGTCGGAGAGGTCCACGGCGTAGGCGTACGCCATGCCGCCCTCAGCCTCGATCGCGGCGCGTACGGCCTGGAGCTCGTCCTCGCGCCGGGCGAGCAGGCACACCGTCGCCCCGAGGCGGGCCACCTTGCGTGCCGCCTCGGCGCCGATGCCGCTGGAGGCGCCCGTGATGACGACGGTCTGGCCCGACAGCCCTTCGAGACGCGAGCCCGGCTCGCTGCGCTCGCCGGGCACGCTCCTCAGGAACCACTTCACTCGGTGTCGCCGCCGAACAGCGCGGTCAGGAGCCGCATGCAGCGCTGCATCATCTGCTCGGCGCTCTCGTCGGGGTGCTCCATCCACCAGTTCATCAGCGAGTCGACGATGCCGAGCCACACCGCTGTCATGGCGGAGATGTCGAGCGGGTCGTCGTTGCCGGCCAGGCCCATGAGCTCGGTGACGCCCTCGTCGGCGAGCTTGCCGATGCGTTCGGCGTACAGGGCGATCGAGTCGGCGATCGGGCCGGTCGACGGCGCGGTCGGGTCGAAGAACAGTCGCCAGAGGTAGGGCTGGGGCTCCAGCAGGGTGAACATCCCGGCGAGGGTTGCCATGCCGCGCTCGATGCCGACGGCGTCGCCGCGGGCGATGCGCTCGATCTCGTCGGCGAGCAGGGCGCCGCCGCGGTCGAGGCACGCTTCGTAGAGCCCTTCCTTGGAGCCGAAGTAGTTGTAGATCAGCGGCTTGGAGATGCCGGCCTGGTCGGCGATCGCGGCCACCGACGTCGCGGCGAATCCGTGCGTGCCGAACTGCTGGGAGGCGATGTCGAGGATCTGCGTCTCCCGGTCCAGGCGGGGGACGCCCTTGGTGCCGGCGTTGGGTCTGACCACGGTCGCAGTCTAGCGGGTGATGTGATTGCGTGGTAACTTACCCAAAGGTCATATCAGTCTGGAGGAGTCATGCAGGAGTTTTTCGACCCCCTGAAGAACCCGACGCTCGTTGCGGCGCCGTTCTTCATCATGTCGCTGCTGATCGAGCTCGCGGCGTTCAGGTTCCTCGAGACCGATGAGGAGATGCGCGGCTACGAGCGCAAGGACGCGCGGACCAGCCTGATCATGGGGCTGGGGTCGGTCGTGTCGAGCGCGGTGTTCAAGCTCGGCACCCTCGTGTTGTTCGTCGCGGTCAGCGTCCACCTCGCGCCGTGGCACCTCCCGGACGACACCTGGTGGTCGTGGGCGGCGCTGATCCTGGGCCTCGACCTCGCGTTCTACCTGCAGCACCGCTTCGTGCACCGGGTCCGCATCGGCTGGGCGGCGCACCAGGCGCACCACTCGAGCGAGTACTTCAACTTCTCGACCGCCCTGCGGCAGAAGTGGAACCCGTGGGCCGAGGCGCTGTTCTGGCTCCCGTTCCCGTTCCTCGGCTTCGAGCCGTGGACGCTGTACGTCGCGTTCTCGGTCAACCTGATCTACCAGTTCTTCGTCCACACCGAGCGCGTCGGCACGATGTGGCGGCCCATCGAGTTCGTCTTCAACACGCCGTCGCACCACCGGGTGCACCACGGCAGCGATCCGGAGTACCTCGACAAGAACTACGCCGGGATGCTGATCATCTGGGACCGCATGTTCGGCACGTTCCAGAAGGAGCTGTTCCGTCCGACGTACGGGCTCACGGTGCCGGTCGAGACCTACAACGTGTTCCGGCTCCAGTACGGTCCGTTCGCCGAGCTGTTCCGCGACGTCCACAACGCCAGGAACTGGCGCGAGAAGCTCGGCTACGTCTTCATGCCGCCCGGTTGGCATCCGGGTGAGAAGCGGACCGAGGTCGAGCAGCCGCGGCAGACGCAGTCGGCGTGACCGACCGGCAGCTGGTCGTCGCCGCCGGGCTGTTCGCGGTCTTCCTCACGGCGTGCGACCAGCTGTTCCACGTGCGCACCGAAACGCTGGTCTACTTCTGGGAGCCCCAGGTCGCGGGCCAGACGGTCATCGTCCCGCTGACATTCTTCCTCGCCGGTGTCCTGATGCTGGGCGCCAGCCGCCGGGTCCAGCCGCAGGCGCTGCCGGTGACCGGTGCTCGGCGACCCGTCATAAGTCTCGTGCTGGTGACGGCGGCGTACCTCGTCTCGGGGCTGCTGGACCCGGATCTGGCCGGCGCCTACGCCCTGGTGCTGCTGATCGCGTGGGCCGTACGCGTCGCGGTGCGGGGTGAGCGGGCGGTCGCGGTCGCGGCCGCCGTCGCGATCGCGGTCGGCGGGGTGCTGGCCGAGTCGGCACTGTCCGCGGCCGGTGAGTTCGACTACCTCGCGCCCGATCTGCTGGGCGTGCCCTGGTGGCTGTTCCCGCTCTACCTCCATGGCGCGCTGGTCGCGGCCGACGTCGTCGCGCTCGTACGCTCGAGGGTGGCTACGAACGCGACCTCCGTGCGTCATACCTGACGCCGATCGCGAAGAAGATCATCGTCAGCACGGCGCCGAGGATGACGGTCGCCCCGTCGCCGAGCACGCCGTTGACCGTGAGGGCGCCGGTGATCACGAGGGCCACGACGACGTACGCCGCGACCTTCCAGTCGTCGCCGATGACGAAGTCGTACCAGAAGAGGCCGAAGGCCTTGAGGAGCTTCATGCTGCCTCCGTCGGGATCGCGGTCGAGGTGCGAGCCCGGCCGAGGCCCGCGATGACGATGCGGGTCACGAGGAACCAGCCGGCGACCAGTGCGATCAGGGCGAGCTTGCCGCCGGGCCACGAGAGGCTCTCCTCGTCGGCGCGGAAGTACCCGACGCCCTCGAGCGCCCAGTAGGTGCCGAACGCCGCGAGCATGACCCCGACGCCGTACTTGAGGGTGTTCTCGGGAACCTGGGCGAGCGGCTTGCGCAGCGCGATGCCGAGGGCGACCACGATGACGCCGGCGACGACCGCGCCGCCGATCGCCATGCCGAGCGCGTCGGCCGAGAGGCCGAACGTGACGACGATGAAGACGACCTCGACGCCCTCGAGGAACACGCCCTTGAACGACACCATGAACGCGAACAGGTCGATGCCGGCGTACGTCGTGCGATCCGCCTCGCGGGCTGCCTGGGCCTGCTCGGCGAACTCCGCCTCCTCGTCGTGCATCGCCTTGAAGCCGGACGCCCGCAGGCAGGCCTTGCGCAGCCACTGGAGGCCGAAGATCAGCAGCAGCGTGCCGATCGTGAGCTGCAGCAACGACTCGGAGAGCCACGTGCTGATCGCGAGACCGAGCACGGCGGTGAAGGCCGTGAGGGCGACCAGCGCAGTGACGGTCCCGGCGATCGCGGACTTCCAGCTGCGCGTGACGCCCATCGCGAGGACGATCGTGAACGCCTCCACGAACTCGACGAGGGAGGCGACGAACACCGCGCTGACCAGTGCCGCTGTCGTACCGTCCATCTGGGTCTCCTAGCTCGTTTGTACCAAGTCGCGAAGGCCGGGGCTACAGGTCGGTCGTGATCGTGCCCAGCACCGTGTGGTCGGCGTCGACCAGGGGGATGGACGGCCAGCGGTCGAACGCCCCGCAGGGGTGGCTGATGCCGAGGCTCAGCAGCTCGCCCGGCGCGATGCGCAGGTCGGCCGGCACGGTCAGGAACGCGTGCTGGTCGTTGAGCTTCTCGACCGTGACGCCGTCGAGGGCTTCGCGCTGCCGGGTGGGTCCGTAGCGCCCGAGGACCACGGGAAGCTGGTCGTCGATCGGCACGTCGCGTCGGCCGAAGCCGGCGATCGCCCGGGTCGGCTCGGGTCGCGACCAGACGCTGGCGAGCAGCTCGAACGCCGGCCGCAGCCGAGGCGCGCCGGGGCCGCGCCCGTCCCATGGCGACGTACGCCGGTAGGTGCCGTGGTCGTGCGTCGCGTAGCAGCCGCTGCGCAGCACCGTACGTACCGGGAAGTCGAACGCGTGAGGTCCGAGGGCGTCCACGACCAGGTCGAAGTACGAGCTCCCGCCGGCCGTGACGATCGGCACCGCTGCGGGATCGAGAAGGCCGCGCTCGTGCAGCAGCACGACGGTGCTCCTGAAGTCGGCGAGATAGGCGTCGATGCCCGGGGGGACGTCGTGGCCGAGGCTCGGCATCAGCCCTTCGTAACCCGCGACCCCGGCGAGGCGCAGGTGCTGCGATCCCGCGACGTGCTCGGCGAGGCGTACGGACTCGTCGATCGTCCGTGTGCCGGTGCGCCCGCCGGCGTAGCCGACCTCCAGGAGCACATCGAGAGGCTGGGCCGATCCGGCCAGGCCGTGTTCGAGTGCCTCGGCGCCGGCGATGCTGTCGACGTAGCACCAGAAGCCGGCCCCCGGCTCGGTGCGGCTGAGCAGGTGCTCGGCGACCCAGCGGATCGCTGTCACGTCGACGAGCACATTGGCCAGCAGGATGCGGGCGGTGCCGAGGCGGTGCAGGCCGCGGACCTGGGCAGGCGTTGCCGCGGTCATCGCCCACGCTCCGTGCCGCAGGTGCCGCTCGACGATCTGCGGAGACAGCGAGGTCTTGGCATGCGGGGCGTGCAGGACGCCCACCTCGGCGCACCAGTCGGCCATCGCCGTCAGGTTGGACTCGAGGGCGTCCTCGTGGAGGACCAGCGCGGGATAGTCCAGGTCGCGCAGAGCATCAGCGCCGGGACTCGCCAGTCCCTTCGACGAGCTCATAGGCTCCGCGACAGGCCGCCGTCGACCGGGAGCATGACCCCGGTCACGAAGCTGGCCGCCGGCGACAGCAGGAACGCCGCGGCCCGGCCGAACTCCTCGGGCCTGCCGTAGCGCCGCAGCGGGAGAGACTGCTCGGCCGCGGCGCGGGTGGCCTCCGCGTCGTCGGAGAGCGCGTCGATCTGGCGGACGCGCTCGGTGTCGATCTTGCCGGGCAGCAGGCCGTTGACGCGTATGCCGCGCGGTCCGAGCTCGTCGGCCAGGTTCTTGGCCGCCATGGCGAGGCCGGGGCGCAGGCCGTTGGAGATGCCGAGGCCCTCGATCGGGGTCTTGACCGACGTCGACAGGACGAACGCGATCGAGCCTCCGTCGCCGAGCTCCTCGGCCACCGTGACGGCGAGCCGGATCGCCCCGAGGAACACGTCCTCGAACGACGATCGCCACTCCTCCTCCGTACGCTCGAGGATCGCGCCGGCGGGCGGCCCTCCGACGCTGATCAGGGCGCCGTCGAGCCGTCCGAACGTGTCGCGGGCCGCGCTGATGAGCTGCTGGGGTGCGGCCGGATCGGCGTTGTCGACGGCGACACCGGTCGCCAGCGGGCCGAGTGCGGCGACCGCGCGGTCGACGGAGTCCTGAGAGCGTGACGAGATCACGACCTTCGCGCCGTCATCGACGAGCGCCTGTGCCGTGGCGAGCCCCAGGCCCTTGGAGGCACCGGTGAGAAGGTAGACGTGGTCACGCAGTCCGAGGTCCATACCTTCAGACTAGGGCTGGCGCCTCAGCGCTCAGTCAGGCTGTGGCTGACCAGGCCCACGAGGTTGCCCTCGGAGTCGCGGATGAACGCCATCCACTCGTCGGTGCCGGCTGGGCCGAGGCTGTCGTTGGTGTGCTGGAAGATCACGTGCGGCTCACCCTCGATCGGCACGTCGCGGGCGCGCAGGTCCTCGATCGACGCGCGTACATCGTCGACCTCGAGGTAGATCGTGGCGGACGGTGCTGCCTGCTCGAGCAGCAGCCGGCTGTCGCCGAGGGTGAAGAACAGCAGGCCGGGTGGGTCGAACCTCGCAGTCGGCGGTTGGCCGAGGAGCTGCTCGTAGAACGCCGCGGCGCGGTCGAGGTCGTCGGCGTGCTGCGCGACCTGGACGATGCGGCTCATGTGTCGAGCGTAGGCCCGATCGAGTCACTCCGGGAGTGGCCAGACATACGGGAGGTCATCCGGCACCCCTGGGAAGAACCGGCCGTAGTGCTCGGGATCCTTCCGGACGAGGGACGACTGATGGCTTCGGTGGAACTCCTCGTTTCCGAGCCACGACGGCAGCGCCCCGGCCGCGGACAGCTCGGACTGCGTGCGTACGTCGCTCACCCCTGCCTCCGCGAGATCGGCGGCGATCGTCGCGGCGCAGGTGTCGGCGTATCCCTGACGCGTCCACTCGCCGATGATCGCGAAGCTGTAGGCGCCGAGTGCCTCGAGGTGGCCGCGCCACATCAGCGCGGCAGGGTGGTGCCGCCAGCCGTACGTCGGAATCGTGAGGGCCCGGACGATCTGGATCGCCTCGACGCGCTGCTTGCCGAGCCTGGTGCGATCCAGCACCTCGGCCGAGCGGGCGAAGTCGGCGTAGGGGAGGAAGGTCTGCACGTGGAGGGGGTTACCCGCCGCCTGTCGATCGAAGCGGCATGTCGTGGAGCTGGTGGCCAGGGCCGGGGTCGAACCGGCGACCCTCCGCTTTTCAGGCGGATGCTCGTACCAACTGAGCTACCTGGCCGTGCCCGCGAACGAGCGACGATCACCTTATCGCACGGCCCCGGTGCGGTTGAAATCGGGAGAACGAAAAACCCACACACCTGGACTCAGATGTGTGGGTCTCGTTCAGCTGGCGACCCCGACCGGACTCGAACCGGCGACCTCCGCCGTGACAGGGCGGCGCGCTAACCAACTGCGCCACGGGGCCTTGCTGTACGCGGGTGAACCGCGCACGCAACTGTAACGTACGGGCGGCCCCGCAAACAAAACGGGTCAGGCCTGCGGACGCGTCTGCGAGGGCGGCAGATCATCCCGGGGCCCTGGCTCATCGGGGGGAACCGTCCCGGGCCCGATGTCGGGGCCGGAATCGGGCTCCTCGACCACCTCAGGACCGCTCTCCGCGGTGCGGTCGGCCGGTGTCGTGGACGGCGGCGTGTCGAGGCGCAGGCCCGGCGAGGCTGGCGGCATCACGGAGTCGTCGCGGCGATGCTGTTCGTGCGATCCGGTGGTGTCGTGACCTTCGCGGACCATGCGCAGCCAGACCATGGCCGCGCCGATCACGATCAGGATGGCGATGATGACGAGCCACTTCATGGTGTCCTCCTGGCGTGCCCGGGGGCACTCTCCACCAGCGTAACCCCGGGTCGTCGTAGCGCATCCGAAAGCCTTCAGCCACCGGTGTCCAGAGGTTGAGCACGGCTGGCCGGGCCGGGAATCGAGGTTTGTATGGGGTCATGACTGCTCGCCCCACGACCCCTTCACCCCTGTCGCTGGCCGAGCTCGCCGCCCTGACGAGCACGGTCGCCGAGGACGTACGCGCCGGCCTCTACGAGGTCGACGCCGACGAGGAGAGCCGATGGCATGTGAGGATCCGGTGCGACGATCAGGTCGACGTGTGGCTCATCAGCTGGACCACGGATCAGGGCACGCAGCTGCACGACCACGGTGGGTCCTCGGGCTCGTTCACGGTCGTCAGCGGTGAGCTCAGCGAGGCCGTGTGGACACCCGGCGCCGAGGTACTGGCCGAGACGGTTCGCCGTTCGGGCGACGCGGTCCTCTTCGGCGAGCACTACGTCCACGACGTGCGCAACCTCCGGGCCGAGACAGCCGTGAGCGTGCACGCGTACTCGCCGCCGCTGTCGCTGATGAACTACTACGACGTCGACGGCCACCAGCTCACGAGGCTCGCCTCGGTGTGGACCGACGATCCGGAGGCCGAGATGCCCTCGCTCCGGGAGGCATCGTGACGACGTACGCCTCCGTGGACGACCTGCTGGCCGCCGCGCGGAGCTCGCTCGAGCGGCTCGATCCGCGCCAGGCGTGCGACAGGGTCGCCGCCGGAGCGCTGATCGTCGACATCCGACCTGGGTGGCAGCGGGAATCAGATGGGGAGATTCCCGGTTCTGTCATAGTCGAGCGCAATCATCTGGAGTGGCGCCTGCACCCCGCCTCGGGTGCGAGCCTGCCGCAGGCGAGCGACGGACAGGAGTGGATTGTGGTGTGCACCGAGGGCTACACGTCATCTCTCGCGGCTTCGTCGCTCGTGTCGCTGGGCCTCCAGGCCAGCGACCTCGTCGGCGGGATCCACGCGTGGCGTGCGGCCGGCCTGCCGGTCGTCGCCGGTCCGTCACCGGTCGGCGTCACCACATCGTCATGAGATGAGCGCCACGATTGGATTGCTGCCCGTCGGGGTTCACGCCAGACTGTCCGAAGCTCATATTCCCAGTTCAATGCCTACCTATCGCGAAACGCGGAGGACCGCATGATCGAGTACCGCTCCATCGGCAAGACGTTCGCAGATGGCACCGAGGCGGTCGGGGACTTCAGCCTCCAGCTCCCTTCCCACACGACGACCGTGTTCGTCGGGTCCTCTGGATGCGGCAAGACGACGCTGCTGCGCATGGTCAACCGCATGGTCGACCCGACACATGGCCAGGTCCTGATCGACGATGTCGACGTGGCGACGCGCAACCCCGTCGAGCTGCGCCGCAGCATCGGCTACGTCATGCAGGCGGCGGGCCTGCTCCCGCACCGCACGGTGATCGACAACGTCGGCACGGTTCTTCGGCTCAACGGGGTCAGCAAGAAGGAGACCCGCGAGCGCGCCCACGCGGTGCTCGAGACCGTCGGCCTCGACAGCTCGCTGGCCAATCGCTATCCCAGCCAGCTGTCCGGCGGCCAGCAGCAGCGCGTCGGTGTCGCCCGTGGCCTGGTGACCGACCCCAACATCTTGCTGATGGACGAGCCGTTCGGCGCCGTCGACCCGATCGTGCGCGAGGAGCTGCAGGCCGAGCTGTTGCGCCTGCAGCGCGAGCTCGACAAGACCATCGTGTTCGTCACCCACGACATCGACGAGGCGTTCCTGCTCGGCGACCAGGTCGTGATCCTCAAGAAGGGTGCCGAGGTCGCCCAGGTCGGCTCACCGGCCGACATCCTCGCCGAGCCGGCTGACGAGTTCGTCCGCAGCTTCGTGGGCCTCGATCGCGGCAAGCGGTCGCTGCACATCGAGAAGCGTGACGACGGCACGTCGATCGTGGTGGACGAGTCGGGCAAGGCGGCCGGAGTGCTGGCCCCGTGAGCGAGCGCCGGCGAACGACGGAGACCGTGACATGAGCTACCTGTTCGACAACTGGGGCCAGGTGATCGACCTGTCCGTGCGTCACCTGTGGCTCAGCCTCATCCCGATCGTGCTGGGCTTCGCGATCGCCCTGCCGATCGGCTGGTACGCCAGCCGGCACCGCCGCCTGCGCGGCGTGCTGCTGAGCCTGGGGAGCATCCTCTACACGATCCCGTCGATCGCCCTGTTCGCGGTGCTGCCGGCCGTGATCGGCACGCAGTACCTCGATCCGATCAACGTCGTCATCGCCCTGACGATGTACGCCGTCGCGATCATGATCCGGTCCGCCACCGACGCGTTCTCCTCGGTCTCCGACGCGGTGCTCGACGCCGCGACCGCCAACGGCTACGCGCCGGCCGGGCGTGCGCTCTCCGTCGAGCTGCCCCTGGCCGGTCCGGTGCTGCTGGCGGGCCTGCGGGTCGTGTCGGTCAGCACCGTGAGCCTGGTCAGCGTCGGTGCGCTCATCGGCGTCAGCAACCTCGGCTCGCTGTTCACCAACGGCTTCCAGCGCGGCTACGACTCGGAGATCTTCACCGGGGTCCTGGCCATCGTCGTCATCGCTCTGGTGCTGGACGGCCTGCTGGTCGTGGCCGGCCGGTTGCTGATGCCCTGGTCGCGCGTGACCCGCCCGTCGGGGGTGGCGGCATGAGCGTGGCGTCCGAGACGATTGACTGGTTCACCGATCCGGCCAACTGGTCCGGCGACTACGGCGTGCCGAATCGCATCGTCCAGCACCTCGGCTACACGGCCGTGACGGTCGCGATCGCCGCGGCGCTGGCCATCCCGATCGGCCTGTGGATCGGGCACACGGGTCGGTTGCGGGGGCTGGCGGTGGTCTTCTCCGGCGCGCTCCGTGCTCTGCCGACCCTGGGCGTCGTGACCTATCTCGGCCTCTTCACGGGGGTCAACCTCACCGCGACGGTCGTGGCCCTCGTCGTCCTGGCGGTGCCTCCGCTGCTGGCCGGCGCATACTCCGGGCTGGAGTCGGTCGAGCGGCAGACGATCGACGCGGCCCGCGCCATGGGCATGACCGAGTGGCAGATCCTGACCAAGGTCGAGGTCCCGCTCGCGCTCCCGATCATCGTGGGCGGCCTGCGCTCGGCGACCCTGCAGGTCGTGGCGACGGCAACCGTCGCGGCGTACGTGGGCCCCGGAGGCCTCGGCCGCTTCCTGATCGACGGCCTGGCGGTCCGTGACACTCCCCAGGTCATCGCCGGATCGCTCCTCGTGATCGCGCTGGCGCTGCTGCTCGACGCGCTGTTCGTCGCGGTCCAACGCGTCGCGATCCACGGCCATCCCGCTGTCCAGCCTTCACGTTCCTGAACCTTCCATGACCCCACCACAAGGAGAAACCCCATGAAGATGACCCGACTCGCCGCGGCAGCGACCGCCGCCTCGCTCGGTCTGTTCCTCGCCGCGTGCGGCGGCGATCCGGCCGACGGTGAGAAGTCCGCCTCGGACACCATCACGATCGGATCCGCAGCGTTCCCCGAGAACGAGATCATCGCCGAGATCTACGCCCAGGCTCTCGAGGCCAAGGGCGTCAAGGTCAAGAAGAAGCTCAACATCGGCGCCCGCGAGGTCTACATCCCGGCGCTCGAGAGCGGCGAGATCGACCTGTTGCCGGAGTACACCGGCAACCTGCTGTCATTCCTCGACAAGGACGCCACGGCGACCTCGCCGGAGGAGATCGAGGCCGCGCTGGACGACGCCTTGCCCGAGACGCTCGAGGTGCTGGAGGTGGCCGCGGCCGAGGACAAGGACTCGCTCAACGTCACACAGGAGTTCGCCGAGAAGAACGGTGTCAAGACGATCGCCGACCTCAAGGACATCGACGGCCTCAAGCTCGGCGCCAACCCGGAGTTCCGCACCCGTGCCTACGGCATCCCGGGCCTCGAGAAGATCTACGGCATCACGGGCATCAAGTTCACGGCGATCAGTGACGGGGGCGGGCCCAAGACGCTCAAGGCGCTGCTCGACGGTGACATCGACGTGGCCGACATCTACTCGACCACGCCGTCGATCGTGGAGAACAACCTGGTGACCCTGGAGGACCCGGAGAACCTGATCGCGGCCCAGAATGTCGTTCCGCTGATCGCCGAGAAGAAGGCGTCCGACAAGGTCGAGGACGTCCTCGACGCCGTCTCGGCTGAGCTGACGACGCAGGACCTGCTGGATCTCAACGGCAAGAACCAGGGTCCTGACAAGGCCAAGCCGGCCGACCTGGCCAAGGAGTGGCTGACCGACAAGGGCCTGATCTGACCCCAGGGTGACGCAAGAATCGAGGTTTGTCCGGTCCTGGCCGGACAAACCTCGATTCTTCGGTCACGCCTAGACGAGCGCGGGCTTCGGGGCGTACTCGTCCTCGATGCTCTTGACGTCGCCGAGCCGCTCGAGCCGTCCGCGCAGCTTCAGCAGCAGCGCGGGCAGCAGCACCAGGCGTACGAGCGTCGCGTCGATCAAGATGGCCACGGACAGGCCGATGCCCATCTGCTTCATCTCGAGCATGCTCAGCGTCGCGAAGACCGCGAACACCGAGACCATCACGGCCGCCGCGCTGGTGACGACGCTGGCCGTCTCGCGGATCCCGAACTCGACCGCCCGGTCGTACGGCAGGCCCTGTCGGAGGCCCTCACGGACCCGGCTGAGGACGAACACGTGGTAGTCCATCGACAGGCCGACCAGGACCACGAAGCAGAACAGCGGGATCCAGTCGACGACGAATCCGGACGACTCGTAGTCGAGCAGGCCGTTGAACCAGTCGTGCTGGAAGACCAGCGTCAGGACACCGAACGCGGCGCCGACCGACAGCAGGTTGAGCACGGTCGTCAGCATCGCGATCGTCAGGCTGCGGAACGTCCACCCCATCATGACGAGCGTCAGGATCAGCACGAAAGCGATGACCCACGGCAGCGTCGACGGCTGGTTCTCGTAGTCGTAGTTCTCCGCGACCGTGCCACCGACCGCGCTCTCGGTGGCGTCGAGCGAGTCGGTCGCGCGGGGGACGATCGTGTCGCGCAGTTGCTCGATCGCGGCGTCGTTGCGGGCGTCGCCCTCGGGGTGCGCCGCGTGCATCGCCAGCTGCACCGTACGACCGTCCTGCGACACCGTGATGGCGTCGTCGGGCGCCGTGGCGATCCCCGACCCGACGGCGTCGGACCGGACCGCCTCGAGCGCCGAGCGGGCCGCATCCGTGCTGCCCTTGCCGGTGTGGACGAGGACGTCGATGCCGGGGCGCTCCGACGGGAAGCTCTGCTGCATCCGCTGGTACGCCTGCACCGCCGGGATGTCCTGCGGCAGGGTGTCGATCGTGCCCTGGTGCATGTTCATGCCGAGCGCGGGGACCGCGAGAGCCACCAGCACGCCGCCGGAGATGACAGCCGCGGCCATGGGCTTGCGGATGACCGGGCGGATCAGGCGACCGCTGATGCCGCCGCTGCCGATGCGGCGGTTGAGGCGCCACAGCAGCGGGATGCGGGGGCGGTCGACCCAGCGGCCGAGCTTGGCCAGCAGCGCGGGGAGCACCGTCAGCGAGCCGATCACGGCGACGACGACCACGAGGATCGAGCCGACGGCGAGGGCGCTGAAGACGGGCTCGCGCGTGATGAACAGGCCCGACATCGAGACCACGACGGCGAACCCGGAGACCACGACGGCCCGACCTGACGTCGCCGCGGCGATCTCGATCGCGTCGACCGTGGACCGTCCGCGCATACGCTCCTCGCGCTCGCGCTTGAGGTAGAACAGCGAGTAGTCGACGCCGACCGCCATGCCGATCAGCAGCACGACGTTGGCGACCGTGCCGGAATCAGGCACGAGGTACGAGATCGGGGCGTACAGGCCCAGGCCCGTGATCACCGACGAGATCGCCAGCAGCACCGGGATGCCGGCCGCGATGAACGCCCCGAACGCGACGAGCAGGATCAGGAACGTGATCGGCAGGCTCATCGACTCGGCGGATGCCAGGTCCTCGCCGACCTTGTCGTTGATGCCGGCATCGAGCGAGGCCTCACCGGCCTGCTCGACGTCGAGCGACGGATTGGCCTTCTGGACCTTGGCGGTGGTGTCGATGAGCGCGTCCACGTGGTCCGCGGCGGCGTCTTCATCGCCGGCCATCGTGATCGGCACGAGCAACGCATCGCGTTTCTCCGACCAGATCGGTGGTCCGACGTCGGCGACGCCCTTGACGTCGGCTGCGGCCTCGGCGAGCTGCGTGGCAGCCGCCTCGGCCTTCGCGGGGTCGAGGGCGCCCTTGGGGGCGGTGATGAGGACCGACTCGGTCGGGCTCGCGGCGAGCCCGGCCTTGTCGATCATGGCCTCGGCGCGCCCGGACTCGGCGACGCGGAAGTCCTCGTCCGCAACCTGCTTGGTCTGGACGGTCGACATGAGGGCGATGGCGGAGACGACGAACGCGACCCAGAGGCCGATCGCGCGCCACGGGTGAGTCGCGCTCCAGCGAGCGACCCTGACGGTGGGAGATGTCGAAGACATGGTGTTGTCCTTCTTTCGATGTGACTGGTCTGGAATGGAACGTGACAACCAGCCTCGTGAATCGCGAGTCGCGCCGACATGGTGCTGGAACCCCGATCGGAAGTAGGCCTGAGTCCACTGCCCGGGGCCTGCCGATGCGCAAGGATTGAGGGATCAACCCACACGATTCGGAGCCCCCGTCATGAGCGCCACCGCCCCCGCCGCCTCGCCGTTCGAGGGGGAGTCCTTCGTCGCCGGTCTGTCGCGCCGGCTGAAGCTCAGCGCCCTGTCGGTCGCGTACGTCTTGCTGGCGGTCCCTGCGCTCGTGCTCCTCTGTGTCCTCACGACGGCGCTCGGCGTCGCGATCGTCGGTGTCGGGCTCGTCCTGCTCCTGCTCTTCGTGCCGCTCAACCAGCAACTGGCGAACGTGCACCGCCGGCTCGCCGGCCGCATCCTCGGCATCCACATCCAGCGCCCCTACCTCCCGACCACGTCGGTGTCCGGCCTCGGCCTGCTCAGGCGCTGGGTCGCGGATCCGGCTCGCTGGCGGGACTTCGCGTGGACGTACATGTCGGTGACGGTCGGCTGGGCGCTCGCCTGGATCTCGTTCGGCCTGGGCCTCGCGGTGGTCTGGTACCTCGTCTTCCCGTTCGTCTACTGGGTCACGCCGGCCGGCACGTTCGACATGAGCTACGGCATCTTCCGGCTCGACACCCAGGCCGAGGCGTTCTACGAGTGGGCGTGGCTGCTGGTGGCGTTCAGCCTCTGGTGGTGGCTGCTGCCGGTGCTCATGCGGTGGCGTGCCGAGCTCGACCGGGCGATGCTGTCGCCGACGCGCGAGTTCCTCGAGCGCCGGGTCGCAGAGGTCTCGCAGTCCCGCGCGGAGACGATCGACCACTCCGCCGCCGAGCTGCGGCGCATCGAGCGCGACCTGCACGACGGAGCGCAGGCCCGGCTCGTGGCCCTCGGCATGAACCTCGGCATGGCGGAGGAGATGCTGGCCAGGGATCCCGAGGGTGCCGCCGCGATGCTGGCGGAGGCCCGCGCCGTGACGACGTCGGCGCTGGGTGACCTGCGCTCGGTCGTACGCGGGATCCATCCGCCGGTGCTGGCCGATCGCGGGCTCGCCGGCGCGATCCAGGCACTGGCGCTCGACATGCCGCTTCCGGTGTCGGTGATGATCAACCTGACCGGCAGGCCCGCGGCCCCTGTCGAGTCGGCGGTCTACTTCGCGACCAGCGAGCTGCTCGCCAACATCGGCAAGCACGCCGAGGCGACGCGAGCCGTCATCGAGGTCACGCACGACGGCGAGGCGCTCAAGGTCGTCGTCGAGGACGACGGCAGGGGCGGAGCGTCGCTCGCCGCGGGCACGGGACTTGCCGGGGTCGCGAGACGCCTGGCGGCGTTTGACGGCACGATGGACGTGGTCAGTCCCGTCGGGGGGCCGACCGTGGTCACCCTGGAGGTTCCGTGCGCGTTGTCATCGCCGAAGATCTCGCCCTCCTCCGGGACGGCCTGACGCGGCTCCTCGAGGCGTACGACTTCGAGGTCGTGGCGGCGGTGGACGATGCCGACAAGCTCGCCGAGGTGCTCCGTTCCGAGGCGGTCGACATCGCGGTCGTGGACGTACGCATGCCGCCGACGTTCACCGACGAGGGCCTGCGCGCCGCGATCGCCGCCCGGGCCGAGCGGCCGGGGTTCCCGGTGCTGGTGCTGTCGCAGTACGTCGAGCAGCTGTACGCCCGCGAGCTCCTGGGCAGCGGCGACGGTGCGGTCGGCTACCTGCTCAAGGACCGCGTCGCCGACGTCACGACGTTCGTCGATGCGGTGCGTACGGTCGCCGGTGGCGGCACGGTGCTCGACCCCGAGGTCGTCTCGACGCTCATCGCGCGGGCGCAGCCCGACAGCCCCATCGCGCGGCTGACCGATCGCGAGCGCGAGGTGCTGGGCCTCATGGCGGAGGGCCGCTCCAACGCCGCGATCGCTGCCGCGCTCTTGGTGACGGAGAAGGCGATCAGCAAGCACACCAGCAACATCTTCATGAAGCTCGACCTCGACGCCGACGACGACAGCAACAACCGCCGCGTGCTCGCCGTGATCGCCTACCTCCAGGCCTGACCCCTGCCGGGGCGGTGACTCAGCGTCCACCTTCAGCGTTGAGCGGTGACCTGGCGTCCAGGTTCAGTGTTGAGCGGTGACTTAGCGTCCACCTTCAGCGTTGAGCGGTGACTTAGCGTCCACGTTCAGTGTTGAGCGGTGACTTAGCGTCCACGTTCAGTGTTGAGCGGTGACCTGGCGTCCAGGATCAGGGGTGAAGTGGACGCCAACTCACCGCTTCCGTCAGGACGGTGGGCGCCAACTCACCGCTCCGTCAGGACGGTGGACGCCAACTCACCGCTTCCGTCAGGACGGTGGACGCTAAGTCACCGCCCCGCGCCGGAGAGAGGGGGACGGACCCCGCTCTCCGGAGGGTGGAGAGCGGAGCCCGCCCGGCATGGGTGGCTAGGCGTCGACGCGTTCGAGGTCGGCGGGATCGCCTTCGCTGATCCCGATCCGGTCGTGCAGCCTGCGGAGCGGCCGCGGGGCCCACCAGTTGCGCTTGCCCAGCAGCGCCATCAGCGACGGCACGAGCATCGCCCGGACGATCGTCGCGTCGATCAGCACTGCGAGCGCCGTGCCGATGCCCAGCTCCTTGATGAAGATGATCTCCGACGTCGCGAATGCGCCGAGGGCGATCGCGAACAGCAGCGCCGC
>NZ_JAKFCB010000280.1:0-5986 GCF_036676885.1 Aeromicrobium sp.
CGGCTGCGCGGAGGTCCGCCCACTCCGGCCCACCGGCGAGCTCGGCGGTGAACGGTGCGACGAGCACCAGGTCGAGTCCCGCGTCCCGTTGGTCGCGCGCCGTGGTGAGCAGGCAGGCGTACCTGGCCGGGCGGATGAGCTCGCGGAGCTCATCGTCGTTCCAGTGCCCGCCGGGCGCCAGGCGATCGTTGACTGCGTCGAGCAGCGGGTTGGTGAGCGTGTCGAGATCCAGCAGCGTCGCCCCGGCTGTCGCGGCGAGGCGGCGGCCGAGGGTGCTCTTGCCGCTGCCGGCGCTGCCGGCGACGCACCAGACCCTCACGGCTCAGTACCGTTCATGCCAGTCGGCCGGCAGCGCGGCGACGGCTTCGCTCACGCTGACGGGCTCGCGCCAGGGTCGAGCGTGTGCACGCAGGACGTCGGCAAGCGCATCGAGCCGGTCGACGGCCGTGCGTACGCCACGGGCGCGGGTCTCGGCGTCGTGCCGGCCGACGCCGTCACCCCAGATCGCCCGGCCGGCCATGAAGCCGCAGGCCCCCGCCTCGGCGGCGATCCTGAGCTGCACCGCGAACTGGTCGAATGTGGCTGACGCCGACAGCAGGACCCACGGCACGTCGATCGCGGCATCCAGCCGGGCACACGCCTTGGCCGCGTCGGCCTCGCCGTCGGGAGTGCCGACGTGGCCCGGGAACTCGACCTTCATGATGTCCGCGCCCAGGTCGGCGAACGTCGCAGCCGACGCGATGATCGCCTCGACGCGGGCCGCGCGGACGGCCGAATCGTCCAGCGACTCCCCGTCGAGTGGGTACCAGAGTGGCTCGACGATCAGCGGGATCTCGTGCTCGCGGCACTGTGCCACGATCCCCCGGACGAGCTCGTGCTGCGCCTCGACGATGTCGGCCTGCTCCTCGCGGTAAAACACCACGAGCTTGGCCCCGTCGGCGCCGAGCCGCGCCAGCACCGGCACGGTCCACGAGCTGCGGACCACGGTCTCGGTGCCGAAGCCGGTCGGTGAGTAGGCGAGCTGCTCGAGCCCGGAGATGATCCCGATGTCGCCGGGGATCGACCCGGTCAGCACGCCCTGGCCGTACGACCACACGGGGTCGACGAGCACCGCGGAGCAGTGCGGAGCCATGCCCCGGATCAGCTCGAGCTTGGACTCGACGACCTCCTCGAAGCCGACCTTGCTGAGGTCGGGGTCGAACAACGCGACGTAATTTTCCGGGTGGTCGATCGCCGCGACGCGGATGAACCCGTCGGCATCGCTCATGCGCTGGATTCTCCGCAGCATTCCAAGGGATTGCGGCCCAGGCGCCGAAGGGGTTGGTGGGGTGGTCACATGCGCTCCTGACTCGTCGGGTCTCAAAGACAACGTTGCCTATTTTTCGGGCAAACACTGGACAACGTTGTCTTTTGGGGTTCAGTATAGGGCTTCGAAGGACCCGAACGTGGTCCACGTCACACACGCCAAGGAGATCGATACGTGCTCGTCGTCAACCCGAACCTCTGCTTCGACCGCACCCTCGCGGTCGACTCGTTCGAGGTCGGTACGGTCAGCCGGCCGTACGACGTCAAGGTCACGGCCGGAGGCAAGGGCGTCAACGTCGTGCGGACCGCGAGCGATCTCGGGGCGCCTGCGGAGCTCGTCGGGCTGGTGGCCGAGGGCGACGGGGCGAGGCTCCTGGAACTGCTGACCGGCGAGCGCATCGTGATGCACGCTGTACCGGTTGCGGGTGACGTCCGGTCCGCCACGATCATCCTCGAGCTGTCCGGTCGGGCCACCGTGCTCAACGAGCCGGGGCCCGCGATGAGCGCAGTCGACCTGGACCATCTGGTGGCCGAGGTCGACGTACGACTGCCGGTTGCCGGTGGCCCGCTGGTGTGCTCGGGGAGTCTGCCCCCGGGCCTGCCGGTCTCGGCGTACGGCCTGCTCGTCGAGCTCGCTCGTCGCCATGACGTTCCGACGATCGTGGATGCCGCCCGCGATGCCCTGCTGGGCTCGTTGCCGTTCGCGCCCGACCTCGTCACGCCCAACCTCGCCGAGGCCGAGGGCATCGTCTCCGGCGCTGTCACCGAGCCCGTCGAGGCCGAGGCCGTCCCGCTCGACGAGGTTCGGAAGCGCGCTGCCGCTGCGGCCGAGGGTCTGGTCGGACGCGGCGCCCGGCGTGCCGTCGTGACGGCCGGCGGCCACGGCGTGTGCGCCGCGGTTGACGGAGCCACCACCTGGATCCCCGCTCCGAGGGTCAGCGTCGTCAACCCGATCGGCGCCGGCGACTCGTTCGCGGCCGGCGTCGCGGTCGGCCTCTGTCGCGGCCTGGGCTGGCTCGAGGCGATCGAGCTCGGCGTCACGGTGGCGAGCGCTGCCGTCGAGATGCCCGGCGCCGGTCGGGTCGATGCCGACCGGGTCACCGAGCTGACCCAGGCGGTGAAGGCATGACCAAGCCGGCCACCCTCCATGAGGTCGCGGCGCTCGCCGGTGTCTCGATCAAGACCGTGTCGCGGGTCGTCAACGGCACGACGACCGTACGCCCGGACGTACGCGACCGGGTGCTCGCCGCCGTCGCCGAGCTGCAGTACGTGCCCAACTCATTCGCCCGCTCGCTCAAGATGGGCTCGGGCGACACCGTCGGCGTCATCATCGACACGATCGCCGACCCGTTCTTCGCGTCGCTGACGCATGCTGTCGAGGCCCGCGCGCTGGCGGCCGGCCTCAACGTGATCTTCGGCAGCACCGGGTTCACCCCCGAGCGGGAACGCCGCCAGGTCGAGCGGATGGCGATGCAGCGCGTCGAGGCGCTGATCCTCGCGCCCGTCAGCGGCTCGCATGCGTATCTCGAGCCCTATCGCCGGTCGTTCCCGATCGTCCTGATCGACCGCTCGATCGAGATCGAGGGCTTCGACGTCGTAGCCGTCGACGATCGTGGGATCACCCGCCGGGCGATCGACCACCTGCTGGCGCACGGGCATCGCAAGATCGCGTTCGTCGGCAGCGACGCGCGCTTCCCGACGACGGTCGAGCGCCTGGTCGGATATGAGGAGAGCCTCGCGGCCGCCGGCATCGCGGTACGCCCCGAGTGGGTGCGACCCGGCCCGACCGTCGACGTCGACGCGGCCGACGTCGTCGCCGAGATGCTCGCCGAGGACGACCAGCCGACCGCGATCTTCGCCGCCAACCCCCGCGCGGCGGTGGGTGTGGCGCATGCGCTGCACACCGCTGAGCGTGCGGACGTCGCATTCATCAGCTTCGGCGACTTCCCGCTGGCCAAGACGTTGCGGCCGGCGGTCACGTACGTCAACCAGGATCCCGAGGCGATCGGCGTCGCGGCGATCGAACGGGTGCTGACACACCTGGAGGCCAAGAAGCTTCGCCGCAAGGATCCGACCGCGGAGATCCCCGAGGACGAGCCCCGCACGATCATCGTCGACACCGACATCGTCGAACGCGGCTCCGGCGAGGTGGCGCCATGATGCCGACCCAGCTGCGCCCCAACCTCATCGACCACTTCTACGCCGGCGGCGCGAAGATCGCCGCCCTGCGGGGCATCGCCACCACGTCGGCGCGGCAGCCCGAGGAGTGGATCGCCTCCACGGTCGCGCGCGCCGGCGAGACCCGGATCGGGCTCGCCACGACGGCCGACGGCGACGTCCTGCGGGACCTGGTCACCGCCGATCCCAGGGCCTGGCTGGGCTCGCCCGAGGCGAGCCCGGACACCGGGCTGCTCGTGAAGCTGCTGGACGCCGGGCAGCGACTGCCGGTCCATGCCCACCCGGACCGCAGCTTCGCGAGGCAGCACCTGGACTGTGCGCACGGCAAGACCGAGGCCTGGCTCGTGCTCGACGCGACCGGCGACGGCGCGGTCTACCTCGGGTGGAAGGACGACGTCGACCCGACCGACCTGGCTGCCGCCCGGGATGCCCAGGACAACGAGTGGATGCTCTCGCGGCTGCACCGGGTCGCGGTGCGCCGCGGCGACGGCATCCTGGTCCCGGCGGGCACGCCGCACGCGATCGGCGAGGGCACGTTCGTCGCCGAGGTGCAGGAGCCGACCGACTTCTCGATCGTGCTGGAGTGGTCGCTGACCACGTCGACCCGCGACGAGTCGCACCTGGGGCTGGGCTTCGACCTCGCGATGCAGGCGGTCGACACGGCACAGCTGTCGGCCCAGCGCCTGTCCTCCCTGATCGTCCACACCGACCTCGACGGCTACCACGACACGGTCGTGCCGTTGCTGCCGTCGGAGAGTGACGCGTTCTTCAGGCTCGACCTGCTGTGCGGCGGCATCCGGGAGACCCTGAGCGCCGGCTTCGCCGCCGTGCTGGTGCTCTCCGGTCGGGGACGCCTGTTGGGCGACGGCACGATCAACGTCCAGGCCGGTGACGCGCTCGCCGTACCCGCCGGCTTCGGCGAATGGCGAGCCGATGGCAACACCCGGATCCTGGTCGCGCGGCCCGCCGCCGGACGAGAGGTGCCGCATGTCTGACCTGCTCAGCATCGGCATCGACATCGGCAGCACGTGGGTCAAGGCCGTCGCCTGTACGCCCGACGGAGCCGTGGCGCACGAGTGCCGCCGCCCGACACCTTGGCAGGCCGGCCACGGCGGGACCGCGGAGCTCTCGCCGATCGTCCTGACCGGTCTCGTGCACGACCTGCTCGACGATCTCCTCGACGTCACCGACGCTGAGATCGACGGCATCGGCGTGTCCGGCATGGCCGAGGCGGGGGTTCTGCTGGCTGCCGACGGCACCGCCGCGGCACCGATCATCGCGTGGTTCGACCCCCGCGGCGGAACCGAGCTGGCCGCAACGCCCGCAGACTTCCAGCAAGCCTTTTCGGGCGTCACCGGCTTGCCGGTCAGCCCGCTCGCCTCGGTCGGCAAGCTCCTGCACCTGCGCGAGCGCGGCATCGACCTGGCTCGACAGCGCTGGCTGAGTGTCCCCGAGTTCGTCGTGCACCAGCTGGGCGGTGACATCGCCGCCGAGGTCTCGCTGATCGCCCGCACGGGCCTGCTCGACCAGGAGACCGCGACGGTATGGCCCTGGGCCCTTGACGTGCTCGGCACACCGCACGGCTTCGTGCCCGAGATCCGTACGGCGGGGTCGTCGTGGGGGCGCCACGCGCGTACCGGTGCGACCCTCTCGGTGGCCGGCCACGACCACCTGGTCGCCTCAATCGCTGCCGGGGTCGTCGAGGACGACCAGCTCTACGACTCGATGGGCACGGCTGAGGCGCTCGTGCGCCCGCTTTCCAGCCTGCTCGACGCCCCGACCCGCACGCAGCTCGCAGCCTCGGGCCTCAACGTCGTTCGCCACATGGTGGCCGGCCAGGGCGTCATGCTCGCCGGCGTCAAGACCGGGTTGTTGCTGCGCCGGGTCCTCCAGCTCGTCGGCGTCCACGATGCGACCGGCCGCGAGCAGCTCGACCGCGCCGTGACGGCGCTCCCGCCGGGCGCCGGCCGGATCCTGGACGTCACCGGCGCACGCAACAACGACGGCGTACTGGCCATCACCGCCGACGTCGACGGGTTGAGCCCCGCCCACCTCTTCGCCGCGACGCTCGCGCATGCCGACCGGGAGGTCGAGCGGATCCTCGAGCTGATGGACGCCGTCGTCGCCCCGGCGCACAGCAGCGTCGTCTCCGGCGGCTGGTCGCAGATGCTCTCGGTGCAGGCGGCCCGACGGGCCGTGCTGCCCAACCCCACATTCTCGCCGCGCTCCGAGGACACCGCCGTGGGAGCGGCACTCGTCGGTGCCTTCGCGGCCCAGGAGGCGAGCGACTTCGTCGCCTTCACCAGACAGACCCACCACCGAGAAATCACAGCGAGGTAGACCCATGACCCAGTCGATCACCAGCCAGACGTCGCTGCATGACATCGCGACGCCTGAGGGCACGTTCGCCGTGCTCGCGATGGACCAACGCAACACGCTCAAGCGCATGTATGCGGCCGCCGGCATCAACGATCCGTCAGACGACGACCTGATCGACTACAAG
>NZ_JAKFCB010000281.1:0-9967 GCF_036676885.1 Aeromicrobium sp.
CGTGATCGTGTCGCGGTCCTTCTGCGCCAGGCAGCCGCCGACGGCGATCTGCATGCCGGGGTTCTTCTCCTTGACCGACGCGATGTGGCCGAGGTTGCCGTAGAGCTTGTTGTCGGCGTTCTCCCGCACGGCACACGTGTTGAACACGACCAGGTCGGGCGTGCCCTCCTCAGCCTTGGCGTAGCCCGCGGTCTCCAGCAGGCCCGACAGCCGCTCGCTGTCGTGCACGTTCATCTGGCAGCCGTAGGTGCGCACTTCGTAGGTCTTCGTCATGACTGGTCAATGGTACGTGGGGCGAGCCGCACCCGTGGTCCCCAGACTCAGGCAGACGTACGAGGGCGTCCGCGGGTCGGATACGGTCCTCCGCCCAGCATGGGCTCTGCGACGGCGAACAGCTGAAACTCCCCCAGCGCCTTCTTGTTCATGAGCGGGGGCACCTCCCCCTGGGTCAGCCCTCTGCTTGCGACGAGGTGGTTGACGACCAGATCCCGTTCCTGCCTGAGGCGCGTGCGGGTCTTGGGGTCGATCGCCTCCAACGCGCTCGTGATGCGGGCCAGGGCCGCGGCGTACGCGGGACCGAGCTCACCCATGTACGCATCGACCTTCGGCTGCACACCGGCGAGGTCGCCCTTCAACTCACGACGAGCCCGGCGATGGCGGATGAGCGCCAACACGCCGAAGGCGACGATCACCGCCGTGCTCACGTAGATGACCACGAGCGGGTTGTCGAGATCCTCCCTGATCGCCTTGGCGGCCCTGGCCTGCGTCACGAGAGCGGCCATGATGCTGAGGACAGCCGAGCTGACCGCCCAGAGGGGCGTGACACCCACCCAGACCCGGTCGCGCAGCGTGGACAGCAGCTTGATGATGCAGCCCACCGCAGCGATGGCGAGGAAAGCGGCATTCACGCGGACGACCGAGTCGTGGTCGAAAGGCCCCCGCACGGCCGCGCCGAACGCGGTTGTCGTCAGCAACAGGATGAGGAAGCCGACCGTCGCCAGCGCGACGTTGTTCGACCGCAGGTTCTGATGATGCCGGGCCTGCACCGGACGCATCAGCCGACGCCCGTCATGCCGACGCTCGATCTCCTGTGCCTCGGGCTTGAACTCAGCCACCGCCTGCTCGATCGCCCGCTGCGCGTCCGGGTAGGGCCGGAAGAGCTCGGCCTCCAGCTTCGCCAGGCCGTCTACCGTCATGTCAGCAGGCCCCAACCCCTTGGACCACTCGAGCAACGACACCATGCCCCGGTTGCGGCGTCAGGCCGTCTCGGGCAGCTCTTCGGCCAGCTGCGTTTCAGCGACTTCCTGCGACGGCAGCGCTCGGGTCTCGACGAGCTTGTGGCACAGCACCTTGAGCTTCACGTTGTGGTGTTGTGAGTAGCGGCGAAGTGTCGCGAACGCGCGATCGGGATCGATGTCGAAGCGCTCCATGAGCAAGCCCTGCGCCTGGCCGATGACCGTACGGGTCTCGAGCGCCTCGCGCAGGCCCTCCTCGCTTCGGGCATACCCCAGGGCGAGCGCACCCTGACGAGCGAACAGCGCGGCGAGCGCGATGTCCTCGGGACTGAAGTTCGCCTCCGACGTGCCATACAGATTGAGCGCACCGATGCGGCGTCCCCGCGCATGCAGCTCGGCCGACAGGACGCTGTTGAACCCCAGGGCACTGGCCTTCGGCCCCCAGTTCGGCCAACGCTCGTCGGTCGCGAGATAGGACGACACGACGATCTTGGCGTCGGCGGCGGCGTCGACACATGGCCCTTGCCGCAGCTCGTACTGGATCCGGTCGGCCTCGATCACGGACTGATGCGTCGCTCCGACGGTCGAGAAGGAGCGGCCGCCGGACTTGATGAGCGTGATGCCCCCGTACGTGGTGTCGATCGCCTCAACCGCGAAGCTCACGATCTGGTCGATCGTCTCGGTGACGCCTTCGATGTCGGCGAGCGACTCGGCGAGGCTCGCGAACACGCTCGGATCGTCGAACGCCATGCTCGTGCACCTCCGCCCGCGCGCCGCGGCAGCGGCACACCCTTGAAGCATAGGCCCGCTCCGGGTACCTCGACGGCGCGAACGGGTGTCTCGCTCCTCCGCTAGGCGACGATCCGCCGCAGCAGACCCTTGTTGACCTCGGAGGCGCGCTCCTGCTCGCCGGCGAACGCACTGATGACGACCAGGGCCCCGGTCACGGCCGGCACGGCCCACTGAAGAATCCGGAGCTGTCGCTGGGCTGCAGCGACATCGGGAGGTGTCGCGGCCGCGGGCTCGGTGCCGGACTCGACGGGTACGCGGGTGTGCTCGGAAACCTTGCGGCCGAGCAGTCGGCTGTATGCGGTAACGCCCAGCGCTGCCGCGGTCAGCCCGGTCTTGAGCAGGGCCATCGAGGCGACGCCCTTCTGCGCCTGGATGCGCCCCAGGTTGCCCTGGATCTGGCCGATGCTGCCGGCGACGTGAGATCCGATGGCCGCAGCATTGACCGGCGTCCAGCGATCCCAGCCGACATTCGCGACGGCCCCAGTGTCGGTCGGGCCATCCGCGGCCGCGGCGGCCGGGTTCAGCGCGATCGCGTTGGCCAGCGTGCCGCCGAACCAGGCGGCGAGGCCGAGGTCGTGCAATGAGCGGGAAACGGTGTTGCGAGCCATCGAGAACTCCTCAGTAGTCGGGAGCCGACTCACTACCCGCTGGGAACCTGCAGCAAACACCGTCCGGCTTGAGCACGTCGGTCAGCACGGACCCGACGTGCTGGTCAGCCAGTGCCTCGACGCCCTCGACGCCCTCGACGAGATGGTCAAGGAGGGCTGAAGATCCCGATCGGGTTCAGCTGCTGGCTCGGTGGCAGCGCAACCTCGGTCGTACTGCCGAAGGCGGACTGAACTTTTCCGGTTTGCCGCTGCGAACCAGGTAAGCGGTCTTCCTCGTATGGCGGAAGATTCGACGCCGAGATGTGACCTGCGCGGCTCCAAACGAGTTCGATTCGTAACGCAACTGGTTCCCACGAACTGGTTCTTTGGGGCTAGGTTGATCCGCATGGTTGATCAAACACCCATGGTTTCGATGCATGGCGTTCAGAAATGGTTCGGCGATCTCCACGTCCTTCAGGACATCGAGCTCGACGTCGCCCCCGGTGAGGTCGTCGTCGTGATCGGCCCCTCAGGCTCGGGCAAGTCCACGCTCTGCCGGGCCATCAACCGGCTCGAGACGATCGAAGAGGGCGAGATCAAGGTCGACGGCAAGACGCTGCCCGAAGAGGGCAAGGAACTGGCCGGGCTGCGCGCCGACGTGGGCATGGTGTTCCAGTCGTTCAACCTGTTCGCCCACAAGACGATCCTCGAGAACGTCACCCTCGGCCCCCTCAAGGTCCGCAAGGCCAAGAAGGCCGTGGCCGACAAGCGTGCTCACGAGCTCCTCGAACGCGTCGGCATCGCCACCCAGGCCGCCAAGTACCCGGCCCAGCTCTCCGGTGGTCAGCAGCAGCGGGTGGCGATCGCCCGAGCACTCGCCATGGACCCCAAGGTCATGTTGTTCGACGAGCCCACATCCGCGCTCGACCCCGAGATGATCAAAGAAGTTCTCGACGTGATGATCGACCTCGCCAAGGGCGGCATGACGATGATCGTCGTGACCCACGAGATGGGTTTCGCCCGTACGGCCGCCGATCGCGTGCTGTTCATGTCTGACGGGCGCATCGTTGAGGAGAACACTCCGGACGAGTTCTTCACCAACCCGCAATCGGATCGAGCCAAGGACTTCCTCGGCAAGATCCTTAAACACTGATGAAGGGTAAAACTATGAAGCGCACACGCTTTGCCGTCATTTTGGCGGCCGCGGCCTTGATCCTCGGAGCCTGCGGAGACGCCGGCGAGGACGACAAGGATCCCGTAGACACCGAAGTCGACTCCAATGCCGCAGCCCAGTTCGAAGACGGCACACGCATGAAGGAGATCGCCGAATCGGGCAAGGTCAAGATCGGCGTCAAGTACGACCAGCCGGGTCTTGGCTTCAAGGCCGCTGGCGACGACGCGCCGACCGGTTTCGACGTCGAGATGGCCAAGATCGTCGCAGCCAAGCTCGGCATCAAGGCGGGCGACATTCAATGGGTCGAGACCATCTCGGACAACCGTGAGCCGTTCCTGGAGAAGGGCACCGTCGACTTCGTCTTCGCGTCCTACTCGATCACCGACGACCGTCGCAAAGTCGTCGGTCAGGCCGGACCCTACTTCCTGACTGGTCAGCAGCTCCTCGTCAAGAAGGGCAGCGGCATCAAGAGCGTCGAGGACATCAAGGGCAAGGACGTCTGCTCCGTCACTGGTTCGACCTCACTCGCCAATGCTGAGGCAAAGGGTGCCAAGGTTCGTGGCTTCGAGACGTACTCCCAGTGCCGTGACCAGGTGCTCGACGGCGCCATCGACTCGATGACGACTGACGGCTCGATCCTCCTGGGCTACGCAGCACTCAACCCCGATGAGCTCGAGGTTGTCGGTGAGCCCTTCTCCGAGGAGCGCATCGGTATGGGCTACGCCAAGGACAAGCCCGAGCTGTGCCAGTTCCTGACCGACACCGTCCAGGAAGCAATGGACAGCGGCGACTGGGCCAAGGCCTTCGAGGCCACGCTCGGCAAGTCCGGCGCTGAAACACCCGAACCGCCGGCGATGGATCCCTGCGCCTGACCTGAATCGTGCCGGGGTCGCCTCACCGCGACCCCGGCCCGTTTCGGCCGCCCGAGCCAACCCAGAAAGGATCGTGACTGCGCGTGCAGGTCTTGATCGACAACTTCGACCGGCTTCTCGAAGCATTCCTGACGACGTTTCGGTTGTTCCTCGTCGCCGGTGGGCTGTCGCTCGTGTTCGGAACGATCCTTGCCGGCATGCGAGTCGGCCCGATCGACGTGCTCAGCAAGGCAGCCGCCTTCTACGTCACGGTCTTCCGCAACACACCGCTTCTGGTGCTTCTGCTCCTCGTGGTGTTCGGCTTCCCCAAGCTCGACATCAACCTGGGCTACTTCTGGATGAACATTCTGGCGCTCACGATGTACACCTCGACCTTCGTGTGCGAGGCATTGCGATCGGGCGTCAACTCGATCCCCCTCGGTCAGGCAGAGGCAGCGCGATCGGTCGGCCTCGGATTCACGCAGACGATGCAGAACGTTGTTCTCCCCCAAGCGTTCCGAGCCGTGGTTCCACCGCTCGCAAGCGTCCTCATTGCCCTGACCAAGAACACGTCCTTGTGCTCGGTCTTCGGCATGGCCGAGGCCACCGCGCTGATGAAAGGCCTCCTGAATGACAACACCTCGCAGCTGTGGTGGATCTTCGGCGGCATAGCGCTCGGCTACATCGTCATCGTCGAGCTCATCTCGACCGTTGCTGGACTCCTCGAACGCCACTGGAGGATTGCCTGATGGCCGCATCCGTACTCTTCGACGCGCCCGGCCCCAAGACCAAGGCGCGTCACCGCGTCTACACCGTGATCTCCTCGATCATCCTGCTCGCGATCCTGGCCGGCATCATCTGGCAGCTCGAGCGCAAGGGCCAGTTCGCGTATGCCCTGTGGGAGCCCTTCGTCACGCCCGACATCATGCAGCTGATCCTCGAGGCCCTCGGCAAGACCCTGCAGTCAGCGGTCCTCGCGATCATCGGAGCGCTCGTGTTCGGCGTCATCTTCGGCGCTGGCAAGTTGTCCGATCATCGGCTCCTTCGGTGGCCGTCGTGGGTCGTCGTCGAATTCTTCCGAGCCGTCCCGCTCCTGATGCTCATCGTCGCGACCTGGTTCTACATCGGCCCGGAGCAGGGCGCCAAGGGGTTCACCGCCCTGGTCGTCGGACTCATCCTCTACAACGGCGCCGTCTTCGCTGAGATCTTCCGCGCAGGCATCAATGCCGTTCCGAAGGGCCAGTCCGAAGCTGCCTATGCGATCGGCATGCGCAAGTCCATGGTCATGCGGATCATCCTGATCCCCCAAGCGGTCAAGATCATGTTGCCCGCACTGATCAGCCAGGCAATCGTTGCGCTCAAGGACACGAGTCTCGGCTACGCCGTCCTGGCCACGGGTCTGACCTATACCGCCAAGGAAATCTTCCGGACGTTCAACAACACGATCCAGACTGCCTTCGTCATTGCGGTCATCTACATCGTCTTGAACCTGATCCTGTCCATGATCGCGACCTGGGCCCAGAAGCGGTTCGTCGGCGAGCAGAAGATCGACCTGCCGCTGGTCGGCGGGCTCGTCCAGAGTCAGCCGATGGGCACCGGGACGACCGGGGCTCCCTAGGTCCTCTTCGACTTCGGGGTCACCCAGAGGTGGATCGTGCCCTCGACCGTCACGGTGCCGTCGGACGTGACGGCCTTGACCCTGATCGGCACGTCCGGGCCATTGGCCCAGTCGGCCTCGGTGCTCTCGGCCGTACAGGTCAGCGCGGTCGTCGACTTGGCGAGGTAGCTGACCTCCATGCCCTTGGGCAGCCACCGCATGTCCGGCGGGCAGGTCGCCTCCGCCAGCAGACCCATCGCCGCCTCGAGCCCGTTGCACGCCGCGATCGCGTGGATCGTGCCGATGTGGTTCTTGACCGAGCGGCGCTTGGGAATCCTGATCTGCCCGAGGTGCGGCTGCATCTCTTGCACCTCGAGATGGATCGAGGAGAAGTACGGCGCCTTCTGGCCGTACGCGATCGAGAACAGTCGCTTGCCCTGGGGCAGCGCGGTGAGCTTCTTGTACAGGGCGAGAGTCGAGGCCATGCCCGAACGTTACCCGTAAGTAACCACGGATGGGCGCGTCTGAGTCTCAGATCACCGCGGCGCGTACGCAGAGCACGTCGGGCAGGTTGCTGCGAATCTCGGCCCACGTGCCGCCCTCGTCGTTGCTGGCCCAGATCGCACCGTGGCGCGTGCCGAGGTAGAGGCCGAGCGGATCGGCCTGGTCCGACACGAACGCATCGCGCAGGACCGCCGTGTAGGCCTCGGCCGGCAGCCCGGGACCCGTCTCCTCCCAGGTCGCCCCGGCGTCGTCCGACCGCCACACCGCGGGCTTGCCGGACGGCGGGAAACGTTCGATGTCGGCGACGAGTGGGAAGACATAGACCGTGCCGGGGCGATGCGGGTGGGCGACGATCGGGAAGCCGAAGTCGGCCGGGAGTCCGTCGGCGATCGACTGCCAGGAGCGCCCCGCGTCATCCGAGCGGAAGACGCCACCGTGGTTCTGCGCGTACATCCGGTCGGGGTCACCGGCATCGATCGCGACCTTGTGGACGCACTGCCCGTACTCCGGCGTCTCGCCCGGGATGAACTCGGCGCCGATGCCACGGTTGTACGGATTCCAGGCCGCTCCCCCGTCCTCGGTGCGATAGACGCCGCCGGTCGACATCGCGATCGTCACGACGTCGGGATCGGTGGGATGCGGCAGCACCGTGTGGATCGCCTGTCCGCCGCCGCCTGGCCGCCAGTTGGGTCGGTGCGGGTGGTCCCACAGGCTGCGGATCAGCTCGAACGTCTCGCCGCGATCGGTCGAGCGGAACAGCGCGGAAGGCTCGGTGCCGGCATAGATGACGCCGTCCTGCCCCTCAGGTGCCGGCCGCAGTTGCCACACCCGCTCGAGCGCCGCGCCGGTGTCCTCGGGGAAGCGGACGGCTCCGCCCTTGGTCTCGTCCCACGTACGCCCGAGGTCGTCGGAGCGGAACACCTGCGGGCCCCAGTGCGGGCTGGTCGCGCCGGCCAGCAGACGCGGGGTCGCGCCGCGGGTGTCGATCGCGGCGGAGTAGATCTCCTCCATCGGGAACAGCGGTTTGTCCCACGACCACGACGATCGATCGGCGTCGGACCGGCCGATGAAGAGCCCCTTGCGAGTTCCTGCCAGTAGCACCGTGTCGGACATCTCGCGTCGCCTCCATGCTTATTCCTAATTGGAACAGTACGCTAGGTCCGTGACCAGTAGCCTGTCAACGACGTCGTATGCCCTGCTGGGACTCCTGGTGTTCGACAGTGAGACGTCGGAGCACGGCCTCACCGGCTATGAGATCAAGCAGCGCGCGGATCGTACGCTGCGCTTCTACTGGGTCTCCCCCGCCATGAGCCAGATCTACACCGAGGTCGACCGGCTCCGCCGCAATGGATTCGTCGAGGCCGATGACGACACGCGCGGCAAGCGCTCGACCCGGCGATTTCGCATCACCCCCAAGGGTCGCGAGGCGCTGACGACCTGGCTGCACACGTCGCAGCACGAGTTCCCGATCCTCAAGCACCCCATAGCGCTGCGCCTCATGATGGGCAGCTTCATGGGCCCTGGCGAGGTCGAGGCGATGCTCGACGGCTACGTCCAGGCAGTCGCGGCGCGGCGCAAGGAGCTCGAAGGCGTACGCGAGCTGCTCGGCGACAAGGAGGCGGTCGCCTATCCGGCCCGGGTCGCCGACTGGGGCCTGGCCTACTACGACGCCGAGGTCGAGATCGTCGAGAAGCTGCGCCGTACGCTCTAGGTCACTCGAACAGCGTCCGGGGTGCCGTGCAGACGATCTCGGGATAGGGCACCGACTCCGGCTGGATCCACAGACCCGGGGTGAAGCCGCACTTCTCGAGCACCCGGATCGACCTCTTGTTGCGGACGTCCGGGCTCGCGACGAATCGCGGCGCGTCGGGAAAGTCCCGGCACAGCACGTCGCGGCAATAGGCCGTGATCATCCGCGTGCCGATGCCACGATCGACCAGATCGGGCTCGCCGATCAGGTAGTCGAACGCGATCGCCTCGGGATCCTGCACACGCACGGCGTAGTCGTCGTAAGCGATGACCGGGTAGTCCTGGACGTACCCGATCTCCCTCCCGTCCAGGAGCACGACCCACATGCGGGTGGCGCTGGTCCCGGCGAGCTGCTTCGCGTAGATCCTGCGGGCTCCCTCGACGGATCGCGGCTCGTCCCAGAACCATGGCTGCGCGTGCTCGGCGGCCATCCAGCGCACGAGACTGTCGAGATCTGCGTCGACCAGGCGACGGAACTCGAACCCATCCACGCCACCGAGACTAGCGAAGCGGCCGCCTAGGCTGGTGACGATGTCGATCGTCCTACGGATCTCGATCCTCGCCGGCCTCGTGCTCGCGGGATGCACCGACACGGACCGGCGCGCACAGCCGCCAAGCTCACCACCGACGCCGCCGACGTACGACATGCCCATTGCCCTGGTGACCCACCTGTCGCGCGGCGCCGTGGACCTCACCGAACGCCAGGCACGCGATGTCCTCGCCGGACAGCTGCGTGACTGGTCAGCGCTCGGCCAGGAGACTGCGCCGCTCCGCATCGTCACCGCGGGCGTTGCGGAGGCGGCCGAGCAGATTCCCTCAGCGACCGACCCGGCCGCCGCGGTCGCCACCGTCGAGAGGAGCCGCGGGACGCTTGCGGTCGTGCCTGCGACCGCGGTGACCCCTCGCGTACGGGCCGTGACGGTCGGCCGCGTCTCCCCCGTCAGGCGCCCCGGTGCCTATCCCCTGACGACGCAGTCACGCACACCCCCGGGCGCCGTCCTCACGACATCGATCGTCGGAGACATCATGCTCGGACGCCGGGTCGGGGAGTCCCTGGCGCGTGCCGATGACCCTGCTGCGGCGCTCCGCCCCATGGCGCGCCGTCTTGCGGCGGCTGACGTCACCGTGGGCAACCTCGAGTCCACCCTGTCGAAGTCGGGCGCACCGCAGCAGGGCGGCGACTCGTTCGGGGCCGATCCCGACGTCCTCGCGGGTCTCGAGCTGGCCGGATTCGACGTTCTCTCGGTGGCGAACAACCACCTCGGCGACTACGGGGAGCGGGCGATCGGCGAGACGATCGCTGAGCTCCGCGCCGGCGGCTTCACTCCCGTCGGCGGCGGTACCGACCTTGCGCAGGCACGGCGGGCCGCCATCGTCGAGCGCAAGGGCGTCCGGATCGGCTTCATCGCCACCGATTCGATCGGGGAGACGCCCGCCGCCACCGCCGATCGTCCGGGCACGAACCGGATCAACGCGCC
>NZ_JAKFCB010000282.1:0-3429 GCF_036676885.1 Aeromicrobium sp.
AACGCGATGTTCCGCGTGGAGCTGGCCAACGGCCACAAGGTTCTCGCGCACATCAGCGGCAAGATGCGCCAGCACTACATCCGCATCCTCCCCGAGGATCGCGTTGTGGTGGAGCTCTCGCCGTACGACCTCTCCCGCGGCCGCATCGTCTACCGCTACAAGTAAACACACATACACACGTTCAGATCCCAAAGAGAGACTCTCGATGAAGGTCAACCCGAGCGTGAAGAAGATCTGTGACAAGTGCAAGGTGATTCGTCGCCACGGCCGCGTCATGGTGATCTGCGAAAACCCGCGTCACAAGCAGCGCCAGGGCTAGGCAGAGCTTCTTCACACCCAGCAACACGAAACATCTGATCGCTCCCGTCACAGCACGATCGTGGCGGGTCACCCCCGGAAGCGTAGGCCGGGGCCCGGCTCAGGATCGTCCAAGATCCTGGAGGCAGTCGGGATGCATCAGGTGGCCATACCTCGCCGAATGGAAGGAAATGCCTAGATGGCACGCCTCGTAGGAGTCGACCTCCCGCGCGAAAAGCGCATCGAGATCGCACTCACATATGTATTCGGGATCGGCCGCACCCGTGCCGCCGAGACCCTCGCAGCAACCGGCATCAGCCCGGACAAGCGCGTCCACGAGCTCGACGACAACGACCTCGTTGCTCTGCGCGATCACATCGAAGCGAACTACCAGACCGAGGGCGACCTGCGTCGTACGGTCACCGGTGACATTCGCCGCAAGATGGAGATCGGCAGCTACCAGGGCCGTCGCCACCGTGCGCACCTGCCCGTTCGTGGCCAGCGCACCAAGACCAACGCGCGTACCCGCAAGGGTCCCAAGCGCACCGTCGCCGGAAAGAAGAAGTGATAGCGCATGCCTCCTAAGACAGCTGGCAAGAAGGTCCGCCGCAAGGAGAAGAAGAACGTCGCTCAGGGCGAAGCCCACATCAAGAGCACGTTCAACAACACCCACGTCACCATCACGGATCCTTCGGGCGCCGTGATCGCATGGGCCTCCGGCGGCACCGTCGGATTCAAGGGCTCGCGCAAGTCGACGCCGTTCGCAGCCGGTATGGCTGCCGAGTCGGCCGGTCGCCAGGCGATGGAGCACGGGATGAAGAAGGTCGACGTCTTCGTGAAGGGCCCCGGTTCGGGCCGCGAGACGGCGATCCGGTCGCTGAGCGGAGTCGGCCTCGAGGTCGGCACCATCTCCGACGTGACCCCCAGCCCCCACAACGGCTGCCGTCCCCCCAAGCACCGTCGTCTCTGACGTCGACTGAATTCTTTCTAGGAGCTATCAACCATGGCCCGTTACACCGGACCTCTCACCAAGAAGTCGCGCCGTCTCGGCATCGACCTCGTCGGTGGTGACGCTGCATTCGAAAAGCGTCCTTACCCTCCCGGCCAGCACGGCCGCGCGCGCGTCAAGGAGTCGGAGTACCGCAACCAGCTGCTCGAGAAGCAGAAGGCGCGTTACACCTACGGAGTGCTCGAGAAGCAGTTCCGCAAGTACTACGAGCTCGCCTCGCGTCGCCCCGGCAAGACCGGCGACAACCTGCTGCAGATCCTCGAGTCACGCCTCGACAACGTCGTCTACCGTGCGGGCTTCGCCCGTACGCGGCGTCACGCCCGCCAGCTCGTCAACCACGGACACTTCGTGGTCAACGGCGTCAAGACCGACATCCCGTCGTTCCAGGTGAGCAAGCACGACATCATCGACGTCAAGACCAAGTCGCTGGAGACCACGCCGTTCATCGTCGCGCGTGAGACCCACGACCGCGACACCGTGCCGGCCTGGCTCGACGTCGCACCCGAGCGCGGCCGCATCCTCGTGCACAGCCAGCCTGTGCGCGAGCAGATCACGGTCCCGATCAACGAACAGCTGATCGTGGAGTTCTACTCCAAGATCTGATCGGCCCGCTCTCACCGTGAAAACAACCCGGACCTTCAAATAGAGGTTGGTCCGGAAAGGAAGAAACAATGCTCATCGCCCAGCGCCCCGCCCTGTCCGAAGAGGTCGTCGACGAGTTCCGTTCGCGGTTCGTCATCGAGCCCCTGGAGCCCGGCTTCGGCTACACCCTCGGCAACTCCCTGCGTCGTACGCTCCTGTCGTCGATCCCGGGTGCGGCCGTCACGTCGATCAAGATCGACGGCGTCCTGCACGAGTTCTCGACCGTCCCCGGTGTGACCGAGGACGTCACCGAGATCATCCTCAACCTCAAGGAGCTCGTGGTCTCCTCGGAGAACGACGAGCCCGTCGTCATGTACCTCCGCAAGGAGGGCACCGGCGAGGTGACCGCCGCTGACATCCAGCCCCCGGCCGGTGTCGAGGTCCACAACCCGGACCTGCACATCGCGACGCTCAACGCCAAGGGCAAGATCGAGATCGAGCTCGTCGTCGAGCGTGGCCGCGGCTACGTGTCGGCCGTGCAGAACAAGTCCGGTGACGAAGAGATCGGCCGCATGCCGGTCGACTCGATCTACTCGCCGGTCCTCAAGGTGACCTACAAGGTCGAGGCGACCCGAGTCGAGCAGCGTACGGACTTCGACAAGCTCGTGATCGACGTCGAGACCAAGAAGTCGATCCTGCCGCGTGACGCGATCGCGTCGGCCGGTTCCACCCTGGTGGAGCTGTTCGGCCTGGCTCGTGAGCTCAACGTCGAGGCCGAGGGCATCGACATCGGACCTTCGCCGGTCGACGAGCAGCTCGCTGCTGACCTGGCGCTGCCGATCGAGGACCTCAACTTCACGGTGCGTTCCTACAACTGCCTCAAGCGTGAGGGCATCCACACCGTGGGTGAGCTCATCACGCGCTCGGAGCAGGACCTGCTCGACATTCGCAACTTCGGTTCGAAGTCGATCGACGAGGTCAAGGCCAAGCTCGCCGAGATGGGCCTCGCGCTCAAGGACAGCCCGGCTGGTTTCGACCCGTCGGCCGTCATCGACGCCTACGACGACGACGCCAGCTTCGCCGAGGACGAGCAGTACTGAGTACTGCCCGTCCTTGACGGCTCAGCCCGAACAATTTTGGAGACGAAACAATGCCCACCCCCACCAAGGGACCTCGCCTCGGCGGTAGCCCGGCCCACCAGCGTCTGATCCTCGCCAACCTCGCGCAGAACCTGTTCGAGCACGGCAAGATCACGACCACCGAGGCCAAGGCCCGTCGCCTGCGTCCGTACGCAGAGGCGCTCATCACGAAGGCCAAGACCGACACGGTGGCCAACCGCCGCCAGGTCGTCAAGGTCATCCGTGACAAGAGCATCCTGCACACGCTGTTCACCGAGATCGGTCCCGCCATGGCGACCCGTCCCGGCGGCTACACGCGCATCACGAAGGTCGCGCCGCGCAAGGGCGACAACGCCCCCATGGCCGTCATCGAGATCGTCGAGGCCAAGCAGTTCGGCGCGCAGAACCAGACGCCCAAGAAGG
>NZ_JAKFCB010000283.1:0-15890 GCF_036676885.1 Aeromicrobium sp.
CCGCAGCGGTGCGAAGTGCCCCTTGAGGTGCACCCGGATGACCGAGTCCCACTCCTCCTCGGAGGTGTTCACCAGCATCCGGTCGCGGACGAAGCCGGCGTTGTTGACCAGGATGTCGAGGCCACCGAACGTGTCGATCGCCTGCTGCACCATCGCCTCGGCCTGGGCGAAGTCGGCGACGTCGGCACCGTTGGCCACCGCCTCGCCGCCGAGCTCCTTGATCTCGGCCACGACCGAGTCGGCCGGCGACTCCGTGTCGGTCTCGCCGGCGAGCGAGACGCCGAAGTCGTTGACCACGACCTTCGCGCCCTGCCGCGCGAGCTCGAGCGCATGCGCCCGGCCGATGCCGCGGCCCGCCCCGGTCACGATCGCGATGCGGCCTTCGAGAATGTGGCTCACTGGCTCTCCTTGGTGACGACGTGCAGGAAGACGGGGGGCTCGCCGCCGCCGTGGCAGGCGAGGGTGGCTCCGGAGACGTACGACGCCAGGTCCGAGGCCAGGAACGCGACGACCCGGCCGATCTCCTCCGGCTCGGCCATGCGACCCAGCGGGATGGTGGCCTCGACCGCGGCGACCGTCGCATCGTCGCCGTAGTGGTCGCCGGTCTGCTCGGTGCGGCACAGGCCCACGTCGACGCTGTTGATCCGCACCCGTGGGCCCCACTCGACGGCCAGCGACCTGGTCAGGGAGTCGACGCCGGCCTTCGCGGCGCCGTACGAGGCGGTGCCGGGCGACGGTCGCAGCGCGGACACCGACGAGATGTTGACGATGGCGCCCCCGTCGGGCTGCTGCTGCATGACGTCGTTGGCCGCCTTCGAGACGGTCAGCACCGCGGAGAGGTTGAGGCCGAGGATCTTGTCGTCGAGCCGCGCGCTCGAGTCAGCCGCCAAGGCGTACGGCGCACCGCCCGCGTTGTTGACGAGCAGGTCGAGCCGGCCGTGCGTCGCGACGATCCCGGCGATCAGCGTCTCGACGGCATCCGCATCTCGTACGTCGCAGACCAGGTGCTCCGTGCCCGCGACCGGATCGGCGGCGTCGGAACGGCCGCAGGTGACCACGGTGGCACCCGCGTCGACGAGCACGGCTGCGATCCCGCGCCCGATTCCCCGCGAGCCGCCGGTCACCAACGCGATGCGTCCGGACAGGTCCAAGGACAGAGTCATGCTGACAGGCTACCAAGCAAATGTTAGGTTGGCAGCCATGACCATACGTTCTGAACTCCGCGACGACGGCATCCGGGTCGTCACGATGGACCACCCGCCGGTCAACGCGCTGACGGTCCATGGCTGGTACGACGTCGCCGACGCGATGATCGAGGCCGGCGCTGACCCGGCCACCAAGGTCGTCGTGCTCCGCGCCGAGGGCAAGGGGTTCAACGCCGGCGTCGACATCAAAGAGATGCAGAACACGACTGGCTTCGACGCCCTCATCGGCGCCAACAAGGGTTGCTACGCCGCGTTCAAGGCGGTGTACGAGTGCGCCGTCCCGGTGATCGCCGCGGTGCACGGGTTCTGCCTCGGCGGCGGCGTCGGCCTGGTCGGCAACTCCGACATCGTGGTGGCCAGCGACGACGCGTACTTCGGCGTGCCCGAGGTCAACCAGGGCGCGCTGGGCGCGGCGACGCACCTTGCCCGGCTGGTCCCGCAGCACCTGATGCGCACCCTGTACTTCACCGCCCGCACGATTCCGGCCGTCGACCTGGTCCAGCACGGCTCGGTCTTCGAGATCGCCCCGCGAGACAAGCTCGACGACCTGGCGATGGGCCTCGCCGCCGAGATCGCGGCCAAGGACGGCAGGGTCATCCGCGCCGCCAAGGAGGCGCTCAACGGCATCGACCCGATCGACGTCAACACCAGCTATCGCTTCGAGCAAGGATTCACGATGGAGCTCAACCTGATGGGCGTGAGCGACGAGCTCCGCGACGACTTCGCCGGGACGGCGAAAAGCCAGCAGAGTGCCGGGACCGACAAGGCGGGTCGATGAGAGCGCCGTCCAAGGAGCTGACGATCGACGAGGTCATCGGCCGCATCGAGAGCGGGATGACCGTCGGCATCGGCGGATGGGGCTCGCGCCGCAAGCCGATGGCGCTCGTACGCGCGATCCTGCGCAGCGACCTGACCGACCTGCACATCGTGTCGTACGCCGGCCCGGACGTCGGGCTGCTGCTCGCGGCCGGCAAGGCGAGCCGGGTGACGTACGCGTTCGCGACCCTCGACTCGATCCCCCTCGAGCCCTTGTTCAGCAAGGCTCGCGTCGAGGGCAGCGCGAGGTTCCGCGAGTGGGACGAGGGCATGTTCCAGACCGGCCTGCGGGCCGCGGCGCAGCGTGTCCCGTTCCTGCCGATGCGCGCGGGCCTCGGCTCCGCCGTGCTCGAGAACGACCCGGACCTGCGCACGGTCACCTCGCCGTACGACGACCGTGAGGAGCTGGTCGCCGTACCCGCGCTGACCCTCGACGTGGCGCTGGTGCACATGAACCGTGCCGACCAATACGGCAACGCGCAGTACCTCGGACCTGACCCGTACTTCGACGACCTGTTCTGCATGGCGGCGCGCGAGGCGTACGTCTCGACGGAGCAGATCATCGACTCCGCCGGGCTGACCGTCGACGCTCCGCTGCAGAGCCTGCTGCTCAACCGCACGATGGTCGCCGGCGTCGTCGAGACACCGAACGGCGCCCACTTCACGACCTGCACCCCGGCGTACGAGCGCGACGAGAAGTTCCAGAAGGCGTACGCCACGGCCGCCAAGACCCCGGAGGACTGGACCGCGTTCGCCGAACGGTTCCTGTCCGGCGACGAGGCGGCCTATCAAGCCGCCGTCACTGCGTTCCGTGAGGAGGTCTCGGCATGACCGACGTGACCCGATCCGAGTACTGCGCCGTCGCGATCGCGGACTGCTTCGCCGAGGACGGCGAGATCATGGGCAGCCCCATGGGCCTGCTCCCCACGCTGGGCGCCCGGCTGGCCAAGAACACCACGAACCCCCGACTGATGCTGACCGACGGCGAGGCCCGGATCCTGCGGGGCACGCCGCCGCTGGGGCAGACCGCCGACGTCACCGAGGGCTGGATGCCGTTCCGGCTCGTGCTGGAGTCCGTGGTCCCCTACGGCAAGCGCCACGTGATGATGGGCGCCACCCAGATCGACCGGCACGGCAACCAGAACATCTCCGCGATCGGCCCGTGGGACCAGCCCACCCGGCAGCTCCTCGGCGTACGCGGAGCACCGGGCAACACGGTCAACAACAGGACGTCCTACTGGGTGCCGAAGCACTCCCCGCGCGTCGTGGTGGAGCAGGTCGACGTCGTCTCGGGCGTCGGCCGTGCCAGGGCCGAGGCTGCGGGACCTGCTGCGACGCGGTTCCACGACGTGCACCGGCTGGTCACGAACCTCGGGGTCTTCGACTTCGGCGGACCCGGCCACACCCTGCGTCTCGTCTCGGTCCACCCCGGCGTGACCGTCGACGACGTACGCGAGGCGAGCGGCTGCGAGATCCACGCCGACGGCGACGTGCCCGAGACGCGTACGCCCACCGATGCGGAGCTGGTCCTGATCCGTGAGCTGCTCGACCCGAAGAACCTCCGCGAGCGGGAAGTGCCGACCCAGTGATCGACCAGCTGCTGTCGACCCCGCTCACCGAGCTGACCGGCGTACGTCATCCCGTCGTCCAGACCGGCATGGGCTGGGTCGCCGGCCCGAGCCTGGTCAGCGGCACCGCGAACGCCGGCGGCCTCGGCATCCTCGCCTCGGCCACCATGACGTTGCCCGAGCTCGAGCAGGCGATCATCGAGGTCAAGGAGCGCACCGATGCACCGTTCGGCGTCAACCTGCGCGCCGACGCCGCCGATGCACCGGCGAGGTGCGAGCTGCTGATCTCGTACGGCGTCAAGGTCGCCTCGTTCGCGCTGGCCCCCAAGCCCGAGCTGATCGCGCGCCTCAAGGAGCACGACATCGTGGTCATCCCCAGCGTCGGCCTGCCCAAGCATGCCGTGAAGGTCGCGTCCTGGGGTGCCGATGCGGTGATGATCCAGGGCGGCGAGGGCGGCGGTCATACGGGCTCGGTGCCGACGACGCTGCTGCTGCCCACCGTGCTCGACGCCGTCGACATCCCGGTGATCGCCGCGGGTGGCTTCTTCGACGGACGCGGGCTGGCCGCCGCCCTGTCGTACGGAGCTGCCGGCGTCGGCATGGGCACCCGGTTCCTGCTGACGGCGGACAGCCGCGTGCCGGACACCGTCAAGCAGCGCTACCTGGCTGCCGGCCTGGACGACACCGTCGTGACCAAGAAGGTCGACGGCATGCCGCACCGCATGCTTCGCACCGACCTCGTCGAGCAGGTCGAGGGCGGCTCAGGCATACGACGCCTCGTGCCGACGGCCCGGCGCACCCTCGAGTTCAAGCGCATGGCCGGCATGACCTGGAAGCAGCTCGCCGTCGACGGTCGGGCGATGCGCAAGGAGCAAGGGCGCACCCTCGGCCAGCTCGCCCTCGCCGCGAACACCCCGATGATGCTCAAGGCCGGGCTCGTCGACGGGGACGCCACTGCGGGCGTCCTTGCCTCCGGCCAGGTGGTCGGCGTCATCGACGACCTGCCGACCTGCGAGGAGCTGATCGACCGGGTCGTCATCGAGGCCGCAGCGGCGCTGAAGCGTGCCGGCGACTACCTCACCTAGCGCGCCCAACCCAGGGGCGGTGAGCCAGCGTCCAAGACGCTCGCTCAAGTGGACGCCAAGTCACCGCTCACGCATGGTGCCGAGGGTTCTAACCCGCTGCCGCGATCTCCATGACGATCTTCTCGGCCAGATCGGCGCGGCAGATGACCAGGTCCGGCAGGTACGGGTGTGCCGCGTTGTAGGTCAGTGGCGAGCCGTCGACACGTGACGCGTGCAGGCCGGCGGCGAGAGCCACGCCGACCGGAGCCGCCGAGTCCCACTCCCACTGACCACCCGCGTGCAGGTATGCGTCGGCGTCACCGCGCAGCACGGCCATGGCCTTGGCCCCGGCCGACCCCATCGGTCGCAGGTCCGCGCCGAGCGCTTCGGCCACCGTGGCGGCGAAGGTCGGAGGCCGGCTGTCGCTGACCAGGAAGATCGGGTCTGAGTGCGGGCCGCGCACGGGCGCCGCGTTGCCGGTCGAGTAGACCATCGACAGCGCGGGCTGCGCCACCGCCGCGGCCGTGATCGCCGAACCGGGCGCGCCGCGCTCCCACAGCGCGACGTGGACGGCCCAGTCGCTGCGACCCGTCATCCCGTACTCGCGCGTCCCGTCGAGCGGGTCGATGATCCAGACCCGGTCGGCGGAGAGGCGCTCGGGCGAGTCGGCCGACTCCTCCGACAGCACCGCGTCATCCGGGCGTCGCTCGGCAAGGAGCCTGAGGAGCAGCTCATTCGCCTTCGCGTCGCCGGCCTTGCCGAGGTCCTTGCCGGTCAATCCGGAGGTGCTCTGCAGGTCGAGCAGCAGCGCTCCCGCCCGCTCCGCCAGCTCCGCCGCCAGTGCCGAATCCCGCTCGTTCACATTCATATCCTCTGCTCGATGCACTCGATGACGAGTCCCGCGAGCGTACCGACGTCTCCATCACTCGGCCGCAGCAGCAGGTCTGGTCGCAACGGTGCCTCATATGGCGCGTTGATGCCGGTGAAATCCAGGATCTCGCCCGCGCGCGCCTTGGCGTACAGACCCTTGGTGTCGCGCGCCTCGGCCACCTCGAGCGGCGTGTCCATGAAGATCTCGAGGAACGGCAGCCCGTCGGCCTCGTGCGCCGCGCGGGCCGCATCGCGATCCGCGCGATACGGGCTGACCAGCGACACGATCGCGATGACGCCGGCATCCGCGATGAGCCTGGCCACCTCGGTCACCCGGCGTACGTTCTCGGCCCGGTCCTCGGGGCTGAACCCGAGGTCCGCGTTGAGTCCGTGCCGCAGGTTGTCGCCGTCGAGGATGTATGCCGGCTGGCCGGACGCGACCAGGCGGCGCTCGACCTCGACGGCAACGCTCGACTTGCCCGAGCCGGACAGGCCCGTCAACCACAGCGTCATGCCCGTGGTCCTGCGGTGCTCACGGGTCACCGCACCGCTGTGCCAGACGATGTTGGGCTCGTGCTGGCTGGCGCCGAGGATCATGCCGGCAGCGACGGTGTTGTTGGTGGCCTCGTCGATCAGGATGAAGCTGCCGGTGTCCCGGTTGCGGCGATAGGGATCGAAGTGCAGCGGCTTCTGCGTACGCAGCCGCACCCGGCCGATCTCGTTGAGCGCGAGAGAGTCCGCGTCCTCGACCCGGTGCAGCGTGTTGATGTCGAGGCGGTACTCGAGCTCCTTGACCGACACCCGCGTGTCGCGCGTGGTGTGCAGCATCGTGTACGTCGTGTCGGTCGACAGCGTCAGGTCGCTGTCCATCCAGCTGATCATCGCGTCGACGTCCTGCGTGCTGGTCGGCCGGTTGTTGGGCCGGCACAGCATGTCGCCGCGGCTGATGTCGAGGTTGTCGGCCAGCTCGATCGTCACGGCCTGGCCCATGAACGCCTCGTCCAGCTTCGTCCCTCCGGGGCCCCAGACGTTGGCGACCATCGTCGAGAATCCTGACGGCAGCACGACGACCTCGTCGCCCGGCCGGAAGACGCCACCGGCGACCGTGCCGGCATACCCGCGGAAGTCGTGGAAGTCGGCCTGCTGCGGACGTATGACGTACTGCACCGGCATGCGGGCGTCGATCAGGTTGCGGTCCGACGCCACGTGCAGCTCTTCGAGGTGGCCGAGCAGGGCCGGTCCTTCGTACCAGGGCATCGCGGCGCTCGGCGTCACCACGTTGTCGCCGGTGAGCGCCGAGACCGGGATGAAGGTCAGGTCAGGCACCTCGAGCTTGGACGCGAACGCCTCGAACTCCGTGCGGATCTCGTTGAACCGCTCCTGCGAGTAGCCGACGAGATCCATCTTGTTGACGCACAGGACGAGGTGGGGGATGCCCAGCAGGGTCGCGAGGAACGCGTGGCGACGCGACTGCTCGAGGACACCGTTGCGGGCGTCGATCAGGATCAGCGCGACGTCGGCCGTCGAGGCGCCGGTGACCATGTTGCGCGTGTACTGAATGTGGCCCGGGGTGTCGGCGATGATGAACTTGCGCTTCGGGGTCGCGAAGTAGCGGTAGGCCACGTCGATCGTGATGCCCTGCTCCCGCTCGGCGCGCAGGCCGTCGGTGAACAGCGCGAGATCGGGGCCCTCGTGCCCGCGCGCGGCACTCGCGGACTCGATGGCGCCGAGCTGGTCCTCGAAGATCGCCTTGCCGTCGAACAGCAGCCGGCCGATGAGGGTGGACTTCCCGTCGTCGACGCTTCCGGCGGTGGCGATACGCAGCAGCTGCGACATCAGAAGTAGCCCTCCTTCTTGCGGTCTTCCATGCCGGCTTCGGAAATCGCGTCATCAGCACGCGTCGCACCTCGCTCGGTGATGCGAGCGCCCGCGACCTCGGCGACGACCGCCTCGGGTGTCGTGGCGTTCGACTCGACGCAGCCGGTGCAGGTTGCATCACCGATCGTGCGGAACCGCACCGTCGCCTCGAGCGGCTCCTCGTCGCCTTGCGGCTGGATGAACCGGTTGACCGCGAGCAGCATCCCGTCGCGCTCGACGACCGTGCGGTCGTGCGCGTAGTAGAGGTCCGGGAGGTCGATCTCCTCCCGGAGGATGTAGTTCCAGACGTCGAGCTCGGTCCAGTTCGAGATCGGGAACACCCGGATGTTCTCGCCCTTGCGGTGCCGGCCGTTGTAGAGGCTCCACAGCTCCGGACGCTGGTTCTTGGGGTCCCACTGCCCGAACTCGTCGCGGAAGCTGAAGACGCGCTCCTTCGCGCGGGCCTTCTCCTCATCGCGACGCGCGCCACCGAACACCGCGCCGAACTGGTTCTCCTTGATGCCGCGCAACAGCGACACGGTCTGGAGCTTGTTGCGCGGCCCGAGCGGACCGCCGATCTCGGCGACGCGACCGGCATCGATGTCGTCCTGGACGCTGGCCACGATGAGCCGCAGCCCGAAGCGCTCGACCGTACGGTCGCGGAACTCGATGACCTCGTCGAAGTTCTGCCCCGTGTCGATGTGCATGACCGGGAACGGCACGGGCGCCGGCCAGAAGGCCTTCGCCGCCAGGTGCAACATCACGACCGAGTCCTTGCCGCCGGAGAACAGCAGCGCCGGTCGCTCGATCGTCGCCGCGACCTCGCGGAAGATGTGCACGGCCTCGGCCTCGAGCTTGTCCAGGTCGGTCAGCACGTACGTCTGGGTCATGTGGCGGCCTCTACGCTAAAGTGAAACACGTTCTAGTTTTGCAGTCGCACGCCCCCACCGCAACCACTTCGCCCAGACGTCGCCTGAGGAGCCCCCATGGGAGTCTTTGCCGTCACCGGCTCGGCGTCGGGCATCGGCGCGGCGACAGTCCGCCTGCTGACTCGTGAAGGATATCGGGTCATCGGCATCGACCTCACGGATTCGGACATCACTGCCGACCTCGGAACCGTCGAGGGCCGTACGGCTGCGATCGCCGGTGTGACGGAAACCTGCGACGGCGCGCTGGACGGGCTCGTCACCGCGGCCGGCATCGGCCCCAGCTCGATCGAGCCGGGCGGCCGGCTCATCTCGATCAACTACTTCGGCACCGTCGAGCTGATCGCCGGGCTGCGCGGCGTGCTGGCGGCCGCTGGCTCGTCGGCGGTCGTCGCCCTCTCCTCGAACTCCAGCACGTGCCAGCCGGACTGGCCGGTCGAGTACGCCGAAGCCTGCCTTGCCGGTGACGAGGCCGCGGCCGTGGCGCTCGCCGACCAGCAGACCTCGCTGTACGCCTACCCGGCGTCGAAGACTGCGGTCGCGTGGTGGATCCGCGAGCATGCCGCCGACTGGGCCGGCGACGGGATCCGGCTCAACGCGATTGCGCCTGGCCTGATCGAGACACCCATGACCGCCGGGCAGCGCGTCGACCCCCTGATCGGTCAGCTGATCGACGCGTTCCCCGTGCCGCGCGGACATGCAGGTCAGCCCGAGGAGGTCGCTGCGGTGATTGCCTTCATGCTGAGCCCGGCCGCGAGCCTGCTCCACGGCTCGGTGCTGTTCGCCGACGGCGGCACGGATGCGTCATTGCGTGCCCGGGACTGGCCGGCCGCGTGGAACGTCAGCGACCCTCGACGTACGCCTTGAAGCTCTTGCTCCCGGTGTCGAGCGCGCTCTTGAGCACCCGTTTGAGCACGAAGCCCGGCATCGGGACCTTCACGCCGATCTCGAGATCGAGCCGGACGTGCGTGCCGCTGTCGGTCGGCGTCAGCGTGTAGGTCGCGACCTGCATCGACTGGATCGAGCTCTCGGCCAGCGTCCACGTCACGGAGCGCGGCTCGTCCCAGGTGTAGTCGGTGACCTCTTCGTCGGTGAACCCGGCGGCCGCGACCTTGGCGCGTACGCGCTTGGGCCGACCGTCGGGGTGACGTGACTCGACGGTTGCGGACTTGTGCGCACTCGAACGCTTCGGGAGGTCTTCGATCGCCGCGACGGCGTCCATGACCTGCTCGGGTGTTGCTGCGACATCGAACTCGGTGCTGCCGTTGACTGCCATCTCAGAGCCTCTCGATGATCGTGACGTTGGCCTGGCCGCCGCCCTCGCACATGACCTGCAGGCCGTAGCGGCCGCCGGTGCGCTCCAGCTCGCTGAGCAGTGTCGTCATCAGGCGGGTGCCGGTGGCGCCGATCGGGTGCCCCAGGGCGATGCCGCCGCCGTTGACGTTGACCCGCTCGTGCGGCACGTCGAGCTCCTGCATCCAGGCCAGCACGACCGAGGCGAATGCCTCGTTGCACTCGAACAGGTCGATGTCGGACACAGTCATGCCGGCCTTCGCCAGGGCGTGCCGGGTCGCGCCGATCGGGCCGGTCAGCATCCAGATCGGGTCGTCGGCGCGTACGGAGAGGTGATGCACCCGGGCACGCGGGCTGAGCTGGTGATCCTGCAGCGCCTGCTCCGACGCGATGAGCATGGCGCTCGCTGCGTCGCTGATCTGTGACGCGACGGCGGCGGTGATCCGGCCGCCGGGCGCCAGTGGTTGCAGCGCGGCCATCTTCTCGAGCGACGTCTCCCGCGGGCACTCGTCGATCGTGAAGTCGCCCACCGGCGCCACCTCGGCGGCGAACCTGCCGCCGGCGATCGCCGCGCGTGCACGCTCGTGCGAGGCCAGCGCGAACTCCTCCATCTGCTCGCGGCTGATGGCCCACTTGTCGGCGATCATCTCGGCGGAGCGGAACTGGCTGACCTCCTGGTCGCCGTAGCGCGCCAGCCAGCCGGGCGACTCGGCGAACGGCGTGCTGAAGCCGTACTGGTCGGCGACCAGCATCGCCGCCGAGATCGGGATCGCACTCATGTTCTGCAGGCCGCCGGCGACGACCAGGTCCTGGGTCCCGGACATCACACCCTGGGCCGCGAAGTGCACCGCCTGCTGGGACGAGCCGCACTGCCGGTCGATCGTCACACCGGGCACGTGATCGGGCAGTCCCGCGACCAACCAGGCCGTACGGGCGACGTCTCCGGCCTGGGAACCGATCGTGTCGCAGCACCCCATGATGACGTCGTCGACGGCACCCGGGTCGATGCCGGTGCGGTCCATCAGCGCTCGCAGCACGTGACCGCCCAGGTCGGCGGAGTGCATGCCGGCGAGCGAGCCGCCGCGCCTGCCGACCGGGGTCCGTACGGCGTCGACGATGTACGCGGTGGGAATGCTCATGCCGTCGCCTCCGTCAGAAACCCACGATACGGAGACAACGTCATGATCCCTGCCTTGATGATTCGCTCGCTGCGCTCGCTCATGCGGTGATCCCGTCGAGGAGGATGGTGAGGTACTGGTCGGCCACGTCGTGGTGGCTGAGCTTGCCGCCGGGCCGGTACCAGCGCACGGCGACCCACACGGTGTCGCGGATGAAGCGATAGACCAGCTCGACATCGAGGTCCTTGCGCAGGGCGCCGGAGCTGACACCTTCGCGCAGCAGCGTCAGCCAGACGTCGCGCGACTGCTGGTTCCGCTCCTCGAGGTACGAGAACCGGTCGAACGTACCCAGGTAGTCCGCCTCGTTCTGGAAGATCGCCACCTCGTTGCGGTGGTGGTCGATCGCCTCGAACGACACCCGGACGGCCGCCTCCAGCTTGGCCCGCGGGTCGTCCGACCCGGCGAGGATGCCCGCGTACGCGCCGAACAGCTCCTCCTGGAACGACGACAGGATCTCGTCGATCATCGACTCCTTGGAGTCGAAGTGGTGATAGAGCGAGCCGCTCAGGATGCCGGCGGCGTCGGCGATGTCGCGGACCGTGGTGTTCTTGAAGCCCTTGGTCGCGAACAGCTCCGCCGCGATCTGCAGCAGCTCGTCGCGGCGGGTCTGGGTTGCCGTCATGTCACGCCCTCTGACTCGACACGGAGATGACCTCGCCGGTCAGGTACGACGAGTAGTCCGACGCCAGGAACACCATCACATTGGCCACTTCCCACGGTTCGGCGGCGCGGCCGAACGCCTCACGCTGCTTGAGCTCGGCCAGCAGGTCGTCGCTGGTGACCTTGGCCAGGAACGGGTGCATCGCCAGCGACGGTGCGACCGCGTTCACCCGGATACCGTACGGCGCGACGTCGAGCGCGGCACAACGGGTCAGGGCCATGACACCGGCCTTCGCGGCGGCGTAGTGCGCCTGCCCTTCCTGCGCCCGCCAGCCGATCACCGAGGCGTTGTTGACGATCACGCCGCGCTTGCCTGCAGCGCGCATGCGGTTGCCCGCAGCGCGTACGCACCGGAACGTGCCGGTCAGCGTGATGTCCAGGACCCGCGACCACTCGTCGTCGGTCATCTCCAGCACATCGGCCGTGCCGCCGAGCCCGGCGTTGTTGACCATGACGTCGACGCCGCCGTGCTCGTCGGCGATGTCGAGCAGCGCCTGCACCTGGGCCTCGTCGGTCACGTCGACTGCCAGAGCTCGCACCCGCTCCTCGCCGAACTCCTCCGCGAGCGACTCCCGCGCCTCCGCGAGCCGGCGCTCGTGGGTGTCGCTGATGATCACCACGCCGGCGGCCTCCTCGAGGGCCCGGCGCGCGACGGCAGCGCCGATGCCGGCGCCGGCGGCAGCGGTCACCACCACGACCTTGTCGGCGAGCAGGCCATGACCCGGTACGTACTCGGGCGTCGGCTGTTCCGGTCTGGTCGCAGTCATCCGCGGACCTCCTTGGGAAGGCCGAGGACTCGCTCGGCGAGGATGTTGCGCTGGATCTCGTCGCTGCCGCCGTACAACGTGTCGGCGCGGGAGAAGAGGAAGAGTCGCTGCCACCGGTCCAGGTCGTACGCCTCGCCGTCCGCCGTCAGCGAGCTGGCGCCGGCGACCTCCATGGCGAGCTCGCCGAGCCGTCGGTGCCAGCCGGCCCAGACGAGCTTCGCGATGTTGTCCGCTCCGGGGGTGGCCTCGGTCAGGGAGCGAACGGCATTGACCCGCATGACCTCGAACTCCGCGCTCTGCGCTGCGAGCCGGTCGCGGAGGACCGGGTCGTCGAGGGCGCCGTTGGCGCGGGCCAGGTCGATCAGGTCGTTGAGCTCGCGCTCGAAGCCGACCTGTTGGCCGAGCACCGAGACGCCGCGCTCGAAGCCCAGCAGGGCCATCGCCACCTGCCAGCCGTCGCCGGGTTGGCCCACGATCATGCCGGCGGCAGTCCGGGCACCCGTGAAGAAGACCTCGTTGAACTCCGAGCCACCCGTGATCTGCTCGATCGGCCGGATCTCGATGCCGTCCTGGTCCAGCGGCATCAGCAGGAACGACAGCCCGTGGTGGCGCGACGACCCGGGCTCCGTGCGGGCGATGACGAAGATCCAGTCGGCCTCGTGGGCCAGCGAGGTCCACACCTTCTGGCCGTCGACGACCCACTCGCCTGCAGCCTCGTCGAGCACGGCCCGGGTGCTCACGGCGGCGAGGTCGGAGCCGGCGCCCGGCTCGGAGTAGCCCTGGCACCAGAGCTCGTCGACCGCCCGGATCCTGGGCAGGAACCGGGCCTTCTGCTCCTCGGTGCCGAGCTCGATCAGCGTCGGTCCGAGCAGCTGCTCGCCGAGGTGGTTGACCGTCTCCGGCGCGCCCGCTCGGGCGTACTCCTCGTGGAAGATCGCCTGCTGGGCCAGGCTGAGCGCCCGGCCACCGTGCTCCTCGGGCCAGCCGAGGCAGGTCCAGCCGTGCTCGGCGAGGTGGCGGTTCCAGGCCCGCCGTTCCTCGTATGCCTCATGGTGCCGCCCCGGCCCGCCACTGCCGACCAGGGGTGCCCACGTGCCCGAGAGATGCTCGGCGAGCCAGGCACGGACCTGCTCGCGGAAGGCATCGTCGTCGGGGTTCATATGAGGTAGCCTACCAAGCACTTGCTTGGGTATCGACAGTCAACCGACTCGGAGTCGGAAGGAGGATCCGTGAACGACACCGTCCCGGGACTCGTGCGCCGCGCCGCCCAGGAGTTCGGCGACGCTCTGGCCTATTCGATGGACGGCCGGACCCTGACGTTCGCCGAGCTGCACGACCTGGTCCGTCTCACCGCTGCCGCCTACCACCAGCAGGGCCTCCAGCCCGGCGGGCGCGTGGTCCTCTGGGCGCCCAACAGCATCGACTGGGTCGTGGCCGGACTGGCCGTGACGTACGCCGGCGGCACGCTGGTGCCGGCCAACTCGCGCTACACGGCACATGAGGTCGCGGACATCGTCGACCGCACCCACGCGACGTTGGTGGTCATCGCGGACGGCTTCCTCGGCCGTACCCAGATCGCCGACCTGCGCGAGCTCTCCCCCGCGGCACCGATCCTCGACCTCGCGGACCTCGCCGGCCTACGCGCCGGGACCCGAGCGGCCGACCTGGCCGCGGTCGAGGCCGCGGCGTACGCCGTCACCCCCGACGACATCGCCGACATCCTGTTCACCTCCGGCACCAGTGGTCGCCCCAAGGGAGTGCTCAGCGCGCATCGCCAGTCCGTCGCCGCCGCGGAGGCGTGGAGCGCCGTCGGCGAGGTCACCAGCGCCGACCGCTACCTCGTGATCAGCCCGTTCTTCCACTCGTACGGCTACAAGGTCGGCGTGCTCGTCGGGCTTGTCCACGGATGCGCGCTCTTCCCGATGGCGACGTTCGACGCCGAAGCCGCGCTCGAGCTGATCGAGGCGGAGCGGATCACGATGGTGCCCGGCGCGCCCGCGATCTTCCTCGGCCTGCTCGAGTCGCCGGCCTTCCCCGGCACCGACACGTCATCCCTGCGCTTCGCGAACACGGGCGCCGCGAACGTACCGGTCACCCTGGTGGAGCGGCTGCAGCGCGAGCTGAGCTTCGACCTGGTCATCACGGCGTTCGGCATGACCGAGTGCGTCGTCGCGACGATGTGCCGCCGCGGCGACAGCGACGAGACCGTCGCCACGACCTGCGGCCGGGCCATCGACGGCATGGAGACCGCCATCGCCGACCCCGAGACCGGGGAGCACCTGCCGGCGGGCCGCGAGGGCGAGCTGCTGCTCCGCGGTTCGCAGGTCATGCTCGGCTACCTCGACGATGCCGCGGCCACGGCCGAGGCCATCGACGGCGACGGCTGGCTGCACACCGGCGACGTCGGGGTCCTCGACGACAACGGCTACCTGCGCATCACCGACCGGCTCAAGGACATGTACATCTGCGGCGGATTCAACGTCTATCCGGCCGAGGTCGAGCAGGCGCTCGCCCGGCTCGACGGCGTGGTCGACGTCGCGGTGATCGGTGTGCCGGACGCACGGCTGGGCGAGGTCGGCAAGGCGTTCGTCGTACGTCGTGAGGGCGGCCCCGACGCGGAGGCAGTCGTCGCGTACGCCCGGGAGCGGCTCGCCAACTTCAAGGTGCCACGCGAGGTCGTCTTCGTCGACGCCCTTCCCCGCAACCTGGGCGGAAAAGTCTTGAAAACCGAGCTGAGGAGCACATCGTGACCGATGCAGACGTAGTCACATACGAGGTCGTCGACCAGGTCGCCCGCATCACGCTGAACCGCCCGGAGTACCGCAACGCCCAGAACTCCGCCATGACGTACGCGCTGGACGCCGCCTTCCAGCGCGCCACCGACGACGACGCGGTCAAGGTCATCGTGCTGGCCGGCAACGGCAAGCACTTCTGCGCCGGCCACGACATCGGCACGCCGGGCCGCGACGTCGACAAGACCTTCGAGCGCAAGGCCGTGATCTGGTGGGACCACACCGACAAGGAGGGCGGCGACCAGCGGCTCGCCCGCGAGTCGGAGGTCTACCTCGGCATGTGCCGCCGCTGGCGCGAGGTGCCCAAGCCGGTCATCGCGATGGTGCACGGCGCCTGCATCGCCGGCGGGCTGATGCTCGCGTGGGCGTGTGACTTCATCATCGCGTCGGACGACGCGTTCTTCTCCGACCCGGTCGTGCGCATGGGCATCCCCGGGGTCGAGTACTTCGCGCACCCGTGGGTCATGAACCCGCGGGCGGCCAAGGAGTTCCTCTACTCCGGCGACCGGTTCACCGCCGACCGCGCGCTGGCGCTGGGCATGGTCAACCAGGTCGTACCGGTCGAGGAGCTGGAGCCCACGGTGCTGGCGCTGGCCGGCCGGATCGCGCAGATGCCGCGCTTCGGCCTCGCCCTGACCAAGAAGGCGGTCAACCAGGCCGAGGACCTGCAGGGCATGCGGGCAGGCATGGACTCGGTCTTCGGGTTGCACCACTTCGCGCACGCCCACAACGCCGAGACCTCCGAGAACGCCCTCGGCGGCCTCGACGCCAAGTCGATGGCGGCCAAGAACAAGGAGCAGGAGTGACGCCCCGCGAGTGGCGCAAAATGGCCCATTCTGAGCCCTCCAGCCCGGCATCTTTGCGCCACTCGCGGGGGTTTGGGCGATGAATCTT
>NZ_JAKFCB010000284.1:0-3510 GCF_036676885.1 Aeromicrobium sp.
TCTTGTAAAGCGCTCCTTCCAGAGCGCACGAGGAGGAATGCAGCATGACGATCCAGGCAACCGTCGATGGCAGGGTCATCGAGTGGCGCGACAAGAAGCGCTACCTGTGGATCATGGGGGCGATCATCCCGCTGATCCCGCTCATGATGTGGGGGCTGTACGCGTGGACCGGCGCGACGATCGTGTGGTTCTTCGGCCCGTTCTTCGTGTTCGTCCTGATCCCGCTGTTCGACCTGCTCGCCGGGCTCGACCCCAACAATCCGCCCGACGAGCTGATCGAGGCGCTGGAGGAGGACCGCTACTACCGCTGGGTGACCTACGCGTTCATCCCCGTGCAGATCGCCGGCCTGATCTGGGGCGCCTACCTCCTCGGCGGCGGCACGCTCCCGGGCATCGACGACCCGCTGACGGTCGTGCAGAAGATCGGCCTCGCGCTGGGCCTCGGCATGGTCGCCGGCATCGGCATCAACACCGCCCACGAGCTCGGCCACAAGAAGGAGGAGCACGAGCGCTGGTTCGCCCGTGTCGCCCTCGCGCAGACGTTCTACGGTCACTTCTTCATCGAGCACAACCGCGGTCACCACGTACGCGTCGCGACCCCGGAGGATCCCGCGAGCGGGCGCCTCGGCGAGACCGTGTGGGAGTTCATGCCGCGCACCATCATCGGCAGCCTCAAGAGCGCCTGGGGCCTGGAGAAGAAGCGCTTCGCGCGCCAGAAGAAGACCCACTGGTCGATCAAGAACGACCTGTTCAACGCGTGGGCGTTCTCCGTCGTGCTGTGGGGCGGCCTGATGCTCGCATTCGGCTGGGAGATCCTGCCGTACATGGTGATCCAGGCCGCCGCGGGCATCTGGCTGCTGGAATCGGTCAACTACCTCGAGCACTACGGCATGAAGCGCGCCAAGCTCGACTCCGGCCGCTACGAGCGGGTCAACCCGAGCCACAGCTGGAACTCCAACAACATCGGCACCAACGTGTTGCTCTACCACCTGCAGCGGCACAGCGACCACCACGCCAACCCGACCCGCCGCTACCAGGCGCTGCGCGACTTCAAGGAGGCGCCGGTGCTGCCCACGGGGTATGCAGGCATGATCGTGCTGACGTGGGTCCCGCAGGTGTGGCGCAAGGTCATGGACAAGCGGGTGCTGGGTCACTACGACGGCGACATCGGCCGGGCCAACCTGCACCCGCGCACGGCCGAGGCGTACGTACGGAGGTACGGCGTCGGCACGAGCCAGGACGAGGAGATCGCAGCATGAGCCAGTGGATCTGCCCCAACTGCGAGTACGTATATGACGAGGAGAAGGGCAACCCCCGCGAGGGCTGGCCGCCCGGCACGCTCTTCGGCGACATCGACGCAGACTGGACGTGCCCCGACTGCGGCGTGCGCGAGCAGGTCGACTTCCTGCCGATCGAGGAGTTCGAGCACAACGACCAGGACGGCAACATCATCGCCGCCGAGACCCGGGCACAGGCGCAGCGCAAGGCCGCCGCGCGGCAGGGCGAGGCGACCGCCGACCTAGAAGGAGAACACCAGTGAAGCGTTGGGAATGCCAGCAGTGCGGCTTCGTCTACGACGAGGCCGAGGGCTGGCCCGAGGAGGACATCCCGCCCGGCACCAAGTGGGAGGACATCCCTGACGACTGGACGTGCCCCGACTGCGGCGCGGCCAAGGCCGACTTCACGATGTTCGAGCTGGTCTGATGGCACACCGGACGGTCATCGTCGGGGCGGGCATCGCCGGTGTCAGCGCGGCTGCAGCCATGAGGCGCAGCGGCTACGAGGGCGACATCGTCCTGCTCGGCGAGGAGCCCGAGCTGCCCTACCGACGGCCGCCGGTGTCCAAGGAGATCGTCCGCGGCGAGAAGACGCCCGATGAGATCCGCATCAAGAAGCCGGAGTGGTACGACCAGCAGTCCGTGACCCTGCGCACCGGGGTCACGGTCGCCTCCATCGACACCGAGGCGCACGTGGTGCATCTCGCCGACGGTGAGGAGGTCGGCTATGACCAGCTCCTGCTCGCGACCGGCGGACGGGCCCGCAACCCGTGGTCGGCCTCCGGCATCCGTACGCTTCGCAGTCTCGCCGACGTGCCCCGCCTGCAGAGCGAGCTGACCCCCGGCAGCCACCTGATCGTCGTCGGCGCCGGCCTGATCGGCTCCGAGATCGCCGCGAGCGCGCGCACGATGGGCTGCGAGGTGACGTTGCTGGAGACCGCCGCGCTGCCGCTGCCGCGCCTGCTGCCGCCCGAGCTGGGCGAGCTGTACGTCGACCTGCACAAGAGCGAAGGCACCGACCTGCACACCGGCGTGCAGGTGACGTCGATCGAGGACGAAGGCGACCAGACCACCGTGCGCGCCAGCGACGGGCGTTCGTGGTCTGCGCCGGTCGTCGTGGTCGCGGTCGGCATGGAGCCCAACGTCGAGCTCGCCGAAGCCGCCGGCATCGAGGTCGCCAACGGCATCGTCGTCGACGCATTCGGACGTACGTCGGCCCCGGATGTCTTCGCCGCCGGCGATGTCGCCAACCAGCCCAACGGCGTGCTCGGTGGCCGGCACCGGGTCGAGCACTGGCAGGGCGCGCAGAACCACGGGACCGCGATCGGCAAGGTCATGGCCGGTGGCGACGTCCCGTTCGTCGAGGTGCCGTGGTGCTGGTCGGATCAGTACGGCCACAACCTGCAGGTCACCGGCTGGCCCGAGACAACCCACGAGCTCGTCGTCCACGGCTCGCTGCATGACCGTGACTTCATCGCGTACCTGCTCGACGACGGCGTCGTACGCGGCGCCGTCGGGATCGGCCGGCCGAGAGACATACGAGCCGCCGAGAAGTGGATCGCCGCTGGTCAGCGGCTCGAGGACGCTCTGGAGGGCGACGCATGACCGCCGAAGCACCGGTCGCCCCGGTCCGCGAGCGGCTGCTCGATGCCGCTCAGGCGATGATCGAGGACACCGGCTGGTCGAGCGTCACGATGGCACGCATCGCCGAGCGGGCCGGGGTGAGTCGGCAGACGGTCTACAACGAGTTCAGCAACAAGCACGGGCTCGCCGAGCAGCTGGCGATGCGTGAGCTCGCCCGGTTCCTCGACGTCGTCCGCGAGCGCATGGCGGGGGAGACCACCCTGGTCGAGGGCATACGCGCTGCCTGCGAAGGCGCCCTGCTGATGGGGGAGCAGAGCCTGCTGGTGCGCACGATCGTGACGTCGCTGCCCGAGGAGCAGGATGCTGACTTCCTGCAGATCCTGACCACGGAGTCCGGCGAGATCGTCGAGGCGGCCGTGATGGTCGTGAAGCAGTCCGTCGTCGAGCTCTACCCGCCGGTGCCGCTGACCGACGCCGAGCTCGAGGTCGCCGTGGAGGTCGTCGTACGCCTCGTGCTGTCGGCGATCACCCGCCCCTCCAAGCCCCCGCGCGAAGCCGCCGCCGACATCGCCTGGATCACCGGCCTGGCCCTGAAGGGTGCCGAGGGCGCCTGACTACGGCGTCGGCGCGGGCACCGTCGGGACGTCCT
>NZ_JAKFCB010000285.1:0-1632 GCF_036676885.1 Aeromicrobium sp.
CTCCGATTCGGGAGACCGCCTCTGAACCTCTACTTCTCGGTCGGGCTGACAGGATTTGAACCTGCGACCCCGTGACCCCCAGTCACGTGCGCTACCAAGCTGCGCCACAGCCCGTTTGCCCGCAGTTGAGCCGAGCGGGACGACCTTACACGGTCACCGATCGATGCTGGGAATCGGCGTCACCTTGTGAGCGCGCTCCGCAGGATTCAGGTACGGGCGCGTCGGTCGAGAGTGCCTTCGACCCTCCTGTCGGGGGTCACAAATAGCTTGCCCGCATGCGGCGCTACTCGGACGACGACCTGATTCGCGCGATGAAGTCATCGACGTCCTGGCGGGGAGTGCTGCGGATGCTCGGCCTGCGGTCATCGTCGGCCGGGGCGATGCGCTCGGTACGCGCTCACGCGGACCGGCTCGAGCTGAGCTACAGCCACTTCCGTGGCCAGCGGCGGTGGACTGACCGACAGCTGATGGAGGCCGTCGCCTCCTCCGCGACCTGGTCGCAGGTCACGGTCGCGTTAGGGCTCACCGGGAGTTCGGCAACGACGACACTCCGCGGGCATGCCGTCAGGCTCGGGCTCAGCACCGCTCACTTGACTACTGCGGCGACCGAAGCGCCGACTGATCGCGACATCCGACCGCAGTACGTTCACCTCGCGAGAGCAGGCTCGTTGATGGCAGCAGCCTGGTTCGAGCTCTGTGGCTTCCCGGTGTCATGGCCGCTCGAGCCGTCCCGGTACGACCTTCTCGTGTGGCGCGGAGGTCGCGCTGACCGCGTCCAGGTCAAGACCACCACCGTGCGGGACGGGTCGACATGGCAGGTTCGGCTGTCGACCACACGCAAGGAAGTCCGCACCTACGGCCCGGAGGAGATCGAGCAGTTCTCCATCATCGACGGCGACTACAACCACTACCTCATCCCGGTCGAGGTCGTTGGCGGGCTCGTCGCCATCAACCTGTCCGCGTACCGGGCCTACCTGCTCCCACGCGCCTGACCTGGCTCAGGGACGCAGCGACGACGTGTCGACGGCGACGAAAGCCGAGGCGGGGATCTTCTTGAGGTCCTCGATCATCCGGACCGGCCAGTGCGCGTTCTGCTCGCCCTGGAAGAACCACGGCGAACCGTTGTCGGCGAGCACGAGGCCGTATTTCTTCATGGCGCGGACGACGACCCGGGCGCGGGGGCCGAGGTGTGACGCGTCGTACCCGGCGCGGAGCCGGAAGCGCGCGCCCATCGGCGGGTAGTTCCAGCTGTTGGTCGATCCGGCGTGATGCCGTGCCGGCCAGAGGTGGTGGTTGCTGGTGACGTCGGTGGTGAACCGGATGGCGTGGTCGACGGTGCCGGCCTCGACCTCGTTCCACCTCAACAGCCCGGGAAGGATCGGCAAGCCGGCGGCGTCTGCCGACGTCCAGGTGTCCGGACGCAGGCGGTTGCTAGTCAGTGACCAGGTGGCCCCGGAGCCGGCCCGCCAGCCGGCCGCAGTCTTCCGCGTCGCCCAGGTCTCGTACAGTCGGCAGGTGGCCTTGTTGACGATGATCGCGTGCCGATCGCCGTCGGAGTTCCGTCCGCCCTCGATCCGGGTGTCGGCGCCGAGCGGGTAACGCACGTGGTCGCTCTCGTCGGAGTAGTCGAAG
>NZ_JAKFCB010000286.1:0-12380 GCF_036676885.1 Aeromicrobium sp.
TCGGTGATCGTGGCGTCGAACTCGCGTGTCACCGGGCCGACCTTCGTGACCCAGTGCAGGTGCTTGTCGTCCGACTGCCGCACCTCTTCGACGCCTTCCATGAACTCCGGGAACGACTCGAACTGCGTCCACTGGTTGTACGCGGTCCGTACGTCGACATCGACGTCCACTGCTTCGGTGATGGTGCTCATTCGATCTCCTTCACTTCGGGGGTATGCGTGGGAAGTACCCGAACTGCTGTGGCTTACACGTCGGGCAGAATGAGCGGCATGCGCGATGCGGTGATCTTCGACATGGACGGCACGCTGTGCGACACCTCGAGCATCGAGCACTTCATCGAGGGTGACGAGAAGGACTTCTGGGCTTTCCACGCTGCATCCGCGGACTGCCCGCCTCGTACGGAAGTTGTCGACGCAGCGAAGGCCGAGCACACGGCTGGCCGAGCGATCGTGGTCGTGACATCGCGCGAGTTCCAGTGGCGCGACACGACGTTGACGTGGCTGACGAAGCACGACGTGCCGCACGACGCGGTCTACATGCGGATCGTCGGCGACTACCGCAAGGACGTCCTGATCAAGGCCGACATCCTCGAACAGATCAAAGCCGACGGGTTCAACGTGCTGGCGGCGTGGGACGACAAGCCGGCTGTGCTGGACCTGTGGCGCGAGAACGGCATCGAGGTCAACGTCGTCGGGTGACTGCGGACCCCCAACGGGGCTTGTCCATCCAGAGTTCACCTCGCGTTGGTCCGCGCGGTGATCTCCCGTCCTAGCGTCGGGCGCAGACACGCCGCACCCTTTCGGGAGGACCCCAGATGTTCACGATCGAAGACCGCTCCGCTCACAACTCCGGAAGGTCGTCCCTGACCTGCCTCTACCGCTGTGGCAATGCCTGCGCGAATGATGCGCCCAACTGCTCCGACAACGAGTACTTCGGCGACATGATGCGCGCGGCGGTCTCCCGACGTTCGGTGTTGCGCGCGGGCGCGGTGATCGGGGCCGTGGGGCTCGCCGCGCCGGTGCTGGGAGGCGGCAGCGCCGCTGCTGCGACAAGGGGCAGCGCCACTGCTACGTCGGGGTTGAAGGCATCGCCGACATTCGCGCCCGGTCTCGAGTTCGCCACCGTTGCCCCCAACGTCGTCGACGACGTCGTGATCCCCGAAGGCTTCGAAAAGGGTGTCGTCATCGGATGGGGCGACCCACTCTTCAAGGGTGTCCCGGCGTTCGACGTGCACGCACAGACCGCTGAGGCACAGCGCAAGCAGTTCGGGTTCAACAACGACTACCTGGCACTCCTGCCGTACGGTCGGGACACCAAGCTGATGGTGGTCAACCACGAGTACACCAGCGAGACGATGATGTTCCCCGGGTATGACCCCGCCAACCCCACACGTGAGCAGGTCGAGATCGCTTGGGCGGCGCACGGACTCGCCGTCGTCGCCGTCAAGCTGGCCGACCGCAACGGGTCGCTGCGACCGATCGTGGGAGACGGCAAGAACCGCCGCCTGCACACCGGCTCGGAGTTCGAGCTGACCGGCCCGGCCGCCGGACACGAGCTCCTGCGTACGACGGCCGATCCAGCCGGTCGTACCGTCCTGGGAACGCTCAACAACTGCGGCGGCGGCCTCACGCCGTGGGGAACCTGGCTGAGCGGCGAGGAGAACTTCAACCAGTACTTCGCCAACGCGGCGACGGTGACGGAGCCGGTCCAGGCAGCGCGGCTCAAGCGCTACGGTCTGGGCGGTACGGCGACCGAACGCAAATGGGAGCGGTTCGACGACCGGTTCGACATCGCCAAGGAGCCCAACGAGCCGAACCGCTTCGGGTGGGTCGTCGAAGTCGACCCGTACGACCCGCACTCGACGCCGAAGAAGCGCACGGCGCTGGGGCGCTTCAAGCACGAGGCGGCCGAGCCCCGCATCACGAGCGACGGCCGAGTCGCGGTCTACATGGGTGACGACGAGCGCTTCGACTACTTCTACAAGTTCGTCTCGGACAAGAAGGTGGCTCGCGGCCAGAATGCAGCGGCCCGCCGGCGCAACGCATCGCTGCTCGACGAGGGCACGCTGTACGTCGCGAGGTTCACCGGCGACTCAGGCCCGGTCGACGGGTCCGGCCAGCTCCCCGAGGACGGCCTGTTCGACGGTTCGGGCGAGTGGATCCCGCTCGTTCGTGGCACCCAGTCCTTCGTCGATGGCATGAGCGCCGCGGAGGTGCTGCTGTTCACCCGCCAGGCCGCCGACAAGGTTGGCGCCACCAAGATGGACCGCCCCGAAGACGTGGAGCCCAGCCCACGTAGCGGCAAGGTCTACATCGCCCTCACCAACAACAGCAACCGCGGCGCCACAGGCGCGGCCGGCGCTGACGAGGCCAACCCGCGCAACAGCAACAAGCACGGCCACGTCATCGAGCTCACCGAGGCGCAGAACGACTCCGGCGCCACGACGTTCGGCTGGAGCGTCCTGCTGCTGTGCGGCGATCCGCAGGACCCGTCGACGTACTTCGCCGGCTTCGACAAGAGCCAGGTGTCGCCGATCTCGTGCCCCGACAACCTGGCGTTCGACGGCTACGGCAACCTGTGGATCTCGACCGACGGCAACGCCCTCGGCTCTCACGACGGGCTGTTCGGGCTCGCGCTCGAGGGCAGCTACCGCGGCCAGGTCAAGCAGTTCCTCAGCGTGCCGAACGGTGCCGAGACGTGCGGTCCGCACATCGACCGGGAGCGCGTCATGGTCTGCGTCCAGCATCCCGGTGAGGTCTCAGGAGCCTCGGTCGAGGCGCCGGCGTCGACCTGGCCGGATGGCCCGGGCTCCGTGCCTCGCCCGGCAGTCGTCGCGGTCTGGCCCAAGCGCCGCCGTCGCGGAGGTCTCTAGAGCCCGAACGTGTCTCTCTGGTCCTCGGGCACGAGCTCGGTGAACTCGGGGTGGTCGCGGATGACCTTGGGGACGAACGGACAGTAGGGCAGCACCGTGCCGCCCCGGGCAGCGATCTCGCTCAGCGCCTCGCTGACCAGCTCGGTGCCGAGGCCGTGGCCCTCGTACCGCGTGTAGATGCGGGTGTGCGGGATGGCGTACTCGTCGCCGTCCTTGCGATAGTCGAGGAACCCCGCGAGCTCGCCGTCGACCGTGATCTCGAACCTCGACGAGGCGGGATTGTCCACCACAGTGGTCGTCATCCGACATTCCCTTCGGCCGAGATGTTGTCCGTACACGAGAACATGCGTCACAATGGTCTCAGGTGCTCCCAAGACGCTGGGGAAGGCGACACTAGGGAGGCACCGATGAATACGTCTTCGCCGACCACCCCGACCCGGGGTGTTCTTTTCGTGCACTCAGCCCCGTCTGCGCTGTGCGCGCATGTCGAGTGGGCTGCATCCGGCGTGCTCGGTGGCACTCCCGACATCGCCTGGGTGCCGCAGATGGCAGAACCCGGCACCTACCGCGCCGAGCTGTCGTGGCAGGCCCCAGCCGGTACGGCCGCCGCCCTGGCGTCGGCGCTGCGTGGGTGGGACAAGCTGCGCTTCGAGGTCACCGAGGAGCCCACGGCGTCCACCGAGGGCGCGCGCTACTCCTACACGCCGTCCCTCGGCATCTTCCACGCGATGGCCGGGCTGCACGGCGACATCCTGATCCCGGAGGACCGCATCAAGGCCTTCCGCGTCAAGGTCGCGCTGGGCGAGGTCGACATGGACACCGCCCTCGACGGGTTGCTGGGCACGGCATGGGACGCCGAGCTCGAGCCGTTCCGTCACGCCGGCGACGGCGCGCCGGTGCGTTGGCTGCACCAGGTGATCTAGGGCTTTAGCCGATCTCGACCGTCACGGCAGGCGTCGCCTTGTCGGTCTGCTTGTTGAGCAGGCGGAACTGCCGCTCACCTGTGCGCGAGGTGTAGAGCTCGGTCTTGAACCGGCCACCCTTGCGCGTCGTCGTCTCGATCGGGAAGTCGTCCCAGTCGCTGCCTTCGTCCTTGACCTGCACCTGCAGCTCGGCGCCCTCACCGGCGGCCGGGAAGATGCCCTCGAGGACGAACCGCTCGCCGGGGGCGACCTGGGGCTTGGAGGCCTCGATCGTCGGCTCCGGGACGTTCGGCTCGGTGGTGCTGGTCTGGGTGGGTTCCGGCTCGGGTGTCGTGGTCGGCGCCGTGGAGGGGGCTGTGGTCGGGTTGCTGATGGGCGGCAGGTCGACGGAGCTGATGCCGGTTGCCTTGATGAGCGCGGATCCGCCGAAGCCGAGGCCCGCTCCCACGAGCACGCCGGCGACGACGAACCAGAAGATCATCCGTTCGGCCACCCGGCGTCGTTGGACGTGCTCCCAGTCGCGGACCGGTGGGGCAGGGGACTCCAGCGTGGTCGGCACCCGGCCGCTGCGCGCCGGCGTAGTGGCGCCGTCGTGGTGGACGACCGCGTCGATCGCGTCCTGGACCGTCACCAGGCTGTCGACGGAATCGTCGGAGAGGTAGACATCGAACCGTCGGCCCAGCTCGTCCGCCAGCTCCACGATCGTGAGCGAATCGGTGCCGAGCTCCTTGAGGCTCGCCCCCGGCACGACGGCGTCGGCGGGACAGCCGACGACACGGACGAGGATGTCCGTGAGCTGTTCGTGGACTGACGAGGGGGAAGGCACGCGTTGAGTCTAACGAGCGGTGTGGGCGATCACGCACACCACGCAGGGGTTGCCTGGGCCGCCGGAACGGGCCGCCCTAGGATGTTCGGATGGAAAGCGTCGAGGACGTCCAGTACCTGGTGGTGCATGGCTATCGACGTGCTTTCCGCATCTCCGGCTCCGGCCCCGCATTGCTCCTGCTGCACGGTCTCGCCTGCGACTCGTCGACCTGGCTCGACGTCATTCCGACCCTGTCGGAGCACTACACCGTCATCGCGCCGGACCTGCTGGGTCACGGCGAGTCCGACAAGCCCGATGCCGACTACTCGCTCGGCGGCTACGCGAACGGCATGCGTGACCTGCTGACGGTGCTCGGCATCGACAAGGTGACGGTCGTGGGGCACAGCTTCGGCGGTGGGGTCGCGATGCAGTTCGCCTATCAGTTCCCGGACCGCACCGAGCGGGTCGTGCTCGTGTCGACCGGCGGCCTCGGCAAGGAGGTCACGCCGCTCATCCGGTTCCTCACCGTCCCGGGCAGCAGCGCGGCGATCGCCGCAGCGACGTTCCGGCCGTGGCGCCCTCTCGTCGCCGGCACCATGCGGGCGCTCTCGCGGACTCCTTTGGCCGTCACACGAGACCTCGACGAGGTCGCCCGCATCTACGAGTCCCTGGCAGACCCGGCGACCCGCAGGGCCGTCCAGCGCGTGACGAGCCACGTGCTCAACTGGAAGGGCCAGTTCGTCACGATGACGGACCGCAGCTACCTGGCTCGCCTGATGCCGGTGCTGGTCGTCTGGGGCCGCGACGACATCGTCATACCGTCGAAGCACGCGGACTCCGCGCCGACTCAGGTCTCCGATGTTCACGTTCTCAATGACGCCGGACACTTCCCCCACAAGGACCATCCGGAGGAGTTCTGCCGCCTGGTGACGGCGTTCATCGAGTCGAACGCGCCGGCGCAGTACCACCGCGGGCGCTGGCGTGCGCTGCTACGTCGTGGTGACCAGTACACCCTCGAGAGCGTGCCGGCGGTGCCCGACGAAGGTGCCGCCCCCGCGATCAGCTAGGGACGGCGGGCCTCGACTCGAGCGGGGGCGGGGCCTCGATCGTGGCCTGCTCCTTGCGGCGTTGTCGCTTGGTGTTGCCCGTCGCCCACGCACCGATCGCCACGGCGGCCCAGCCGATGAAGGCTCCGGCCACGTCGTCGGCGAGGTAGTGCCAGCCGAAGTAGATCGTCGCGAGCACCACGAGGCCGAGGTAGACCCAGCCGATCAGCTGCACGACCTTGCGCTGGTTGGTCGCGCGCAGGAACAGAGCGGCCGAGACCACGACGGACACGTGCAGCGACGCGAAGCCGGCGATGCCGTACGTGCTGCCGCCGGCCGGGTCTTCGTAGAACTTGGTGGCGGCGCGGAACAGACTTCGTTGCAGCTGTTCGGCGCTGGTCTCCGGAAGGTCTGCGAACATCGCGGGCTGCACGAAGGCCGGCCCGAACGTCGGGAAGATGTAGTAGCTGATGACGCCGAGGACCCAGTTGAGGCTGAGCGCTGTCGCGTACCAGGCGCCGAGCGAGAGGTCCTTGCCCCAGACGAGGAACGCGCCGAGCGTCAGCGGGATCAGGGGCAGGTAGGCCACGTAGATCACGGACAGGACCTGGGCGGCGAACCCGGTGCCCAGCAGGTCGTGGAGGACCGGAGCGGGGTTGTGGTTGAAGAACAGGAAGTAGTCGATGTCCAGCATCTGCTTGTCGAAGTGCACCCCGGCGCGCGCCAGCGGCAGGTCGCTCTTGAGGTTGCGATAGCTGACGTAGCAGACGTAGAACGACACCAGTCCCAGGACGATGTAGAGGACGCGCTTCCACGTCCACTCCTCGCGGATGATGTCCATGAACATGAACAGCCGCGGGGGCGTCTCGCGGGCGCGCAGCGGCGTGAGGTCCTCAGGGATGCGATTGGCCTCGAACCGCCGGGCCGCAACCAGACGGTCGGCGCCGTTGGTCGTGAGCCACAGCGGGATCAGCAGGATGCCGAGCCACACCCAATCGCCGATGTAGGGATGGGCGTACGCCACGACGGCGCGTGCGGCCAGCAGCGGCAGCACGATCCTGAGGCCCTGGCGGATGAGGGCGCGGCGCCAGGTGAGGGGTCGCAGCGTGGACTCGTCGAGCACCATGATCTCGGTCAGCCGCGAGATCGTTGTCATGCCCGTGGCGGTCTGGCTGCGGAGCTCCATGGCGGCGAAGGCGGCAACGAGCGCCACCGCGACGACGACGACGGCCACGCGTCCCGTGGTCGAGCCTTCGGCCGCCGACCAGCCGATCGCCGCGACACCCGCCACGAGGCCCCAGAAGAACGTCGTGACGAATGCGTCGAGCAGTCGGCTGGTGATCGGCGAGCCGTAGTCGAGGGATCGACGCCACTCCGGGGTCTGGGCGTACGTACGCCGGGACCGCCGGAACGCCGGCGGGACGATGCCTGCGGCGAAGAACAACAAGCCGATCACCGGTAGCCGGATGTAGGCAGGGCCGAGGAATCCGTCAGGATCGCGCAACGGGACGTCGTAGCGCTCCGACGCGATGTAGGCCGCCAGTCCGACGAGAACTGAGAGGCACACCGCGAAGGTGTAGGGCTGACGACGCATGAACGCCATCCTATTAGGCGACCCTGAGAGGTCCTTGTGAGGGCTTGTCTCCCTGCGGGTCAGGCGTCTCCACCCTCCTGCGGTACGTCGGCAACGGCCGTCGGGTCGTCGATGCGGAACCGGTTGAACGCCTCACGGACGGTCTCGGGTCGCACCGTGCCGCGCTGGGCCAGTGTCTGCAGGACCGACACGACGATCGACTCCGCGTCGACCTGGAACGTACGCCGCGCGGCGGCTCGCGTGTCCGCGAAGCCGAAGCCGTCGGTGCCGAGCGACTGCCACGGACCGGGCACCCAGCGGGCGATCTGGTCGGGCACGGCGCGCATGTAGTCGCTGACGGCGACCGTCACGGCGGACGTGTCCATGAGCTTGACCGTGATGTAGGGCATGCGGCTGTACTCGCCGGGGTGGTTGAGGTTCCACTTCTCGGCCGCCACGGCGTCGCGGGCGAGCTCGTTCCACGACGTCACGGACCAGACATCGGCCTCGACACCGTAGTCGGCGGCCAGGATCTCCTGAGCCTTGAGCGCCCACGGCACGGAGACACCGGACGCCATGATGCGCGCCGAGGCCTCGCCGCCGGTCGCCTTGCGGTAGATGTAGGCGCCCTTGAGGATGCCCTCGACGTCGACGTCCTCCGGCTCGACGGGCTGCTGGACGGCCTCGTTGTAGACCGTCAGGTAGAAGATGACGTCCTCGCCGTGGGGGAACGCCTCCGTGGAGCCGTACATCCGCTCGAGGCCGTACTTCATGATGTGGCTGATCTCGAAGCCGTACGCCGGGTCGTAGTGCACGACGGCCGGGTTGGTCTGCGCGATCAGCGGCGAGTGGCCGTCGGCGTGCTGCAGGCCTTCGCCGGTCAGCGTCGTACGACCGGCAGTGGCGCCGATCAGGAAGCCACGGGCCAGCTGGTCGGCCATCGCCCAGATCGAGTCGGCGGTGCGCTGGAAGCCGAACATCGAGTAGAACATGTAGACCGGGATCATCGGCTCGCCGTGCGTGGAGTACGCGCTGCCGGCCGCGGTCGCCGAGGCCATCGCCCCCGCCTCGCTGATGCCCTCGTGCAGCAACTGGCCCTGCGCCGACTCCTTGTAGGCGAGCAGCAGCTTGCGGTCGACCGCCTCGTACGTCTGGCCGGCCGGGTTGTAGATCTTGGCCGACGGGAACATCGAGTCCATGCCGAACGTGCGGTACTCGTCGGGCGCGATCGGGACGATGCGATGGCCGATCTCCGGATCCTTCATGAGATCGCGCAGCAGGCGTACGAAGGCCATCGTCGTGGCGATCTGCTGCTTGCCGGAGCCCTTCTTGAGCTCGTCGTACATCTTGTCCTCGGGCAGCTTGAGGCTGACCGGGTTGACGACGCGCTTGGGCAGCGATCCGCCGAGCGCCTCGCGACGGGCGCGCATGTACTGCATCTCCTCGCTGTCCTCACCCGGGTGATAGAACGGCGCGATGTCGCTGCCGTCGATCTGGGCGTCGGAGATCGGGATGTTGAGACGGTCGCGGAAGCCCTTGAGGTCGTCCTTGGTGAGCTTCTTCATCTGGTGGGTCGCATTGCGGCCCGCGAACGACTCGAGCAGCCAGCCCTTGATCGTGTGGGCCAGGATGACGGTCGGCTGACCCGTGTGCTTCTGCGCAGCGTCGAACGCGGCGTAGACCTTGCGGTAGTCGTGGCCGCCGCGGGGGAGACGCTCGATCTCCTCGTCCGACAGGTGCTCGACCATCTTGCGCAGGCGCGGGTCGGGGCCGAAGAAGTTCTCGCGGTTGTAGGCGCCGGACTCGACCGAGAGGGTCTGGAACTCGCCGTCGGGCGTGCGGTTCATCTGGTTGACCAGGACGCCGTCGGTGTCGCGGGCGAGCAGGTCGTCCCACTCGCGGCCCCAGACGACCTTGATGACGTTCCACCCGGCGCCACGGAACGTGGACTCGAGCTCCTGGATGATCTTGCCGTTGCCGCGGACGGGCCCGTCGAGCTGCTGCAGGTTGCAGTTGACGACGAACGTGAGGTTGTCGAGCTCTTCACGGGCGGCGATGCCGATCGCGCCGAGCGACTCGGGCTCACCCATCTCGCCGTCGCCCAGGAACGTCCATACGTGCTGCTGGCTCGTGTCCTTGATGCCGCGGTTGTGCAGGTAGCGGTTGAAGCGAGCCTGGTAGATCGAGTTGATCGCTCCGAGGCCCATCGAGACCGTGGGGAACTCCCAGTAGTCCGACATGAGGCGCGGGTGCGGGTAGGACGACAGGCCGTTGCCCGGGCCGTGCGAGTGCTCCTGGCGGAAGCGGTCGAGCTGCGTCTCGCTGAGACCGCCCTCGAGGAACGACCGGGCGTAGATGCCGGGCGCCGCGTGTCCCTGGAAGTAGATCTGGTCACCGCCGCCGGGGTGGTTCTTGCCGCGGAAGAAGTGGTTGAAGCCGACCTCGTAGAGGCTGGCCGCCGACTGGTAGGACGCGATGTGTCCGCCGACGCCGAGGCCCGGGCGGTTGGCGCGGGACACCATGACGGCGGCGTTCCACCGGATGTAGGACCGGATGCGGCGCTCGATCGCCTCGTTGCCGGGGAACCACGGCTCGCGCTCGGGCGGGATCGTGTTGATGAAATCGGTGCTGCGCAAGGCGGGCACGCCGATGTTCTGCTCGCGGGCGCGCTCCAGCAGCTTGAGCATGACGTAGCGTGCCCGGCTACGGCCGCGGCTGTCGATCATCTCGTCGAGTGAGCTGACCCACTCTGAGGTCTCGTCCGGGTCGATGTCAGGCAACTGGGTCGGCAGACCCTCGTGAATGACTGCCGGTCGTTCGGGGCCGGATTGCGGCATGCTTGCTCCCTAAGAAGTCTTGTGGACGTGTCCATCATTCCACCCCGGGTTCGCTACTGTGTTAGCGGCAACAGTGCTGACGAACCTACTTTTCAGTAGGTTTTCCACAAACGTAGGGAGACATCGCGGTGGACGCGGGCAAGTTGGGCTTCGGTCCTGACACCGTCATCCAGGAGCTGGGCTGGGATGAGGACGTCGACGAGGAGCTCCGTGTCGAGATCGAGCGCGTCACCGGCAACAACCTGGTCGATGGTGACCATGGTGATGTCGTTGACGGCGTGATCGTCTGGTGGCGCGACAAGGACGGCGATCTCATCGATGCGCTGGTCGACGCGCTGCAGGATCTCGTCGAGGGCGGCTCGGTCTGGTTGTTCACTCCCAAGGTGGGCCGACCGGGTTACGTACCCGGTGCCGACGTCGTCGAGGCAGCGCCGATCGCCGGCCTGTCGACGACCACGACGTCATCGGCCTCCGAGGACTGGGCCTCGACCAGACTCACGGCGCACAAACGCTGAGACCGAGCGAGCTCTGCGCTGACCGAGTGGATCGCGCCGATCGAGTGAGCCCGAGGGACGAGGGCTCGTATCGAGATCAAGCGATCCACGACGGCCGTCTACCCTCGACCCCATGAGCCTCGACGTCGGATCTGTCGCGCCGGACTTCACCCTCAAGAGCCAGCACGGCGAGGACATCACGCTCTCGTCGTTCCGCGGCGAGAGGAACGTCGTCCTGGTGTTCTTCCCGTTCGCCTTCAGCGGCATCTGCGCAAGCGAGCTCGGCGAGATCCGCGACAATCCGGACGTTTTCGAGGGTGCCGGTGCGCAGGTGCTCGCCGTTTCCTGCGACCACTTCTTCGCCAACCGAGCCTTCTCGGACCGTGACGGATACACGTTCCCGATCCTCAGCGACTTCTGGCCGCACGGCGAGGTCGCCAGGGCGTACGGCACGTTCAACGACGATGCCGGAGCGCCGAACCGCGGGACATACGTGATCGATCGTGAGGGCCTCGTGAGGTGGAAGGTGCAGGTGGGAATCGGCGACCGGCGCGATCTCTCGGACTACCGCACGGCACTGGCCGAACTTTCCTGAAATCTTCCCAAATTACCTGCGGGTGAACCCACCAATACGGTTTGATTGAGATGCCGCGGCTGCCAGGGACCCGAGACCTTGGCAGCCGCGGTTCCTGCTTGTCCCGACGCCCGCGAATGCGGGTCTTGCGCGCCGCTTGCGGTATCGTTCCGCTGGTCCTGCGGGCGAATAGCTCAGTTGGTTAGAGCATCCGGTTTACACCCGGAAGGTCGGGGGTTCGAGTCCCTCTTCGCCCACCACACGACAGTGACCCCGGCAGTTCCTTGGTCGGGGTCGCTTGTACGTGGAGGTGTCTCAGTCGCAGATTGACGCGACGAGGTCACGTACCTGCTGGAAGCCGGTGACCTTGCTGGTGCCGTCGTCCTCGATCTGCGCGACCACAGTGACGCCGTAGGTGCCGACCAGCTCGTCGAAGGCCTTCTGGGTGTCACCGTCGACCAGGGCCACGACCCCGAGGCGGGTGCTCTGCGAGAAGCGGACCACGTAGTCGTCGGATGCCAGGCCGCCCACCTGCTCGATCGTGGTCTTGGCGTCCATCGAGGAGCGGTCCCGGTCGCACGCCACGTCCTTGACGGTGTACGCCGTGGGGGTGGGACGTGCGGGCTTGGCGTCCGGATTCGAGGAGCAGCTCGCGAGCGCGAGGCAGCCGACCAGGACGATGGTTGCGCCTCGGAACATGCCCCAACCGTGGCCGACTCCCGGTGCACCCGCAACAACGGGGACGCTGCGCCGTATGCACGTGGGCCCCCGGCCGCGCCCGCGACCGGGGACGCAGTGGGGCCGGATCAGCCGTCGTTGCTGGGCGCTCCGGAGATCGCCTCGACGAGCTCGCCGACGCGGTCCTCGGGCAGATTCTTTGCGATGTCCGCCTGGCTGACGATGCCGACCAGGTCGTGACCGTCGATCACCGGCAGGCGGCGAACGGCGTGCTCCGTCATGGTGTGGAGCGTCTCCTCGATCGAGTCGTCGGCGCCGATCGTGACGGGCTTGCCCTGAGCGAGATCGCCGGCGGTCATCGTGTTGGGGTCGCCGTCTTCGGCGAGGCAGTTCACGACGATGTCGCGGTCGGTGAGCATCCCCTTGAGGCGCTGGTCCTCACCGCAGATCGGGAGCGCACCCACGCCGAGGTCGCGCATCTTCTTGGCGGCCTGTACGAGTGTCTCGCCGGCGTCCACACACTCGACGCCTCCGGTCATGATGTCTCGCGCTGTAGTCATGAGTGTCTCCATCCAGTT